>CAZUCY010000009.1:2078-52755 GCA_964618785.1 uncultured Ignavibacteriaceae bacterium | reverse complement strand
TCAAATTATCCTACAACAGTAGGAGCTTTTCAGACTGCCTTGCTTGGCAGTGGAAGCGCCTTTGTAACAAAATTAAATTCAACAGGCGGCGCTTTGGCGTATTCAACATTTATCGGCGGCAATAATTACGATTATGGTACTGCAATCGTCCTTGATGATACCGGCAGCGCTTATATAACAGGATATACAAGCTCTTCAAATTATCCAACGACAATCGGCGCTTACCAAACTACCTTAGCTGGTTATCAAAATGCTTTTATATCAAACCTAAATTCGACCGGCAGCGCCCTTGCATATTCCACTTTTATTGGTGGGAATTCAGATGACTTAGGATTTTCAATCGCATTAGATAAGGGTGGAAATGCTTATATAGACGGCGCGACTAATTCTTCCAATTTCCCTATAACTAATGGCGCTTATCAGACTAATATGAGCGGAGGCGGAAGTACCTTCTTTGTAACTAAGCTCAATCTTTCTCGCGCAACATCTATCCAATTAAATAATTCATCCATTCCGGGTAAATACGAGTTATCGCAGAACTATCCCAACCCTTTCAATCCAGGCACTGTTATAAATTATGCTTTGCCGTTCAGCAGCAGCGTTAAGATTGAAGTTTATAATGTACTTGGTGAAAATGTCACGGAATTATTAAACGCACAAAAAACCGCCGGTTACTATTCGGTAAATTTCAATACAACCGGATTAGCAAGCGGCGTGTATTTCTATATGATTGAAGCAAAGAGTCTGGATGGCAAGAGTGAATTTAGAGAAGCGAAAAAAATGATTTTACTAAAATAATTTTGCCGGTACTGAACGTTGGAATATGCGCCGGCATTTTTATATCGATTTCAAAAACGCATATTATATAATCCGTATACAGGGGTGTAACTGATTATTATAAATTTGTACAGGATAAAATTACATGATAAAATATATACTAATATTATTGTGGCTTTCTTTTGCCGTAAAAATTACGGCTCAAAATTTTTGGCAGGCGACAAATGATACGACCGACTATATCTGGGCGTTCGCTGCAGCCCCAAATGGATATTTGTATGCCGCTGGCAATTAAGCTGGTGTCTGCCGTTCTACCGATGATGGATTAACCTGGACTCCAATCTCAAACGGCTTTTCTAATTTGATTTTGGGATATGTTATCGCTGTTACAGTTAATGACAGCGGTGTTGTTTTTGCCGGAACAGCCGCTGGTACAATTTATAAATCATCAGACAATGGCTTGAGCTGGACATATATAGATTCATCCAGCAATATTGGTCAGGTAAGTTGTTTAATTGCTCTTAGTAATGGGAACTTACTTGCCGGTTCAAATGTTATCGGTGTCAATTATTCAACTGATGGCGGTAAAACATGGAATCAAAAAAATTTTGGAATTACAAACCCCGTAGTAACTGCATTATTTCAATCGGCAGACGGCAGTTTATATGCGGGCACTCAAAATGACGGGTTGTACAAATCTACTGATCTTGGTTCAATATGGGATTCTATTGGATTGAGAACTCCATTTACAAAAATTACTTCAATTGTTAAAAGCTTAACCGGTACCCTTTTTGTTTCAGTCTGGGGAAAGCAATCCTTGCTTAATGGCGGTCTTTTTTATTCAACTAATGAAGGCTCCTCCTGGAATAAATCTTCAATTGCCGCTAATTTTCAAGCTTACACTTCCGTTGTAAATAATTTAAAAGAAGAGGTGTACGCAAGTGTTTTTAATGATGGTGTATTTATTAGTACCGATGATGGGAAAAGCTGGCAGGCACAAAATAATGGTTTAGGTTATCTCGGTATTCAAACCCTTGGCATTTCAAAAGACGGATGCATTCTTGCCGGGACAGATGATGTGGGAATTTATAGGTCAATTAAATCTACTACCTCAGTAAAAGAGAATAATAAAATACCATCTTCTTTTGTTTTATATCAGAATTACCCCAATCCGTTTAATCCATCAACTACGATAAACTTTTCTGTGCCTAAAACAAGTTTTGTAACAATTAAAGTTTATGATGTCTTGGGAAAAGAAGTAGCAACTTTAGTTAATGCAGAAAAATCTGCCGGGAATTATTCCGTGCAGTTTCCCGCCAAAGGCGGATCCGCTTCGAGTGTATATTTTTACAGGATGCAGGCAGGTAGTTTTATCCAAACGAAAAAACTTCTATTGTTGAAGTGATTTGTATTAGAATTACTTTGAGAGGCGTGCAATAAACTGCGCGCCTTTTTTATTTAAAAGGATTTTTCTTTAAGTCGGATTGGAGATTTTAATTATTTTTCTTGATTAGCTTGAATTTGGTAGAAAAATGATTATATTAATCCTATAGCTTTTTGTTCTTCTATTCGTTAAATAAATATTAACGATAAATATATGAATAAATTAGTTATCACGCCGCTCTTTATTCTACTATTTATTACAGGCTGTAAAAAAAGCAATAACCCTGTTGAGCCATCAACTTCTGCTCCTAATAACGGAGTTAATATTTCTTTAGGCTCGACAGTGAGCGTAATGTCCCAAACAATCGATAACAGCGGGGGGACAATTAGTGTAAATTCATCGGGGAGTCCTGTGAATGGATTGCAGATAAATATTCCTTCAAATGCATACACTGAATCCCACACATTTTCAATTTCTTATGCAACGATTCTATCGCACAAATTTGGACAGAATTTTAATCCTGTTTCACCAATGATTTCAATAAAAAACGGGGGTGGATATTCATCATTGCCTATGACCATTACAGTGCCCGTAAAAAAAGCTAAGACGGATTTTGCTCTTGGTTTTTTATATAATGAAATAACAGGAAGTCTGGAAGCTTTACCTGTTCTTGCAGAATCTGATTCTACTGTCACAGTAATGACCAGTCATTTCGAAACATCAAGTCTTACGATTGGAAAGAGATTAGCAAAAGGAGCAGTAGATAATTCAGCTGTCGGTAATCTGATTTTTGCATCCCTCAGTTTAAATGTTTTAACAAATCAGACCGTTATTAACACAAATTTTACCCCGGGTGTAGATGACTGGGAGTTTATTAATTATGGTTCCTTTATAGCGCCGAAGGGACATTGTGCGGGTCAAAGTATAACTGCCATGTGGTATTACTATGAGAAAAAGCCGCAGCTTGGTAAACTGTTTCACTCGTTGGATAAATTGAATAATCCCGCCTCACCATCATTTATGTGGATGGATAATCCATTGGGATACCGGTTTGCTTCAACAATACAGGATGATTTTAATTGGGATTTTTGGATATATCAGGTTAATATATCATCATTTTTCCCTACAATTGTGTGGGATACATTTATTGGGGCGATGCTTATTACCGGACAGCCTCAATTTGTTATTATTTGCAACAGTGCAGGTAAAGGCGCTCATGCTATGATTGTATATAAAATAGATATTACACAAGGGAAATTATATATAGCTGATCCGAATTTCCCAAATAACTATGACCCGAACGGAGTTCAATCTGTAAGAACAATAAATTATGTTAACGGCGCATTTCAACCTTATCCGTCTGCATTAAATGCAGCTTCATCACAAGTTATGTTTGATCAGATTGCTTTTTTTGGCAAAACATCAAACATAAACTGGTCGCAAATTTCAAACCGATGGAATGATGTTCAAAATAAGATAATCGGCAATGACCGGTTTCCTACAAATGTCCTTTATTATCAATTGGGAAATAATCAGACGAATATTTCCGACTCTTTGACAATTTCAGCAGATACCCTTTTTGTAAGTACGAATTTAGGAGGCATATTTTCCAATGGAACAATAACAGGATACAATGAAAATGGTGGTGCTTTCCCACCTAGCAAAACTGTTATCCAGTCTGGAACTCATTATTACGGCTATTATGTTAGTGCAACACCCAGAACAGATCCGCCTACACAGGGGCCAAGATTTATAGATTTTAAATGGATTAAAATTACCAAACAATCTTCTTATACGCTTGCCTATATTTATCTCCAACCTGTTGATCAGACACAAAGTTTTATTACACTGAGCGATAATTCTAATGTTTCGACGACAGTCGGCTGGTCAAATAAAGTGCTCAATGGAAACGTCAGCCAAAACTTGACCTGGGTCGGAAATAATTTTTCGGTAAATTATGCATATTCAGATACAGTTAATGCCATGGCAAATTTAATCGCCTACATTTCTGGAAGTATAAGCGGTACATTAGATCCGGTTAATAATATAATAGATTCACTAAGCGCTACGGAAAGTTCCACTGGACCAGCGCCTGGTGCAGGTAGTAATCAATCAATTGTACTTAAAAACGTTCCGGTAACAATATCCAACAATAGTGTTAATACCAATATTCCAAACGGCGGTGCCCAAAGCTATGTTAAATCTTTCAAGCTTTCATCGTCCGGAATTGATTATAGCGGAAACCCGTACACATATTCAATACAATCCGTAAATTGGGCAAATGTTTATTTGAGTATTTCATTATCAAAATAATATAATTCGAACTGGAAGAGTAGGAAAGATTTAAGATTTAAAATATATAATTTAATAGGCCCTGTTTTAATTAATAATTATTTCTAACTAAAAGCGGAGTTCTTATGAAAAAATTATTTTCCATTTCTTTTGTGTTGTTTTTTATCCTGAGTTCATCATACCTTTTTGCTCAGGTAGCCATTCAATCCGGTACTTTTTCTGCTAACACTTCAACTCCAGGCTATACCCTTGATAAAAATTCAGGCGACCGCTCCGTAACAATTGAAGTTAACTTCGATAAACCGTTTGATAAAAAACCAACCGTTGTTCTTGCAGTTGTAAAGCTTGATGCCGATAACAAGACCAATTTACGTTATAATATTGAAACATTGTCGGTTTCAAGAGACGCTTTTACTGTAAAGATTTCAACATGGAGTGAAGGGAAAATATACGGTATCGGTGGCAGCTGGATAGCATATTCAAATTAAATATTCAAATAAAAAAAGAGACCGGTTCTATAAAAACACAGCCTTTAACAGCGTGTCTTCTTTTAACGTACAATATAAAGAACACAAATTATTGATTAATTATACTGTTGTTGAAATGATTTTGCGCTAGAATTAATTATAAGAGGCGTGCAATAAACTGCGCGCCTTTTATTATTTTGGATTCTATCTTTCCTAAATTCATAAACATTGACAGTTTATCATTTAATAATTAAGTCAAAACATCATTTTCAGAACCATTATATCAGATGTTAAGGTTAGTGAAATTAAAGGGTTAAGGACTCATAAAAAATCAAAGATTGATTTCTATTTTCAAAATTAGTTGGGACAATATCTTGTAAAATAAAGTTTTATTAGCTGACCGCATCCAAGTTTGAAGTAAAATTATGTTTGTGATAGATCAGAATCGTGGTTCTCCTATGAGCAGGAAGGTGACCCGGAGAAAAAGACATTGAAAAGTTTATCGGGTTGGGTTAATTATTTTCTTGACATTAATCTGTTAATAATGTTATTTTTTTTATACGGTAATTTCAAACTTTTCTGTGGGGAGAATTTCTAAATAAGTTTTTGTTCAGTAATAGTTGTAGAGCTAATTTGTATTATCTTATAACTTTTCCGGAGCGAAAGCATGAAAACTTCTTCAAATAGTTCCGAATACAATATTATTATTGCTTTTCTTCTTTTTTTGTAAGTATTTCTAAAATTTATAAACTATCTTTTTACAGTAAGGAGTTCAATATGAAACTTTCCTGTAATTATAGGGGCAAAGATATTGTTATGCTGACCATATCCTATATTACCACACAAGTAATATCATATAAATCTGATAACATACAAGATCAATTTTGCAGATAGCTGGCTCAAACTAATATTTTCAAAACTTAATAAGAAAGGGAAAAGAAATGGGAAAGAGTTTGTTTACTTGGATGCTGCTATGCATTACAGTCACAGCTTTTTCAACAATATTTGCCCAGACTCCATTTGTAGAATTTTTACCGGGAGGTAATGGTATTGCCGGCGTGTGGCAGTCATCTCAAGGTGGTTACATTGCAGTAACCAATGATCCTTATAATCAGTTTATTATGATCTTCAGACTCGACGGACAGGGAGATACGCTATGGTCAAAACACTACTCTATTTATCCTTCGTTGTCGAACAGATATTCAGTAAGTGCGGCTGGAGCTTCCGATGGTGGTTGTTTTATTCTCTGTGGATCCCGGCAAGATTTAGGAGGCTCGTTCAATTCAGTGATGAAAACCAACGCTCAGGGGGATTCTATCTTACAACCGGTGACTGTTTATTATCTGAGGGTCATTCTGTAGCCGCAACAAACGATGGCGGTTGTATGCTATGCGGTTATGTGAGTGATTCTGCAATGTATGGCGGCTCAGCTCTGCTTATGAGGTTAAATGCTAACGGGGACTCTCTATGGACAAAAAAATATTTTAGATCGCCGACTCTTGATGCATTTCAAGAAGCTTGCGCATATATTATTTTACCTCTTTCTTCAGGGCAATTCCTGATGTTTTCTGATAGAAATTCGGGGTCCACAGAACCACAGGCAACTCTTGTTAAGCTGGATGCATCTGGAGATACACTGTGGTCTCAAGTCGGTTATCCTTACTATATGTTAATGTCGGGAATTGATCCGGAGGGTGGAATTTTATTGACAGGAAGTGAATACGGTGAAATTATCAGAACAACCGTCGACGGTTTGTATGTATCGCCTCAATTGACGAATCCAGGGAATTTTTCCACCGGTGTGGCGCTCAACCCGACTCTTGAGTGGTCCGCAGGAAATATATCTCAGTTTGTGTCCTCTTTTCATGTACAGGTTGCGAGTGACACACTTTTTACTAACGTTGTATGGGATTCATCGAATGTTTTAAGTGAAATGGTACAAACTAAAAAACTCCTCTCAAACACAAAATATTTCTGGCGTGTTCAGTCTATAGGTACGGAAGGAGGATCAACTCAATGGAGTCCCATTGCGGAGTTTACAACACAAAATGCTACGGCTGTTAAAAAGACCGACAGCAATATACCGACCACATTTTCCCTTGATCAGAATTACCCTAATCCCTTTAATCCGACCACTGCTATAAATTATGCTTTGCCGTTCAGCAGCAGCGTTAAGATTGAAGTTTATAATGTACTTGGTGAAAATGTCACGGAATTATTAAACGCACAAAAAACCGCCGGTTACTATTCGGTAAATTTCAATACAACCGGATTAGCAAGCGGTGTATATCTATATATGATTTCTGCGAAGAGTTTGGATGGCAAGAGTGAATACAGAGACACAAAGAAGATGGTCCTTCTAAAATAACCTTAAGCGAAGCTTGGACTTTTCTAATTGGGTGAGGCGAAGCCGTAATAACTTCGCCAAATCCAAACTTTAAACAAGGTGTGTAAAATAAGTGAGTTGGCAAAATGTTTCAGTTTACTTATTAGGTTTTTTAAAATTAATATAAAAACATGGACTTTTATAAAATAGTACAAGTCAGTCCCGCCTGCCTGGTAGACAGGCTTTGGCTTTAAACATTACAAGTTAATAATGTAGCAAAGCGATTTTAATGTGTTTAATCTCAAAACTTTTAATAATGTTGGAATCAAAACTATCTGTTATTATTCCTTATCCTGACAAATGTGATGTAAGTTGCAGACAAAAAATATTTTCCATGTAATAATACATTGCATTTTAATAATTAATTCTTTACCTTCACAGAAAATAATGAGAGTTATTTCTTCTTTTATCTTGCGGATTAAATATCTTGCCTTTTATTGATTATACGTACTTTTTAAATGCAATTTTTGTTAAGTTTGAAAAACCGGTTAAAAACATCAGCTTTAATTGACATATTAAGAATTATATTTTAATCAGCTCACGAACAAAATTATGTTTTGATTTTCAAAATATGTTTGATTAATTCCAATTCAGGGTAAATAGTTTAACTATTTACGTCATTAAATTTTTTATTTTTATTCTTTTGCGGATATACTTCCCTTACTTTTAGTTAATGCAATATGTGTTGTTGCAAAGAAATTAGTTTCATTTATTAATTTAAGCGAGGCGTTTTATTATGAAAACAAGATTGAACTCTTTATGCAGAGCACTTTATTCTGACCGGGGTCGCTTTACAATCAATGATATACGCGGAATAAAATCAATGCAAAGATTTTCAAAAGGATTAATGATATTATTAATGTTATTTATTAGTACAGGTAACGCTAAAGCCTCAATATTGAATGTCCCCTCTGATGCCTCAATTCACAATAGCATAAATGAGGCAGATTCATATGAAATAAATCTCTCCGAAGGCAATAATGTTAAGACTCATCCATCTGCGATCCAGACACTTCCTGTACCTGTAATTACATGGCCTACAAACGATGCGCATGAATATACCGTTAATCCAACTTTGTACTGGTATCTTTCCGGTTCAACAAGCGATACTGTAACATATTCGGTGATGGTCAGAGATTCCACCAATCCAATCTACTCAGGTCCGGGTTATTTCTTTATACAAGGGACTAAGGCAGATTCCGTAATTATTTCTGATACTCTTACTCCGGGAGCAACATACTTATTTATAGTAGTAGCAAGTTTTTCAGGAGGAGATTCTACCGAATCTACTGAAGAATCATTTACTATAGACAGCAGCCTGGGACGGGCTCCTCTTGCAATCCCCACCTGGCCCGCAGGGAATGCAACAGTATTTTCTCCCACCCCTACATTATATTGGTATCTTAGCAGTTGGACGGCAGGTACTTTATCATATAATATTATCGTGAGAGATTCTACAGATCATATAGTAGTTACGGGCGCCCCTATTTCGTCTCCAACAGTAAGCCTGACGCTGGGAACACTTAAAGGAGGGCATACATATAGCTGGCGCGTGGAAACTATTAATGAAACATTATCTCTATCATCCGGTTATTCAAGTGCAGCAACATTTACAGTTGACGCAAGCCAGGGCGGCGCTCCGGCAGCAATTCTCAGCTGGCCTATCGACAGTGCAACCGTTTATTCGGCTGCACCGGCATTGAATTGGTATTTAAGCAGCCCTGCTTCAGGGGCTATTCAATATATTGTTGCAGTAACTGATACTTCCAATAATCCTATAGTTACCGATACAACATCAAATTCATATTTGAATTTAGATACAACTTTATTGCCAGGTGGTACATATAAATGGCGTGTCGAAACTATTAATGGAACTGCATCTTCCGGCTTTTCAGCTCCGGCAATTTTTAAAGTAGACAGCAGCCAGGGCGGCGCTCCTCAAGCAATATTAAGCTGGCCAGTCGGAAATGCAACTGTTTACACAACGGTTCCTTCATTTTCCTGGTATCTTAGTTATGGAACTGTAGGCACAGTAAATTATGATATAATAATAACCGATTCATTAACTCATACGCTTGTTTCGGGCTCTGCTTTTACTTCTGCATCGAGAAGCTTAACATTAGATAGTGCATCAGCCCTGGCGCCCGGGCATACATATAATTGGAGAGTTAATGTAATAAATGGAAGCCAGACATCAGGTTATTCCTACGCAGGAACTTTTACGGTGTTCGGTGCAAATGAAAATAGCGGTCTTCCAACTCCGGTTGCATCTGTGCCGGGCGATGGAAATATTATATATTCGGATACAGTGCAATTTTTCTGGTATTTAAATGACGCTCCGCCTTCGGAACCTTATTCTTATACGATTGAAATTAAAAGCCAGTCTATTCCCTTTGACGGTGTTACCCCTGTAAGTGATAGCGCTGATAATATCGTTATTCCCGGAATTACCGGCAGCAGCTACATTCTTACCTCGCCGTTATTAACTCCCGGAACAGCTTATCATTGGAGAGTGATACTTATAAAAGGCTCTGATTCATCCGCATGGTCGGATGCAAATGTTAACGGCGGCGCTTTATTTAGTACAAATGCAGTTTTGGAATCTGTTACCTTGCCAGTTATCGGCGCGCCGGATCACCAGGTCCTTTTATCATCATCGCCGTCATTATCCTGGTACATCACAACAAAACCGGCTTCTGACCAGACATATAGTGTTGAATTATCATCAAATAGTAATATGTCAAACCCCACTGTGTATGCAAATCTCGATTCATTTACTAAAAAAATCAGTGGTCTTAATGCCGGCACTTATTACTGGTGTGTAAGGGCTTCAAATGTTAACGGCAAATATTCTGATTTTTCAAGAATTGCTGCTTTTACAATAAAAAGTATAACTGCTGTAGCCAATAAGAATAATACAGTTCCAAATGAATTTACAGTGTCACAGAATTATCCTAATCCATTCAATCCGGGTACGATCATAAATTATTCTTTACCTAAGTCGGCATTTGTTACTATAAAAATATATAATATACTTGGGCAGGAAGTAAGAACTTTAATAAACAACCAGCTGCAGGCAGGCGTTTATAATGTTCAATGGAACAGTGATAATAATTTTGGACAGCATGTTGCAAGCGGTATATATATTTACAGAGTTACTGCCGGTCAATATATTAAGTCCATGAAGATGATCCTGCTTAAATAACTCTGTCTTAAATATTGACTTTTTTTTTCAGAAATTCCCCCGTCGAGAGGGAACGGAAGGTTTGTCCTTATTAGAAGTGTGTAGACGGACGTATGTTTTGTAATACGCATGGCATTGTTCAACTAAATTATTCTCAGGTAAGTCTCAATCTAAACTTGGATATTACAAATTGAATGAGGCGGGGTATTGATGCCCCGCCGATTTTCAACTATCACGTTGTGATGACTATGTTTAATAACCAGGCAGCGGGTATCTCCGCCGGCAATCGCGATTGACGGGGCTTTAAAGAATGCTGATTGGAAATATTATTGTGCACAATATGATCCGCTGTTTTATTTCATGATTTTTGGAGGGTAAAATATTTGAATCTGTCTTCTGTAATTGTTTTCTCTGTGGGCATTTTTTTCTCAGGAGCTGTTGCTGTAATAGGAGGGTCTTATATTGCTTTTAAGGCAAGGAAAAGGAAATGATTTCAATTCATTAACTTTTGACCTTCCAAATTATCATTTCCCTCACATCCCGGGGCTTGTCCAAATTCTGATGGAAAGTTCGGTTTGTTCCCGGCTATGCATTATATTAAATCAAATTTTATCTTGATAATAAAGGAGAAATTTTAGGCGCACTATTTACAATAATGCGAAAAAATGATATTATTAAGATATTATCGAATATCCGTAAACCATATAGTTCCCAATATTTAAATTAGTATTTTTTTAGTATTGGTGAACTACCTAAATATTATATTTCATTGCCCTTCTAACTTTTATGAGACAGCTATGAAAGAGGAAGCAAGAACAAAGAAAGATTTGCTCAAAGAGCTTAAATCACTGCAGAAAAAAGTCAACCGTCTTGAAAAAGCCAGCCGGAAACTAAGCAGCAGTCAAGCCCCGGAAATACGTGTTCACGCAGACGAGCTGATACATCAGAGCGAAGCCCGGTCAAATCGCGCCGAACTTGTGTCCAAATCCGGCAATTGGGAATTGCACCTTGATTCCCAAATTATGTTTTATTCCGAAGGCGCTAAAAGAATTTATGGCGTTAGTAATGATCACAAAGATTACAATACAATTAAAAATAATCCTCTTCCTGAATACCGACCGCTGCTTGACAGCGCATTAAAAAATTTGGTCGAAAATAATCAGCCTTACAATTTGGAATTCAAAATTAAAACTGCAGATACCGGTGAAATAAAGGATATTCATTCAATTGCAGAATATGATAAGGAAAGGAAAATTATTTTCGGCGTTATTCAAGACATAACTTCCCAAAAACATACAGAAGATATTTTAAGAGAAAGCGAAGAACGTTACCGGCTGCTTTATGAGAATTCTCCGCTCGGTATTTATAGAACAACCCCGAATGGACAGATACTCCTTGCAAATCCTGCATTATTAAAAATGCTCGGTTACTCTTCGTTTCTTGAAATTGCAGAAAGAAACCTTGGAAAAACTGGTTTTGAACCTTTATATGAACGTAAACAATTTATTGAACTGGTCGAAGCTACTGGAGAAGTTAAAGGATTAGAATCGGCTTGGACCTGCAATAACGGCTCAATAGTTTATGTCAGAGAAAATACTCGAGCCATTCGTGATTCTGATGGAAAGACTCTTTATTATGATGGAATTGTTGAAGATATTACCGAACGCAAATTGTCGGAATTTAAATTGATGGAAAGCGAGTCCCGATACAGGGAATTATTCGAAGCGGAATCCGATGCAGTCTTATTTGTTGATAACGAGACTGGCAGTATATTGGATGCTAATCATGCGGCTGCAGCTCTGTTTGGGTATGAACAAAGTGAATTACTCTCTATGACAAATGCGGGCGTTTCGAATGAAAAAGGGGAAACAAATCGAATCCTTAACATGCTTTTGACCGGCAATAACCAGGTATTCTCAATTCCTTTGCGTATTCTCCGCAAAAAAGATGGCGCTATCTTTCCTGCCGAGATTACAGGAAGGAGCTTCATAAGGGCGGGACGGTCGGTTCATATTGCAGCAATCCGCGATATCACTGAGCGTAGGCGTGCGGAAAATATAATTATCGAAAGTGAAAGAAGATTTAAAGAGATGGCAAACCTTCTCCCGATGGCTATTTATGAGGCGGATTTAAATGGAATAATAACATTTGTGAATGAAACAGCTTTAACAACCTTTGGTTATTCCCCGGATGATATTTCCAGCGGTATTCACATTGTCGACTCAATTTACGAAAAAGATAAGCCGGAAGCGCTCGAAAATATGCATAAGGTGTTGGGAGGCTTACATCCAAGCAAGAATGAATATGGAATGGTCAGAAAAGATGGTTCTACTTTTCCTGCGCTTGTTTTTACAGCCCCTATTTTTCGTGATGGTAGAACAATTGGGCTCAGAGGGACAATTGTGAATATCACTCAGCAAAAACTTGCAGAGAATGAACTCAGAAAGCTTTCTGAAGCTGTGGCTCAAAGCCCGGCTTCAATCGTTATCACTGACCCTGAGGGTAAAATAGAATATGTGAACAAATCATTTGAAGAAACCACCGGGTACTCTCTTAGTGAAGTCATCGGTCGTAGTCCAAAAATATTGAAATCCGGATATACTAAAAAAGAAGAATATAAAATACTTTGGGATACTATTATTTCCGGTAAAACATGGCACGGTGAATTCTTTAATAAAAAGAAAAACGGAGAATTGTTTTGGGAAGACGCCTTTATTTCATCAGTTAAAGATAATGTCGGCAATATAATAAATTATTTATCTGTTCAACAGGATATCACCGGGAAAAAGAAAATGACTGAGGAGCTTATATCGGCTAAGAATCAGGCGGAAAGATCCGATAGGTTAAAAACCGAATTCCTGGCGCAGATGTCTCATGAGATAAGAACTCCGATGAATGTAACTATTAATTGCGCAAACGTGATTAAAGAGTTATTGTATGATAAAATCGACGATCAGGCGCAAAGATATTTTGAAGGCATTGAACTTGCCGGCAATAGATTAGTTAGAACAGTTGATCTAATCTTAAATGTATCCGAGATGCAGGTGGGTGCCTACTCGCCTGATTTTGAAAACGTCAATCTTATGAAGGACATTCTTAACAATCTAAGAACAGAATTTGAAGGGTATGCAAATCAAAAGGGTATTGAGTTTATAGTGCAAAGCAGTTTATCAATTCCAGACATTTATTGCGATTTATACAGCGTAAATCAAATATTCGTTAACTTAATTGATAATGCAATAAAGTATACTAAAAAAGGGAAAGTGGAAATAATGGTTGAAAGGGATATAAAAGAGCATGTAAAAGTTATTGTATCGGATACAGGTATAGGTATGTCCGAAGAATTTTTGATGAGAATGTTCGAGCCGTTTATGCAGGAAGAGAGTGGTTATTCCAGAAGGTATGAAGGTAATGGCTTAGGTTTGGCTTTGGTCAAAAAATACTGTGACCTTAATGAAGCAGCTATAGATGTTGAATCCGAAAAAGGTAAAGGAAGTAAATTTATAGTGACGTTTTTAAAAACAGAGAATAAACCTGATATGGGATTTGATATATAGGAGACAAAAATGGAAAGAGAACGGAAATTACTGGTTGTTGAAGATGATGATTTAAGCCGGCTGATTTATAATGCAATTTTTTCCAGAAGTTCAAGTTGACCGCTTTACCCTTAATCACGGTCAACTTGAATTTATCGTATTAAAATTTATTATTTCAACAAAAGTAGTTTCTTTGTCTCCGCAAAACTTCCGGATTCCATTCTGTAAAAATATACGCCTGAGGCGTATCCGCCATTGGCGGAAAATTGTATTGAATAATTACCCGCAGTTTTTTCTTCATTAACTAAGGTCGCTATTTCTCTTCCTAAAATGTCATAAACCTTTATTGTAACTAAACCTGTTTTAGGAATAGAGTAGTTTATCATAGTTGATGGATTAAACGGATTTGGATAGTTTTGCATCAGGGAAAAGCTGTTTGGTAAATTATTTTGCTGCTCTTTAACACCGGTAATCACTTCTGAAAGCGGTATCATCCAAACTCCATTATAGGTCCCTGCAAAAAGATTTGCCCCGCCTGTCCCATTGGGGCTTATTGCGAGCGTTATAACATACGAACCATAATCGTTTGTTAAGCCCGTATTAACCGCTTTCCAGCTTGTTCCGTTGTTAGTTGAAAGGAATACACCGCCATATGTTCCGGCTAAAAGATTCGTCCCGCTCACAATAAGTGAATAAACATTAAGATTCGTTAAGCCTGAATCAACCGGGACCCAGCTTATTCCTTCGTTTGTTGAAAGGAAAACGCCGTCTCCGACCGATCCGGCAAAAATACTCACCCCGCTTGCTGTGCTGACAACAAGAGTTTTGATAATTTCTGGATTGACCATTTTCCAGTTAGTTCCGTTGTTCGTTGAACGAAAAACACCGGAATTAGTTTCAGCAAAGATATTCGTCGCGATGATAGAAAAAGCCTGGACGGAATCGTTTGTCAAGCCGGTATTGACCGCTGTCCAGCTCGTTCCGGAATTTGTCGAAAGAAATACGCCGCCGCCGTTAGTTCCCGCAAAGAGATTAGTCCCGCCGCTGATAGTAAGAGCCTGGACGGAGGTGTTCGTCAAACCTGAATCAATTGGAGTCCAGTTAGTTCCGTTGTTCGTTGAAAGAAATACGCCGCCGTTAGTTCCCGCAAAGAGATTCGTCCCGCCTGTCCCATTGGCGCTAATTGTAAGCGAGTTAACCATAGGGTTCGTCAAGCCTGAATTAACTGCTGTCCAATTTGTTCCGTTGTTAGTTGAAAGAAAGACGCCGCCGTTCAAAGTTCCTGCAAAGAGATCCGTCCCGCTGGGGCTGGAAGCAAATGAGCAAACTTCAGTGTTCGTCAATCCTGAATCAACTTGAGTCCAGGTTGTACCGTTGTTAGTTGAAAGAAAAACGCCGCTGCCCCAGGTGCCTGCAAATAGATTTGTTCCGCCTGTCTCAGTGTTGTTTGAAACAATCGAATTTACATCAAGGTTCGTCAAGCCTGTGTCGACCGGAGCCCAGCTTATTCCTTGGTTTGTTGTAAGGTAAATGCCGTTTGCTGATCCGGCAAAGATATTTATTCCGCCTTGCGTTGTGAGGCTGAGAACAAGAGTCTTAATAATTTTTGGATTGGCAAGTGCCCAGTTTTCCCCGTTGTTCGTTGAAAGAAATACACCGCTATTAGTTTCTGCAAAAAAATGCGTCGCGATGACAGAAAAAGCCAGGATAGAATCGTTCGTCAAGCCCGTATTAGACGCTGCCCAGCTTGTTCCGTAGTTTGTCGAAAGGAATACGCCGCCGCCGTTAGTTCCTGCAAAGAGATTCGTTCCGCCGGTGATAGCAAGAGCTTTGACAGAAGTGTTCGTCAATCCTGAATCAACTGGAGTCCAGCTTGTTCCGTCGTTCGTTGAAAGAAATACGCCGCCATTAGTTCCCGCAAAGAGATTTGCCCCGATTACGGTAAACGAGTTAACATAAAAGTTTGTCAATCCTGAATCAATTTGAGTCCAGCTTGTTCCGTTATCGGATGAAAGGAAAATACCGCCGCCATTAGTCCCTGCAAAAAGATTCGTCCCGTTTACCATAAGCGAGTTAACATTAGAGTTTGTCAAGCCTGTATTAACCGCTGTCCAATTTGTTCCGTTGTTGGATGAAAGGAAAACGCCCCCTGAACCAGTTCCCGCAAAGATATTTGTGCCGCCTGCCCCTTGAGATACGGTCAGGCAATTGATATATCCTCCGTATGGTCCATTTGTTTGTGACCACTGCGCATTTACAGCAACTGTAGAAAATAAAACGAAAAGGAAAAAGATTTTTTTATGCATACAAACCTCGCTTATTTTAATTCAAGACGGATTAAACCCTTTTGAATTGTTATAAATATAATTTGAATTGATAATTATATTAAGTTCTTTTTACACTTCGCTTTTCATAATTATTATTTCAAACAACTAATACCGAACGTTCCCATATTCTGATGGCATCGGAATTTGGGGAAAACATATTGAGAATTTTCCACCAAAAGAAAATTCTGGAATAAATATTTATAAAGATAAAAAATTTTATAATTAAAAGTTTTAAAACACCCCTTACTAATAAATTTTTAAATGCTTCCCCTTGGCAAAGGAAGTGGATTGTCCCAAAGAGATGCCTTTGGCAAAAGTTTGCCCTTTGGGTAGGCAAGTTAGCTTTTAAAAGCATTTTTTTAGGATAATAATCATTTTGGACGTTAATGCTGTGAATGAGTCACGGTTCTAATTTAGATATAAATTTGTCCATAACCTGTGGTTTTCGTATAATAATAAGCAAAATAAAATTATTCTGGACAGCTATGTAAAAATTACTTTAAACTATTCGTGGTAATTTCCTGTCAAAATAATTATTGCAAATCAATTATTTTAATTAACCTTGAAGTAACCATTATGAAAAAATTAAATTACTTTTTATTTGTAGCTGTCTTATTATTTTCTAACAGTTTCATCTTTTCTCAGTCATTTGTTTATATCTCGCCCAAAAATAATTCGATGCTTGTTTCTTTAAGCACAAATATTATCTTAAAATCAAGCGATATTATAGATCCGGCAAGTCTGTCGCAAAATGAATTTTCCGTCTCGGGAATTGTAAGCGGAGAGCATAAAGGTTCGGTAAAATTGTCCGATGACAATAAAACCATTTTATTTATTCCTGCAGCGCCGTTTTCAGCAAATGAGGGCGTTAGCGTCAATGTTAATAAGGGTATTAAGTCAATTGATGGAGCGGCTCTTCCCGCAGTTGCAATATATTTTAAAACTACGCCGCTTTCAAAAACAATAAACATAAACCCGTTAACACTAATGAGCGGAGAATCGTTAAATCAGCCTGCATCGGTAAATAAGATATATAAATCAATTGCAAAAACTTCCGAAACAGATACAACAACACCTCCAACTTTTCCGGTAATAACAGTGAACACTTCAAATAATCCTGCCTCCGGGAATATATTCTTAGCTAACGATGCTTTTATACCATCTACTCAATTTGGAAATTTTGTCATGATCTTAAATAACGATGGAAGTGCGGCAAAATATAAAAATACCGGCACGACTGAATCAATGGATTTTACGGTTCAACCGAACGGTCAGCTTTCATATGCCCAACTTATTAGCGCTAACACGATAAATTCTTCAGATCTTATGGTCGCTGTAAGATGGATTGTTATGGATACATCTTTTACTCCCGTTGATACTTTCCAATGTGGGAATGGATATGCTTCTGTTACAGACGTCCATGATTTCCTTCTTTTACCTAACGGACATGCCCTTGTCTTTGCTTCTGATCCCGAACTTGTTGATATGAGCCAGTTTGGTGGAAGTCCAAACGCTACTGTCATTGGAGCTGTTATACAGGAACTCGACGCTTCAAAGAATGTCGTCTTTCAATGGAGAAGCTGGGATTATCTGCCAATAACGGATTCATATATGGACCTTACCACAAGTACCGTCGACTTGTTTCACGGAAATTCATTAGAAGTAGATGTAAACGGGAATATCCTTTTTTCAATGAGACATACTTCCAGTGTTATTAAAGTTGACCGGCAAACTGGAAATGTCGACTGGATATTGGGCGGGAAACGAAATCAATTTAATTTTTATAACGAACACCAATCAAACTACCCTAATTATTTTTCATTCCAGCACGATGTAAAGGAAATTCCGGACAGCAATGGTTATATAACTATTTTCGACAACGGGAATCAGCATCCCACTCCTTATTCACGCGCAGTTGAATACAAGCTTGATGAACAAAATTTGACGGCAACGCTGGTTTGGGAATACACACACACACCGGTTATATACAGTACTGCTATGGGATCAGTTCAAAGATTATCGAACGGAAATACTTTGATTGGGTGGGGATATGCAAGTCTCTTGGGTTTACCCGCTGTTACCGAAATTCACTCTGATCTTTCTACTGCACTCGAATTTCATATTCCCGGTGGGCAAATTTCTTACCGTGCTTATAAATTCCCGTGGGTAAGCCAAATACCTGAAGCGAAAGTAACTCCTTTAGGAGGAATTCTTCAGGGTAATACATATAAGTTTAACAAATTAGACGATACAACCGGTATTACAATTAAATTTGATTCATTAAATACTTTGCTTTATGCAAATGCAACAGTCAGCAGTTATAATTATGCTCCGGTTAATCCCGCTTTTAATACGGAAGCCCCTATTATGGTTTCAAACTATTTCAATATCAGTAGTGGGATGAGTTTTAATTATTATTTGGGCGAGGTTCAGGTTAATCTTTATAATTATCCCGCTGTTACAAATCCTAAAGCAACTGTAGTTTATGCAAGATCCAATAGCGATAATAACTTTATTCCTCTGCCGACAAGCTATAACTCAGCAAAGGATGAAATCACATTTACTACCTCAACATTAGGTGATTTTGCATTCGGCATTCCTCAGGTTGATTCACTATACTCGCCGGTTCAGATAACGCCTAAGGATAGTCAATTTGTATTCCAATCAGCCCCGGTAGAATTAGTTTGGGGTACGCGCGGAATTGTTCAAAAATATCATCTGCAAGTTTCTTCCAATGCGTCATTTAGCGGGTTGGTAGTTGATAATTCAAGTTTAGACTCCACTTCCTTCATATTAGGCTCGGTTAACAATAATTCTACCTACTATTGGCGCGTGAACAATACAAATGCCGCCGGAACAAGCGCCTGGTCAAATACTGAAATCTTTAATACCGCACCTGCATTTATAAAAATGTTATCTCCAAACGGCGGAGAAAAATTTTATCTGGATTCAACTTATATAATTCGCTGGGAATCTAATATAAACGATACGGTAAACATAAAATTAATGGAAGGGAATAATATTGCTTCGGTTATTGGCGATACTATTGTAGCCGGAACAAATGCATATCAGTGGCAGGTTCCGTCAAATTTGAAACAGGATTCTTCTTATATAATTATTGTATCCGGTATAACAAATGACTTATACGGCTCAAGTAATTCTGCTTTCACAATATCGCCATATGTTACCGGTATTAAAAGCGTTAACAATACTGTTAAAAGCTATCAACTATTTCAAAATTACCCCAATCCGTTTAACCCTTCCACTGTTATTAATTATTCAATTCCGGAGGAAAGTCATGTTAGAATTGATGTATTTAATGTAATTGGACAAAGAGTTTCAACGCTTGTTAATTCATCACAAAAGTCAGGCAATTACTCAATTTCATGGAATGCCTCCGACCTTGCTTCCGGCGTATATTTTTATTCCATAAGAGCATCAGATAATTCAGGGAAAACTTTTTTTTCCGTTAAAAAAACGATGCTTCTTAAATAATTCCTGATTTACTTTTTAAATTGAGGCTCACTAAAATGTAGGTCCACCCTGCCTACCTGACGGTAGGCAAGTCGACCCTTATTTTAGCTCCACATGATTAAAATTAAAACATTACATTGTGTGTCTTATCACTATACTCTTTAATCTTCAATAAGTTACAACTATTAAAAATTAATTAAACCTTGCACGGTATTTTATTGTCATAGTTAATATAATAATTCAATTGATTTAAATTAACAAATAGAATCTTGAGGAAAAAATTAAATTACTTTTTTAGTCAGGCTCAACTCTATCTTTTTTGATTTGATCTTATTATAAATAAATTCTTGTAAGGGCAGTCTTAGTGAAAGTACTTAGTGACAATATTTTTTGCTTCCTTTTAATTGTGGTTATTATTCTATATCCAGGTTCAATCGGCGCTCAAATTACTTCTGAATTTCAATATATTAATCCGCTGCCTAATTCATCTTATGTCTCTGTTAACAGTAATATTATTATTAGAAAAGGTAACAGTATAAATAAAGCAAGTATTAATGATAATCTTATTGAAGCAGTTGGAACAAAAAGCGGCGTGCTTGCAGGTAAAATTATTTTAGCTGATGACTTCCGTACGTTAATATTTACTCCCTCTGCGCCGTTTCAAACAGATGAAGAAGTAACTATTAAATTAAAAGACGGTTTAATAACTGCAGACGGGCTTAAAGCAGGTGAGTTGAGTTTTAAATTCCACACTTGCATAAATACAAACACACCGGTTCAGGAAAATTCGCCCGTTAAATATAAAACTTCAAGTATTTCCCCTAAATATTCATCCTTATCAACACCCGATTCCACATTACCATCGGATTTGCCGCCGATTGTTATTGATAAATCAAATAACCCTTCACCGGGATATTTTTTTATGGCGCCTTCCCCTTATTTAGAAATAATCGATAATGAAGGCACGCCTGTTTTTTATCAAAACGTAAACGGAGACATTTATGATTTTGATCTTCAACCTGACGGCGAATTAACTTTTTTTACTTATCCTACTTTTTGTAGTGGCTTAAACGGCTCGGGCAGCCTTGTACGAACATTTTCTTCCGGTAATGGTTTTACAACGGATGTCCATGAACTGCGTGTGCTGCCTGGCGGAGGTTATTATATTTTCGGCAAGCGTAATGTTTACATGGATATGAGCCAAATTGTAAGCGGCGGTAATTCAAATGCCGACATTATAGATGGAGCTTTGCAGGAGTTTGATTCCCAGGGTAATTTAATATTTCAATGGGATGCGATGGATCATTATAAAATTACCGATATAGATACGAATATAGATTTAACTCAACCCGTAATTGATTTCTCACATTTTAATTCGGTTGAAATTGACAGTGATGGGAATCTTCTTATCTCGGCAAGGAATTTAGATGAGGTCACAAAGGTTAATCCTGATTCAGGGAGTATAATTTGGCGGCTGGGTGGAAAAAATAATCAATTCAGATTTATTAACGATAGCTTGGGCTTTTCACAACAACATGATATAAGGAGATTCTCTAACGGAGATATCAGCTTGTTTGATAACGGAAATTACCATCCTAATCCGATTTCAAGCGCCGTAGAATATAAGCTTGATGAAGTAAATAAAGCTGCGACTTTGATTAACCGTTTTTATCATTACAATATATTTACCCAATCGGAAGGTTCTGTCCAGGAGCTGCCCGGCGGCAACAGGGTAATTTGCTGGGGACAAAACTGGAACCCCGTTCTTACAGAAATAACTCTTCCATATGATTCTATTGCTTTTGACCTGGGCTACCAAAGTTATTTTGATACTTATAGGGCATTTAAATATCAATGGAAAACCAATTTATTCACTACCAATACCGACTCCATTGACTTTGGAAAAGTTACGTTGGGAAGTTCAATCGTAAAACAATTTACAATTTATAATTCTCAAAATACTGTCGTTACTATTAATGATTTCTTCTGTAGTAATCCGGCATTTTCTACAAATATTTCAGTACCTGATACAATTCAGGGTAATGACTCTCTAATAGTTCCGGTAACTTTTAAACCGGCACAGGACACCAGTTTACAGGTTTCGTTTAACATTCGGAATATAGCGCAGAATAACGGCAATATGCAAATGATTGCAAGACAGGTGATTCTTTCAGGCACAACAAAAAATATTTCTTCAGCTAATAATATAGTTCAGCCTAAACAATATCAATTATATCAGAACTACCCCAATCCATTTAATCCGGGCACTGTGATAAGTTATGCTTTGCCGTTCAGCAGTAATGTAAAGATAGAAGTCTATAATATTCTCGGTGAAAAAGTAAAAGAGTTGTTAAACGCACAAAAGTCTGCAGGTTACTATTCGGTAAACTTCAATACAGCGGGATTAGGCAGCGGTGTATATTTCTATATGATTGAAGCAAAGAGTACAGACGGCAAGAGTGAATATAGAGATACCAAAAAGATGATGCTTCTTAAATAACGACAAGCGAAGCTTGGACTAATTTAATTGTGTGTGCAGCGGTATCTACATGAAAGTTGATTAATCCTCTAACCTATTACGTCAATATATATTACGGTTATAGAACTTAAAATTAGATTGTTGTGTCCCGGCGGTGAAAAGAGTTTAAAAAAATAAAACCCCGGTTGAGGATTGCCGGGGTTTTTATCATCGTGGCTGTTATGCTTAAAACATCTACTTCTACTAATGCATAAATATAAATTTCAAATTAAATAATCAAGATGATTGGTGTTTGATGTGTTCTAGAATAAGCCTGCATTTAAAATATTGCACTGACCGCAAATAAGCCTGGGATGACTATTTGTTTGAAACGGTAAGAGATGTCCCTCTCATTAGCTGAGAGGGACAGCAGTTTGGGCTGTTATTTTAGGGGTAGGAATATTGTAGTATTGTAGTTTTCATTATAGACTTTTTCAGATATTCCTGTGCGCAATAGTCCCGTTCTTCTTTACAAAGGTACTTCCGACTTCTTCTTTCTTACCATAAGTTGCTTTTCTTGTATCGGAATTTATTCCTGCATTTCCGTCTGCGCTGATTTTGAACTTCGAGATTAAATCTTCAAGATTAGAGGTAAGCCTGTTTAAGTCTTCAGCAGCTCTTGCAATCTGTTGAATACCCGCACTGCTTTCTTGTGTAACGCTGCTTATTGCTTCAATATTTTTGCTTATTTGTTCTGAAGCTGATGACTGCTCTTCGCTGGCGGCAGCTACCTGTGCAACTATATCGGCTACTTGTTCAGCGCCGGCAATTATCTGCACAAGTGAATGTCCTGCTTTATCTGCTAACTGTTTTCCTCTTTCAACTTCGGCAGTGCCTTCTTGCATTGAAGTGACTGCGCCTATGGTATCCTTCTGAATTTCTTTTATCATAGCGGCGATTTCTTTTGTTGCCTTTGTTGTGCGCTCGGCTAGTTTTCTTACTTCATCGGCAACTACTGCAAAACCGCGTCCCTGTTCGCCGGCTCTTGCTGCTTCAATTGCTGCATTTAGGGCAAGAAGGTTGGTCTGATCAGCTATATCGTCAATTACCTGCACTATTTCGCCTATTTGTTCACTGCTCTTACCTAATTTCTCAACGGTAAATGCAGATCTCTTTACTACTTCAGCTATCTTATTCATACCTTCAATGGTTTCGTTTACCACTTTTCCGCCTTCTTTAGCAATATTACCTGATTTTTTAGCAGCTTCGGTAGCTTCGCCTGCATTCTTAGTCGTTTCAATAATGGTTTTTGTCATTTCTTCAACTGCGCCTGCAACTTCCGTAGCCTGCTGGCTTTGTTCTTCTGCTCCGGCTGCCATTTCTTCAGTACTTGAAGATATTTGGCTTGAAGCGCTTGCTGTTGCCGCAACTGAATCAGTCACTTCTTTTACAATATTTTCTAATGAACTGCCTAAGTTATTAATATAACCTTGAAGCCTCTTGTAATTTCCACGGTAATCGCCTTCCATTCTTGCAGTCAAGTCTCCTGTGGATAGGATTTCTATTACCCTTTCAGTTTCTTTTATCTTTGATATTATTTCAAAAACAGTATTATTGAAGCCTTCTACAATAGATTTATAACCGCCGTTGAATTTATTCAAATCGCCTTTCTTATCTAATTGACCTTCCGCTGCCCATTGGGTCATAGAATCTGTCTCGGACTTAAGCTCATTTAAAGTTTTTACGGTTGTATTAATAGCAGGCGTTATTTCATCTTTATTGTCCGAAGCTTCAACATTAAAATTGAAATCTCCGTTCGCAATTCTCTTCATGCTGCCTATAACTTTATTTTGAAGATCTTCGGCAAAACGATTCATTGCCGCTGCCATAACCCCGATTTCATCTTTATGATCAATATTTAACCTCTCGTTAAGATGACCCTTGCCGATTTCCTGAAGCATATATACGGTTTTTTGCAGAGGCTTACTTATAATTGATGAGATAAAAAATCCTAATACTACGGCAAATAATACTCCAATCACTAAAAAGATAATTATTTGAGCTTTAACCGAACTTGCTTCAGAAACAGAAGTTTCATTAAATTCTTTTGAAGCCTTAACATTATAATCAACCAAATCAAGAAGATTTTTTCTTGATTGATTTAATGGGGCAAGTGCGCTGCCGTAGATAATGTTCAATGCTTCTTCATTTTTTGACGCCATCGCAAAACTTGTAGCCTGATCTCTCAAAGGAACATAAGTCTTCCATGCCTCATCAAAACTTGATAATGAACTTTTTTCTTCCGGTGATAAAGCTGCTTTGTTATACTGATCGATTAGCTCGTCAACTTTATTTGTCTGTGACTGTATTTCAGACAGATATTTTTGTTTTTGTTCATTATTGTTGGAATTTATTATGGCTAATACATCAGCCCTGGCAATTAATAATGAAATATTTGCATAACTTAAATCGCGGACTTTAACAAGATTTTCATTAAGTAGAATGGAATTTTCACTTACCGTTGACGTCCCCAGGTATCCGCTAATACCTATTACTGCAGCTACTGCTGCAATAAGAACAAAACCGGATAAAAGTTTTGTGCTGATTTTTAAATCTTTAAACCATTTCATATAGATTCCTTATTCTTTTTCTATTTTGTTATTAATATGATTGTAATTCAAGTTTCTCACTTTTTGTGAAAATTTTTTCAAGATCAATAAGAATTAAAAGTCGATCCTCAAGTTTTCCCACAGACTTTATATATTCCGAATTAACGCCGGCAGCTATTTCAGGAGGCGCTTCTATAATGCTTACCGGTACACGCAATACTTCATTTACGGCATCTACTATAAATCCGGTCGTATTTCCCATAAGATTTACTACTATTATCCTGGTATTATTATCATGCTCTTTTCTCGGCATTCCCATTCTGCAGCGCAAATCGATTACCGGTATTATCCTTCCTCTTATATTTACCACGCCGTCTACAAAATCCGGCGAATTGGGAATCTTTGTAATTTGCATCAGCCTGATTATCTCTTGTACCATCTGGATATCAATTCCGAACTCTTCACCGTCTAATTTAAAACTAATCAACTGAAGCAGTTCGTTTGTTTCGTTTTTAACCAGCTTATTTTTTTCCATGTATCTCCTTCTTATAATTAGATTATTATTCGTCTGCCCTTGGAACTTGAATTGTCACTCTCGTAGTCCCTTGCGATTCACTAACTACTTCAAGTCTGCCGCCGAAGTACTCGGCTATTTTTTTTACGATAGGTAAACCAAGACCGCTGCCGGGCATTGTGGGGTCAAATTGTTTATTAAAGATATTAATCCCTTCTATTTGACCTTCAGCAAACCCGCCTCCTGTGTTTTCAAATGAAAGTTCATAATTATTGATCTTATTTTCCCCCGTTATTTTAATTAAAGTGTTCGGAAACGAAAATTTGAATGCATTTTCAACAAGTTCTTTAATACAAATATTAAAATAAGATTCATCAATTTTTAACCGGCTCTCTTCAATTTTAAACTCTAATTTGTGTGTGCTGTTATTAAAATTATTTTCTCCTTTTACCGTTTTTAGAACTATAGCTTCTGTACATTCAGTTGTGTTGAATTTTAGAGATTTATTATTTATTATTTCATTTAATTCATATTGTACATTGGTAAACAGGATGAATTTTTCAACAGTTCTGTGAAGACGCATTCCGCTTGTCATAATAGCGGTAGCCATCTTTTCAATCTCACCTACCGTCAGGGATTTGGCGTCATCCGCAATCATTTCTGAGTAACCAAGTATCGGTGTTAAAGGGGTTCTTAATTCATGCGGAACAGATAAAGCAATACTCTCTTTAATTTTATTAAATTGTCCTTTAATTAGTTCCTGTTTTTTTAATTTTATTCTGATCATTTCCAATAACTCAAATGCTTTAAATGGCTTTGGAAAATAGTCGTCCGCGCCTTTCAACATTCCATTCCTAATCTCTTGAATTGAAGATTTTGCGGTTAAAAAAACGAATGGAATATGTGCAAAGTTTCTTGAGTTCTGAACAAATTCCAGCAATTGAAATCCATTCATTTCCGGCATCATAATATCTGATATAATTAGATCGGGCGCTTCCATTATTATTTTGTCCGCAGCTTCTTTTCCGTTAGAGGCTTTAATAACTTTGTAAGAATTTTCAGTAAGTATTTCTGCTATATTTTCACGAACGTCGTATTCATCTTCAACCACAAGCAATGTATTTTTCATAACGATTCCTTTTTGTAGCAATATTATCGCAGTAATTAAATTTTTTTTAGAAATAATCGTTTATCGATTAGATTTTAATGTTAAGCGGGATAAATATTGAGGTGAGTGGGTGGAATTAAAAGAAAAGACGATTATTTGTTTTTAAGCATCTTTTTGACCTTTTGCGAATAGCGCTTGCTGAATTTTATTGACTCCGGATAATTTCTGACTTTTGCAATTAGAGCTCCGTTAAACCAGGGCTCAAGCTTATCAATGAAGTTTAAATTAACCACTATGTTTCTGTGGGCTCTTATGAATACCTTATCGGGTAAAATACTTTCCCAGCTTTTTATAGTCTTCTTTATAATTATTCTTTTGCCTTCGTTTGTGAAGACCATAGTATAGTCCTCTTTCACTGTAATAGCAACAATATTATTAATTTGAATAAAAAGATGTCCGCTTCCGGTATTTAAAGGTATTTTGTCTTCAAGTGTTAATTTTTGTCCGGGATTTTTATCTGTTTGGGTTGCTTTTAATTCCGAAATTCTTTCCATTCGTTTATTGACGGCATTTACCAATTCTTTGGCGTGGATAGGTTTTACAATATAATCATCCGCTCCCAAATTCATTCCTTCACGAATACTTTTGATATCCGCCTTTGCAGTCAGAAAAATAAAGGGAATTAAGGATGTTCGCTTTTTCCCGCTAAGTGTTTTTTTAACCTCGAATCCGTCAATTACCGGCATTGTTATGTCGCATAAAATAAGATCCGGTTTAAACTCTCCAGCAAGTTTAATCCCTTCCGATCCGTTAACAGCGGCACACACCTCGTATCCGTTTAATTCAAATATTTCTCTTATATTTTCACGGATATCATCCTCATCCTCAATAACAAGCAGCTTAAACATTCGTCTATCCTATAATTCTTTGTTCGGAATTGTCACCGTAAATGTAGTTCCTTCTCCTTTTTTGCTTGTAAAAGCAATTGTACCGCCAAGTTGTTCAATTGATTTTTTTACAATGCTTAATCCAAGTCCAGTACCTTTAATATGCTGTACATTTGACATCCTGGCAAAAGGCTCAAAAACATTTTTTTGCTCATCTTCCGGAATGCCGATTCCTGTATCGGTAATTTTGAAAACCAATTTATCTGTTTCCGAGTTTATAATAAAGTCTACATTCCCTTTTTCGATATTGTATTTATAAGCGTTTGAAATCAGATTGACCAGAATTTTTTTCATTATGTCCGTATCAATATTGTAATAATCTTTTATAAGATCAATTTTTATACATGATTTTATTCCCGGGTATAAACCTTTCATTTCGTCGAATATTTCTGTGCAGAAATCTGCTAAGTTGATCTTTTGAAAAGATAACTCAATTCTATTGCTGTCAATTCTATTAGCATATAACACTTCATCAATCATATTTATCAAATAGTCCACATTTTTTTGTATTCTGGCAAAGTGGATTTTCTTTTTTTCTTTAGTGTATTTTTCATCTCCTAATTCCAATATTTCTGCGGAAGAGAGAATGGAAGTAAGAGGTGTTCTGTATTCATGAGAGATCATGGATATAAAACGGTTTTTCAGTTGATTTAATTCCTTCTCTTTTTCAAGTGCATCTTCAATTTCCAGTTGAAGTTTTTTAAATTCCGTTATATCTCTTGCAGAAATTATTATCGAGCACACATTCCCATCAATGTCAAACTCCGGTATTGCTATTAGGTCACCCCAAATTCCATTTGGCAATTGAAATTCAATA
The DNA here is from genome assembly GCA_964618785.1 of uncultured Ignavibacteriaceae bacterium. Lineage (GTDB taxonomy): Bacteria > Bacteroidota > Ignavibacteria > Ignavibacteriales > Ignavibacteriaceae > FEN-1297. The sequence continues at coordinate 24,475 of CAZUCY010000009.1, read as the reverse complement.
CGGTCGCTTTTCTTGGTCTCAAATACTTTTTTAAGCAGTGATTCCAATCCTTCCGTAATGTTTTTGGAAAATCCTATCTCGGAAAGCGTTCTACCGATATATTCCTTTGCCGGTATACCAAATATATCTCCCAGCGCTGCATTTGCGTATAAAAATTGAAATCTATCATTAACCCTTATTATAACATCTTTTGTGTTTTCAGTCAGAGCTCTGAACGTCTCACGGGATTGTTCCAGCTCTGAGGTTCTTTCATTTACCATATCCAAAAGATGATCCTTATATTTAAGTAATTCCTCTTCTGCACGCTTGCGTTCCGTTATATTTTGAGCAAATAAAATAATGCCATTAACTTCGCCATCTTCTCCGAAAACTGGGATTTTATCAGCGCTCAGCCATATAATATTTCCTGTTGCGGTATTCATCTGCTCAATAATTCCAAGTTTAGGTTTGCCGGAATTAATCACCGTGAGATCATCCTCGTAATATTGTCTGGCAAAAGCAGGGAATAACTCTTCGGCAGAGCGACCTTCAATCTTATCATTAGTTATTCCAATATCTTGGCAGACCTGGCTGTTTACACGAATGAAATTGTTATGAGTATCCTTAAACCATATCTGAGCGGGAACGAGATTAAAAATAGTTTCAAACTCATCCTTCTGCTTTTTTAAGAATTCTTCGGACTGTTTACGTTTGGTAATATCATGGAAATACCACACACGCCCATAAAATTGATTGTCCGGTCCGATTATTGGAGCCGAATAGCGCTCAAAGATCTGTCCGTTCTTTAGAACAATTTCTTCCTGGCTTGTTTCCCGGTTGTTCTTATATAGGTATCGAACCCGCTGAAGAAACATTTGGGTATCCGCCACTTTATCCGTCACAAACTTCAAAACAGGTTCATCGTCTTTTTTCTCAACCAGCTCTATTGGGATATCCCACATCTCGACAAACCGGTGGTTGTAGGATATTATATTGGCGCCTTCATCTACCACGAGGATTCCATCAATCGATGCTTCCTGCTGTGTGGATAAAATATCATTTTTAAATTGCAATTCATTTTCCAATCGCTTGCGCATGTTGCGATTACGCAAGGCGGTGATGCCGAACGCCAAATCGTTTGATAATTCTTCCAGGAGCTGTATTTCATCGGGAGTATAAGCAGTGGGCTCTGAGGAATAAATCAGGAGAACGCCGAATACTTTTGTGCTTTCGTCCTTTAGAGGCAGTGCAATACCGGAGCGATATCCGTGCTGCAAAGCGCTTTCGCGCCATGGAGCCATTTGCGGGTCGGTTGTGAAATCCTGAACACAGATTATTTCACCGCTTCGGATAGCTTTTCCTGCAGGTCCCAGTCCTAGTGCCGTGTCGTCTGCCCAGCTAAGTTTGGCGTTTGCTATGTACCCGCTATCGAACCCTGCCCAGGCTGCAGGGAGCACGGATTTAGTCTCATCTTGTTCGGCATACCCTACCCAAACCAGGCGGTAACCTCCTTCGTCGCAAATGATGCGGCAGATATCGTTCAGTAAGGTCTGTTCGTCAACAGCCCGTAGCAGAGTCTGGTTGCAATTACTGATAGCGTGCAGTTTGCGGTTCAATTGGCGCAGTTCTTCTTCAGTCCGCTTTTTATCGGTTATATCGTGTGCAACTCCCCGCAGCCCGGCTAAAATTCCATTTTTTATAATTGGATATTCATATACTTCCAGTAGAATTGAATTTCCGGCGGCATGACGGATTTCTATAAGTGTGGGTTCCTCTGTAATTTCTCCCCGCAGTTTAGCATGTGTTTTCTCTATCGCAGTCTTATTAAATATCGAGTCAGTGATAAACCAATCTTTCCTGTTTAACCAAATATTGGCTTTATACCCTGTAATTTGCTCAACTGTCGGAGATACATAGGTAATGTTTGCTTCAGTGTCTTGCGTATAGAAGAAAAGGTGTGGTGTGCCTTCAACTATAGCCCTCATCCTTTCTTTATTTTCAAATAGCGCTTCTTCCATCTGCTTGCGCGCGGTTATGTCATGGCTAATGCCCAAGACACCAATAAACCTTCCATCGCTTTCATAAAGGGGAGTTTTGATCGTTTCCAGGATTTCATTGTGTCCATCAGAAAAAGTCACCTGTTCTTCATTCATTGTAGATTTCCCGGCTGCAATTGCGGCTTTGTCATTCTGCCGGAATGAATCCGCCAGCTCTTTATTCACAAAATCGTAATCTGTTTTTCCGGCAATTTCTTCTTCCTTTGCACCAAAGAAATCTTCAAAGCGCCTGTTGCATTGCAGATATCTCCCCTCAGAATCTTTTAACCAAATTAAATCAGGAATAGCGTCAATCAGAGTACGCAACAGCGCTTTGTTTTTTATAAGGATCTCCTCTGTCCGTTTTTTATCCGTTATATCGTATATAACTAAGCTTATTTGTTTATTGCCTTCTTTATCCGGGAATACATTAGCCGCTACCAGTCCGGGAAATTTTGTCCCATCTTTTCGAATAAAAGTAAGTTCTCCTTTAAACCTCCCTGTACGTGTGCGTTCTTCTAATGAAGCAGCTAAACGCGGGTCTGTTATATCAACGATGTTTTCCCTCCCCAATAATCGAAGTTCTTCCTCTGTCCGCCCAAAAATACTACATGCTTCCGGATTGGCAATAAGTATTGAGCCATCCGGTCTGATTAAAAAAATTGCGCCGATACTGTTTTTAAAAATTGAATAATATCGCTCTTCACTTTCGTGCAAAATATCTTCTATGTGTTTAAGTGAAGTAATGTCTTGAATAACGCCAAAAAGTATTTTCCTTTCCTTATCATATTCTGCAATTGAATGAATATCTTTTATTTCACCGGTGTCGGCAGTCTTAATTTTGAATTCTATATCGTAAGGCTGATTGTTTTCAATTAAATTTTTCATGGCGCTGTTAAGCAATGGACGGTATTCAGGAAGTGGAATATTTTTAATTATTTTATAATCGGAAGGACTCTTACTTAAACCATAGATTTTTTCAGCGCCTTCGGAAGAAAACATAATTTGGGAATCGATATGCAATTCCCAATTGCCGGATTTGGATGCAAGTTCTGCCCGTTTTAACCGGGCTTCGCTTTCCCGCAGCGCTTTCTCTGATTGCCTTTGCTTGCTGATATCACGGATAATCCCTCTGTATGAACTTATTACTCCCGAGCTATCTTTCACAGCCACGAGAGAGCAGTGTACGTTCCTTATTTCACCGCCCTTTTTCTTAAATTCCACTTCATATTCAGCGCTGCCTTGCGAATTAACCATTGAAAGAATGCGCTGTCTTTCTTCCGGATTGGGGTAAACGTTAGTACCCAAATTCAATTTGAAAACTTCTTCTTTAGAATCGTATCCGGATATCAACAAACCACTTTTATTGATATCCAATATCTTCCCTTGAGGCGATGAAATAAAGAGCCCGTCAAAGGATTCCTCAAAAATATTATGATATTTCTCTTCACTCCGGCGTATTTCTTCGGCTTGGCTGCTGCTTAGTTTTCGGCTGGCTTTTTCAAGACGGCTCACTTTTCTTTGCAGCGATTTAAGCTCCTTAAGCAAGTCTTCCTTTGTTTTTGATCTCACTTTCATAAATATCTCTTATTAGAAGGATAAACCAATACAATTACGAATGTTGAATAGTTAATTATTCTATTACATATTTATCGCCTTTGAGCGTAATTTTTGTTTCAACAATTTTCTTCTTTCCAATCTGATTCTCAACCGGCTGGCTTCCGCCCGCAAATATTTCAATATCACCCGGTACAACTACTCTTTTATTATCGTCACTTATTACAGATATGTTGAATGGCGTTAAATTAAATTCAATTTCCTTCTCTTCCCCTTTCTTCAAGTGAATTCTTTTAAATCCTTTAAGTTCATGAATCGGAACGGGAACAGGCGCTTTGATATGCTTAATATAAAGCTCTGCAACTTCATCGCCATCCATTTTACCCTCATTTTTTACTTTTACTCTTACTCTGATTGTATCTCCGGTTTTTGCTTCTTGCTGCACATTAAGACCGCTGTATTTAAATGATGTGTAACTTAAACCATAACCAAACGGATATAAAGGCTCACTTTCAAAAAATCTGTATGTCCGCCCTCTCATATTATAATCTTCAAAAGCCGGAAGCTGATCTGTAGATTTATAAAATGTAACGGGCAATCGTCCTGCAGGATTATAATCCCCAAATATAATGTTTGCAATTGCAGTACCGCCTTCCTGCCCGGGATACCAGGCTTCAATGATAGAAGGTATGTTTTTATTTTCCCAATTTATTGCTAAAGCGCTTCCGTTCATCATAACAAAAATTATAGGCTTGCCGGTAGCTTTCAATTCCTTAAGCAGTTTTTCCTGAATGCCCGGCAGGTTTATGGATGTCCGGTCTCCTCCGCTGAATCCTTCGTATGAAACGCTCATTTCTTCACCTTCAAGTGTAGGAGAAATTCCGCCGCAGTAAATTATTACATCCGATTTCCTTGCAATTTCAAGTGCTTCTTTTCCCGGATCCTTGTCATATATATTCCACGCAAATTGGATGCTTGCACCCCCTGTATTCTGAAAATATTCTACCTTTATCTTATGCCTGCTCCCTTTGAGAAATTCAACATTACAAGTATTGGTTGAAGGTCCTTGCACTTTCCAATCGTTAATAACAAGACTGTCATCTAAAAATAATCTGTAACCGTCATCGCCGGTTATCCCTAATTGATATTTACCCGTTTTAGGCGCTGCTAATTCTCCCGTCCACCTCACGGAATAATAATTAACTGAAAGTCCTGTCGCCGGACTTATATTATCCCAGGTAAAATTGATTGCCGAATCAATCCTGATTTCTTTAGGATCTCCCGATAAATCCATGTTTGGATAATATTCGCCTCTTAATCCGTAATTATTGCCCGACATTAAATACTTGCCGGGAATAATATTCAGGGTCGCTTGACCTTCAATATAATTATCACCTAAGGCATAATAGACTTTTGTAGATTTTGAAACTTCATTTTTTATTCCCTCTAAAGGTGTAACATATTTGGATGGAGTTCCATTATAGTTGCCGTACATTACATCCGGGTTATCCGCATTCGGACCAATTACTGCAATAGCATTTAAGTTCTTCTTTAGCGGTAAAAGATTGTTTTCATTCTTCAATAAAACCATGCTCTCCTGCGCGGCGATAATTGAAAGTTTTCTGTGCGCCGGCGAGTCATTTACACTTGGCGGAATATTATTATATTTTACTGCATTTTTAGGATCGAACATTCCCAAACGAAACCGTGCGTCCATTAATCTTTTTACAGACCTGTCAATGTCTTTTTCGCTTAGGTATCCTTTAGCAACGGCTTCTTTCAAATGACTATATGAATCGCCGCAGTCAAGATCGCAGCCTGCTTTAACTGCCAATGCCGTTGCTTCAGTTAATGATGAAGTATATTTGTGCCCAAAATAAATATCACTCACAGCATCGCAGTCGGATACTACATAACCCTTGAAACCCCATTTATCTCTTAATAATTTTGTAAGAAGATATTTACTGCCGCTTGCGGGTATGCCTCTATAGCTGTTATATGATGCCATTATTGAATATGCTTTCCCTTCTTTAATACATGCTTCAAAAGCGGGTGTATAAGTATCTAAAAAATCGCGTTCGCTTATCTCTGCATTAAACTTATGACGCAGCGGCTCGGGTCCGCTATGCACTACATAATGTTTTGGAGTAGAAACAGTCTTTAAATAAACCGGATCATTACCTTGCATCCCTTTAACAAAAGCAACTCCCATCCTGGACGTCAAATATGGGTCTTCACCATAAGTTTCCTGTCCTCTTCCCCAGCGCGGATCCCTGAATATATTAATATTTGGAGACCAGACAGTTAATCCTACGTAAATTTCATTTTTTTTGTCTTTTATGTATGCATTGTATTTGGCTCTGAACTCATCTGAAATAACTGTTGCAGCATTATAAAGAAGGCTGTCGTTAAAAGTAGCAGCCATCCCGATTGCCTGGGGAAAAACGGTCGCAATGCCCGTTCGGGCTACTCCGTGCAGACCCTCGCTCCACCAGTTATAATACGGTATGTCCAATCTGGGAATTGCTGCGGCTTCATTCATCATTTGGGAGATTTTTTCACTTAAGGTCATTCTTGAAACTAAGTCTTCTACTCTCTTCTCAATTGATAAAGAAGGGTTTTTGTAAGATTCATTTTGTGCTTTTATGAAGGGGTTTATTATTAAGCACAATAATAAAGACAGGATTAAAAAATAAATATTTTTCATTGTTATCCTTTGTTTGTTTTATTAACGGCTATTAAAAAAAAAATTAAAATAATGTAAAAGTTATGAATAATAATCTACTTTGAAAAGGTCTTATAGTAATTTGATTTTAATCACCTGCGTACCGGTTTAAAAAAAACCGGTCAGGAATTATTTCCTGACCGGTTAGGGTAAAATACTTTCTTATTTAAACTTACCTCATCAACATTAATTTATTAGTTATCGTATAATCCTGCCCCGGGTCCGCGGCAGACAATAGATAATAATAAATCCCGCTTGCAAATTTGCCCTCGTCAATTTTGACCTCGTAATTTCCGGCTCGTAGCTTTCATTTAATAATATGGCTGCCTATTTGCCGGGTGTATCAAAAACTGCTTTACTCCTTTTAGGGCTCTGCGGCTTCTTTTTCGGCTGGTTTCGCAGCTCCTTGCGTCAGCTTGTCGTGTACCATCATACCGATGAGAACATTCATTATCGATCCGCTGCTTTCAGAACCGCTGCCGGCAATGATGTCCGGTACCCACTTGTTTATGCTTCCTGCCAGGTTCTTCGAAACTTCGATAGCTGCATAATTGTCGGATTGCATTGATTTAATCTTCAGTGTAATCACGTCCGCCTCAGCCGTTCCGACCGCTTTAATTTTCTCGCCTTCGGCGGCGCCCACAATCTTAAGAACTGTAGCATCGGCTTCTGCATTAATCGTTTTTGATTTTGCTTCGCCTTCGGCTTTCTTGATGGCTGCCTGCGCGGCGAATTCGTTAATTTGAACTGTCCGCTCAATGCTCACAACGTTAGCTTGTGTGTCCGCCATTGCTTTGGCTTGCTGAAGGTCTTTCCTTGTCTCTTCGGCAAGTCGTTGCGTATCATAGGTGATTTTTTCCTGCTCGGCTATTTTCCGGTCTGTGAGAGTTTTCATCAATTCGGCGGGCGGTGTAATATCTCCTATCAGTGTGTCAACTGCGTTTACATTATAGTCAATGAGCGCTTCGCTTATTGAAGCTTTCGCCTCGGATTGCCGCTCACTTCGTTTTTTTAAAAAATCAATAACATCCGACCGCTGGGCTGCATTACGAAAGTAATTCCCGATGGTCGGTTCCAGAACTTGTGTAACTAAATTCGCCATGTTGCCGAACCGAGCTATTACTTTCGGCGCATCATTCCGCGGAATGTGGATTATTTGACTCACGTCTAAGTTGAATGTAAAGCCGTCAAATGACCGGACGGTGATAGTAGATAGTTTCTCGTCTAACTTGTGCGCTTCGCTCTTATTTGTCGCCCAGTTCAAAACAACGTTTGCAGTAGGAACTATTTCCACTTTGTGTGTGTATGGATTTATCGGGTATTTCCCGGGATCCAATGGTTCTATCCATACGCCTTTTTGGCTTTTCGAGACAAGATTGCCGTGTTTGAAAGTGTCCCCGGTAACGTCTTTGCCTTCTTCGCCTACGTAGGCGATTACGACGCCCACGTTGGCAATTGGGACGTCCGTCATTGGTTTCTGTTCAACAGTAGCAAACTTTGGATTCAGAAAATAACGTCCCGCAAGAATAACTTGTTCTTGTAGACCCTTGTAGCCGCCGTTGGTTATAAAAGTTTCCGGATCCTGATACATATTGTGCCCGGCAATTTCCTTCCCCGCTATTTCACCGGTTGGCAGCGGCTTTCCGTCTTTGGTAGTTACAACACCCACCATATTGTCCGGAATTTCAATAACGTCTTCAGTGTAAACCGAGAATAGCCCGGTGTTGATTCGATAGGTTCCGGGAGGAATAATTGAAATTTGAGGTCCTCGCTCGCCGCCTTCCTGCAGGAAAGCACGTGCATCCTGGAAAGATTTACAGTTTACTGTTCTAGCTAAAACTCTGCCGCCCGATAGTGGTTTACCATCCCGTGCCTCAACGGTAGCAATTTGATTCCTTTGAACGGTAATAAATTTCTCGAGCCTTACAACGTATTGCCAGGGCCACAGCCAAAAGTGGATTCCCGGCGCAAGTGTATCGGCTTGAAGACCCGCTTCACCCTTTAATGCGATTATAGCGCCGTCAGGGAGTGTCCTGTTTTTACCAAATAAAACCCATTTTTTGTTTACTACACCGAGCGAATCTTCAGGTACAACAACTACTCCAAAAAGTCTTAGCACTAACTTATTGGCTGCTAAAAGCAGTATGACTACAATTACCCACCAAAAGCTCAATAATGTGTCCATGCTTTACATTCTCCTTTGTTGTTTTTAAGTTCACTTAAATTTTTTATTGTTATTTATTCAGAATTAAGAAACTTTTATTTGCCTGGTTATTAACAAATTGAGCATTGTTTAATTGCTGTACATTTACTGATACCAAAAAAAATGGGAGAAGAAATAGCGGCTTTTTATACATTAGACTTCCACCGGTTTAAACCCAATCAGAAATATGCCGTTCTCATCTACTCTAAACTTAATAACATTTAATACGATGCACAAGTAGCGTTTTCCCTCTTTTACGTATGAGAGTTTCCCCTAATAGAATCTGGCGGAGTTATAACAACTCCGCCTCATCACAATAATAATGTTTATGCTTGCTTGCTGTTATTTTAAAAGCATCATCTTCTTTGTTGAAATGAAACCATTCGACCTCAACTGATAGAAATATATTCCGCTCGCAAGGTTGGAAGCATCGAAGCTGACCGAATAGTTTCCGGCTGTCTTATATCCGTTTGTAAGAGTCTTTACTTCATTGCCGAGTATATCGTACACTTTAACAGTAACAAAACCGTCTTTGGGCAGCTGATAACTTATTAAAGTCGAAGGGTTGAACGGATTAGGATAATTTTGTAGTAAGGCAAAATCTGCCGGTATAGAGGAATGATTTTTATTACTGACAGCAGTAACTCCTCCGTTTGTAGTTCGAAGTATAGTGCCGAGTACTCCAACTGCCGTTCCGTTTTTTGTATCGGTAAAACTGACTGCAAAAAGATGAAGAAAAGTACTATCTATCTGCGGAACCCATGTACTTCCGCCGTTTGTGGTACGAAGGATAGTGCCGTTTACGCCAACCGCCGTTCCGTTATTTGCGTCCGTAAAACTAACCCCGTTAAGAGTTGCCGTAGTATCGCTCACTTGGCTCACCCAGGCAGCTCCGCCGTTTGTAGTGTGGAGAATTACGCCGTTACCCCCTGTAATTGTGCCGTTATTTGCATCTATAAAACTGACTGAATGAAGAGTATCTGAAACACCGCTTGCCTGACTTACCCATAAAGCGCCTGCATTTGTTGTATGAAGAATAGTGCCGCCTACTCCAACCGCCGTTCCGTTACTTGAATCCGTAAAATCAACTCCGCGAAGAGTATCTATGGTATTGCTTGTTTGACTTACCCATTTAGCTCCTGCGTTTGTAGTGCGAAGGATAATGCCGCCTGCTCCGACCGCCGTTCCGTTACTTGAATCCGTAAAACTTACCGAATAAAGATGCTCTGTAGTACCGCTTGACTGACTTACCCATGAAGCCCCGCCGTTTGTAGTGTGGAGAATTATACCGTTAGCTCCGGTAACTGTGCCGTTATTCGCATCTGTAAAACTGACGCCGTTTAGATGTTTTGTTGTACCGCTTGATTGACTTATCCATGTAACTCCGCCGTTTGTAGTGTGGAGAATTGTGCCGCCGGCGCCGGCAACTGTACCGTTATCTGCATCAGTAAAACAAACTGCATTTAGACTATCTGTAGTATTGCTCGCTTGTCTTAACCAGCCTGTTTGTGCAAAAGCTGCATTTAAAATTAGAAGAACATAGAAAATAATAAAAGTAAACTTATTCATAAATCGCACCTTACTAATTATATTAACATGTTCAAAATTAAATCAAAGCATGTTTAATATGATTCAAGAGAATGTTATTAAATTATTAAATTTTGTAAAATAAAATAATAAAAAAAAGAAAATTTAGAAACATCCTTATCCTGCAATTATTTAAAGATTTAGTATAATTGCTGAAAACTTTTAAGCTTCTTGGGACAACCCCTCCTGCAGGGATAAGCTTTCCCTTTGGAAGGTGAAGAGTTTTTTTGCTCCGTTTTAAAGTAATAAACAAGCAGCAGGTGTCCGTATTAATAGTAAATGAAATCCTGTATAAGCAGTACCGTATTTATCCCCTGTCCTTTTTTATTTGACTGATGGTTTCTGCTAATGTTAGTTTAGCGGCATTATATTGAGCAGGGAATTTATTCTTTAAGTCCCGCTGTACTTTCTGAAGATAGCCCGCGTACAAACCTGCCAAATAGCGGGAATACGAAGAGGCGATAATCCGGCGAAAACTATCTGCAACGGTGCTGGAATTTTATACTTAAGATATTTAGCAGGATATAATCAATCCCCTGATCGCTTTGCTGTTAAACCGGTTATTGTCAATTTAAGAATTACTAAATTATTAATTTGACTGTCATCATATTCATTGTCCGTTTTCTTTCCATTGTGACTCATAATTATATCCAATCCCTTTTTTTTATCAACAGTATCATCCATTATTTCTATTTCTCCGAATCCGATTAATGAGAGATAATTTGTAGTCCATTTGCAGGATTCCTCATGTTGAATTACCCGGCTTGAATACTCAATCTCAAAACATACTTTATTGTTTCTTCTTATTAAATCAAGCTTCTTACCCGCCGCAGCTGAATGAAAATACAAGGTATTATTGCAATAGCCGTAATTTAATGGAACTAAATACGGAAATTCTGCGTCATGAATCGCTATCCTGCAAATTTCGGATTTAGTAAGTATATCCTCAATTACTTGTTTATCCGTAACTTCTTTTTCTTGTCTGCGCATAAATTTTTTTTATTTTAGCTTTATAAAAAATTCTTAATTGACGAAATAATATTCAATGTGAATTGTCGTAAGCATTAATTTTAGCAGCGATGACTTTTTCGGCATCGTTATACATTTCCTGAATGAAATCATCGTGGAAATTAAAAGTCCTATCTTCAAAACCGATTGAACTGATTCTATCGAACAATAATTTTCTGGTATTTTCAATATCTTTACCATAAATATGATAAGAATCTGCCTGCCAATTCATTCTTCCGAGTTCAACTTTTCTCCCTGACCTTTCTGCAATACCGGCGGCGATTATATTTTTATTGAAATTGATGAATCCGAACATATTCATAAAACTTGCGCCCCAGGCGTCGTTACTCCGGAAGCGGACATTACAGTTTAACCACCATACGCCGTCTTCATCCTCAATTATTCGGTACCATAAGGATTGAAGGCATGGCGGATCAAAACAATCTATATCGAGGTTCGGCATCCAGGTAATCATCTGAGCCTGGCGGGTATACGGCTGCATGACTAATTTTTCTATTACCGCATCAATCTGGTTAATTGTAAAAAATCCGTTTTGCTTGGATTCGCCGCCGGTCAGCTCTTTCCAGGTACCGTAAGCGGCAAGCCTTCCGTGATAAGTATATTCCCAGCGCGTATCGTTAGGATCGTTTATATTTTTTGTCCAATGATCTTTGGCGCCGGATAGTTCCATAACATATTCTCGTAAATCATCTATTCCACCGGGGAATGCACGGTGTATCATTGGGTCCGTCTCCGGTTCAAGTATCGTAATATTCATAGTTGAATCAATACTTAAAGGATCGCCGGGTTTATCATATTGGGTTTGGAACCGCATACCGTTATTATAAAGCGCAACCAGCGCATCTTCATAGGCTTTGGCAAGAGTTTTTCCCGTTACGGAAAGTACTGGTATGTTTTTTTGCATTAGTTTACTCCGCAGTTTTTTTCTTATTCAATAATTAAAAAATAGGGAAAATATTTGTTTGTTAAAAATAGATCAGCTTCAAATTGTCTGAACATTGATTTTGATGATTAAATTATTTCCATGATAAAACTAATCAATTAAAACGATTAGCAGGCAGCAGCATTTCATTACGGCTCATTTCTGCCGGTTCATGCGGTGTGATGCAATTATAATTAATGCGCTATAATAATACTACTCCTTCGGAGATATTTATAATAATAGCGCTCCTTCGGAACGCTATAATAATTTATACAGTTATTACTTCCGGTCAAGGACAAGCACGCCAAAACTTTTTCCATCAATCATAGTAACGGTAAAAATACGGTGCGTGTTTCTATCTACTGCCATTGTCCTGGCGCCTTTTTGAGTGACTACATTATCTAACACTTCAAATTTTTCCGGTGAGTCTTCTTTAATAACTGTAATTGTGCCTTCTCCGTTTGAGCTGAATGCAAATCCGGTGGAAGGATCATAAGCGCAGGCATCAATCCCTTTACCGATTGGTAAAGTTGTAATTACTTTGCCCGTCTCCGCGCTTAAAATGACCATTAATTGGTTATGGCAGCCTGAAAATAATATTTTATGCTCGCGGTCAATAGCCAATCCGGAAGGACCTTCTCCCGGGGCTATAGACCATTTTGCCGTTACTGAAAGCGATTGAGCGTCAAACTGCTGGATTGAATTTTTATCTTCAAGATTCACATACACTTTCCCGCTGCCGTCCGTTGCGGCAAATTCCGGTTTGCCTTCAAGTGTAACTGTCCCGATTATTTTATCTGTCTGTGCATCAATAGCGGTGGAGTTGCCGCTCCTGCCGTTGAGTGTAAATACCCTTTTAGTGAAAGCATCATAAACAATAGCATCCGGATTCATGCCGTCAATTTTTATACTGTCAAGTACATTGAATGTCTTAAGATCAAATACCGTAACGGAATTATTTCTTCCGTTTGATATAAAACCTTTATTTAATTCATGAGCAAATGCCACTCCGTGAACGCCGTTCAAATTAGGGATTGTTCCGGTTAAAGCATTCTTATCAATATCAATAACATTCACTTCCGAAGCATGGGTAACATAAAGGCGGTGCGAAACATTATCCACGGCAATGTAATCCCACCTGTTTCCACCGCCGATATTTATAGTATCGGTAACTTTATAATTCGAGCCCTGGGGGTATACTATAGAGGAAAATATTCCAAGTAAAATTATTATTGAGATCGCGTAACATCGATCAAATAGTTTCATACAAGCCTCCATAATTAATATCAGATAAGATGTGTGTAATTAAATATTTATTTAATACGGAGTCTAATATAAAAAGATAATATATTTACAAAAACCCAAAAAGGTATTAAGTTAATATTAACATTTGCATAGGAAAAAATTTATGAATGTAACCGAACTTCCGTATAACAAATTTATCGGTATAAAAAGAACCAAAAACAGTGAATATTTGCTTGAATTAGATGAATCTCCCGATTATTTAAATCATTTGGGAAATGTACACGCGGGCGCACAGCTGTCCCTGGCGGAAGCGGCAAGCGGTGAGTACCTGTTAAAATTGTTTAATGATTCGCCTGACAGACTAATCCCGGTTGTAAGAAGATTAGAAAGTAAATTTAAAAAGCCCGCAAACGGAAAGATTTATGCAAAAGCATCGGCTGTTCCTAACGCTATGGCGATATTCAAAGATGAATTAGGAAGGAAAGGGCGCGCTTTAATTAATGTTGAGGTTACTATCGAAGATTCCAATCATGTAATAACAATGACTGCATTAGTTGAATGGTTTATTCAGAAAGTAAATGATAGCCCCGTAGTTTAAGTAATCATAATTTAGATTCGATAATAACTATGTGAAATCTGTCAAATATTCTCAATATGCGCTTATTTGGTCGGCGCCTTTCGGGATAAGTTTACTTGATTAATTGTGTAAGGCTGTAATAAATCTAAACTTTACTCTTCCACCCGGATGATTTTAGTCTGTCTGCAATAATATCATAAATTACTTCGGCATCGGAAATCAAAACGATAGCTACGAGAATTAAAGTGATACTTATTTTTAAGTTAAAACTTAAAAGAATTTCCATTTCAATAAAAAGCATCAGAACAAATTCCAGTGTTTTTGTCGTTAAGCTTATAAGATTTAACCAGTCTATTCTTTTCCGCTTAATAAAACTTAGCCAGACAATATTAAAATAACATATTGCCATAGCCATTATAAGCTCAATCCACCCTGGCAGTGTATTTATATAGTCTTTATGCAGTATCATTGAGATAATATTGGCGTGAATTACAACGCCGTACATATCAGGATAAGTTTTACCTGCATAATTATCATTCAGAGGCGTATAAAAAATATCTTCAAATATTCTGATTGAAGGGTAATCTCCTAAAAAACCAAGAAGGATAATCTTATCTTTTATAAAGCTTATGTTATTCAGATTGTCCGAATCTCTGCCGTCAATAAAAAAGAACTTATCTGTATTACCGCGGTAATTAATTGTTTCAAAATCATTATGCCTTTTTATTAATTCATTATACGCATTCCTGTCAAATATTTTTACAATAGATGCAGCAAAGGAATGTATAATATTTTTTTTGAATCCGGCTTCCGGTTTAAACATTCTTATAGTAGTATAATTTGAGCCGTCTTTACTGGGAAGATTGGCATAACCGGTAAACGAATTATTATTATATCTGTCGATTGATGAAATTAAAGTATCATAATTCCCGTTAGTATTGTTGTAACCGGAAAGCTTGTTCACAATTACCGTATTACCGCCTAATTTAATAGCGTTTTCCAGCATAGAATCCCCAACAGGATCTTTATTCCCCCTGAATAAAATATCCAAGCCGACCACCTTTGGATTATAACTCTTTATTTTTATTATCAGATTTGCAAGCTGCTGCCTGTTCAGATATCCGATATTAACTATAACAATATTTGTATCGGCATTTTTATCATAATTAAATTTTGAAAAAACCAGATCATTAGCGTCAAAATCGTACAAAGCATTTTTTAACGGATTAAAAAATCCGAGATTAACCGGAATTAATGTCAACAGCCAGATAATTACAAAAGCAGTTATTGTTATGGCGGTATATTTCAGGTTGAATATTTTCTTCATAGTAATAAAAATTTTAATGTACAATTAGTACAATTTAACAATTATTAAAATCAAAACAATAGCTGAATTATTTTTAAGGCAAGTGGAATAATAAGAAAGGGGACAGTAAGAAAGGGAATAGGGATGCTTTTACACATCCCCATTTTTAAATAGGTGTTATTTACTCGCCGTTCATTTCCTCGTCCAGGTTAATATCTTTAACTTTATCTTTATCCTTAGGCTGATGATAGTTATTAAGATTATAAGTAAGACCTAAGTACAAGATTCTTGACGTCCTTTGTCCCTGGCTGTATGAAGTATATCCGTCGCCATAGGTATATCCCGCATACTTCCTGGTATCAAAAATATCGCTGACCCTGAGACTCATCGACAAATTTTTTGAAAAATCTTTTTTTACGGCAAAATCCGTAAAATAAACTGCATCGGATTTTCCCTGGGAAGTTACTGTGGGTGAATTATATGTAGATGAAACCTGGACAGATAATGTTTTATCAAATATCCACGTAGAATTAATCCTTCCCGTCTCGCTGTATGAATGATTACTTACTCCCTGAACATAATAAGCATCGTTTATATCTCTTCTGAAATATGAAACGTTGCCGTTTAGCCTCCACCATTGAAAGAGATTTCCGTTCAGAAGAAATTCGGCGCCGGCATTTGTCATGTTTGAAACATTTTCCCAGGTCGATAATGTAACTCCATTACTGTATAATTGGTTTATAGGAGTCATCATACCGTCTGTCTGTTTATAAAATAAAGAAGTGGTCATATTAAAATCAAAAAAAACAGTGCTGTATCCGAATTCATACGAATTTGTATACTGCGGCTGCAGATCAGGGTTGCCCTGTGAAAGGTTTAAAGAATCGGAATAGTTTCTAAAAGGATTTAACTGCCAGGGGTTCGGTCTGTCTACCCGCCTGCTGTAATTTAACTTCAGCTCTTCCAGCGGAGTAAAATCATAAGCAAGATAAGCTGACGGATACAGGCTGCGATAAACGTCATTGAAACCTATATTAGTATTTATAAGTTTTGAATTCGTAGATGCATATTCGGCTCGTAAGCCTGCCTGATATTTTAAATCTCCCGTTTCACCGGTGTATATCCCGTATATAGAATGTATTTGTTCTTTGTAATCAAAATCATTGCTCCGGTTGGGATTATTAACCCATGCATCGGAAGGATAGTCATAATTATAGAAATTATAATCCATTCCCATATGCCTGAAATAACTTTTAAAGCCGGCTTCAAGGCGGTTACTGTTTCCTAAAGGGTTCACATAATTTGATTGAATTGTCCACTCATTATTAAAGTTATTTGAATTGTTATCAATATTTGTGGGCTGAAGATTATCAAAGTAGAAAATACTATTTGTAGTGGCATCACTAACCATAGAATTATCGGAATAAATCACATCGGCAGTCAGCACTTGATCCGGATTATCAAACTCCTTTTTATAACTGGTAGTATAAGTATACGAATTAACAAGCCGCATATTATTAGTAATCTCGGCAAAATAATCACTTGTATCATTGCTTATCGTTGTGTTGTTTATAGTGCCGTCACTCGGAGCGTAAAATTGCCTGTACTGGAAATTGAATGAAAACGTATTAAAATCATTCAATAAATAATCCGTGCCTAAATTAATATTTGAAAAATCCGTGGATGAAAATTGACCTGAAGTTTGATTCTGGTAATAATTGTAACCGGTATTATAAAAGGTCTTGTTGGAAAGCCCTATCCGGCTGTCATTATAAATTCGACCGCCAAAATTACCAAAAAAATTGAAGCCGTCAATTCTGTAATTTAAATTAGCCGATCCGTTATATTTATCTCCTGATCCGGCGTTGAGATTGAATATTCCGTTAAATCCCAGGTTAGTATTTTTCTTCAACACTATATTTATAATACCTGCGGTTCCATCCGGGTCATATTTAGCGGAAGGGTTCGTTACCAATTCGACCGCTTTTATTGAACTTGCGGGTATTGAAGTCAACACATCGCTGCTCTGTAAACCCGCTAAGCCTGAAGGCTTGCCGTCGATTAATATTGTTACATTGCTATTGCCTCTAAGGCTTATATTCCCATCGATATCTACAGTCAAAGCCGGAATATTCTGCATTACATCTAAAGCAGTCCCGCCTGAACTGGATAAATCCTTATCAACATTTATCACCTGCTTATCTAAATTTGTAACAACCATATCTTTTTCACCTTTTACAACCACCTCGTTAAGGTTTACGGCTGTCGATGTAATACTTATGGTTCCTAAATCTAAATTTTTCTTTGCCGGAGTAACTATTACACTTCTAATAAGATGCGTTTTATAGCCTATGAATGATACTTTTGCATAATATCTTCCCGGGCGGACATCATTTATAACAAAAATGCCCGCTTCATTGGATACATTTCCGTTAACTACCGATGAATCCCTTGGATTATATAAAGTAACATTAGCGTAATCTATAGGTTGTTTAGTAGCAGAATCAATTACTTTCCCTTTTATAACTCCCAGAGTAATACCCGGGTTTTGACCGTTTTGTTGCGCTAAAGCAATTAAATTTATAAAAAGTACCAATATTATTATATTGAATTTCCTCATTTTCGCTCCATCTCAATCAGAATTAAATTATTATATTTGTTATTGTTTTGACAATAAACTAATTAGGACAAATGCAGCCTGTAACTGCCCCCAAAAGGGCGGCTTTGCCAAAGTTATTGGCTGCTTTATTTAAATTGTTATCTTTTTGACAATAAACTAATTACAGATGTTTAAAAACAGATTTATAACTTGATGAACGGAAAATATCATAAATGAACGGTAAAATAATTGTATTGATACAAACCGGAGATTCCGAAAAAGCCTATTTTATTAAAAATATTTCAAATGATAAATCTATAATTAACTTATTTTATTTAAACTTTAAATCTACAAAATTTATTTTTGTAATTTAATACCTTAGGTCACCAAGTTGTTAAAATGTTCAAATCTGTCCGGGTTATAAGTTAATCGTCATTACACTAATAAAATAGATTGAGCAATAACCTGATAGACAGCCATTTGGAAAACCCTTACCCCCTGATCGAATCGCATAAACGTCAGCCTGGCTATAAGCGCAATACAAGTAAAATATTTGTATTTCGATACCCCGTCCGCTTGCGTCGGGGTAGTACATTCAAATAGTCATTTGATAGCCTAAATAACCCGTAATTGTCCTCCCGCTGCCGGATGTTGAACCTATCGAAAATAAAATATGATTTGATTCATCAGGGTTAATAAATCCCCCTAAATTAAATCCTGCGGTGGGTTTTGAACCCTGTATATCCGGAGTATGATAATAAACCTCTCCTCCAAGCGTTATAATTTCGGAAAAATCATATTGTACCTCCCATCCCGTAAAGAGCCAATTTCTGTTTCCTTGTCCGGGATTAAACCAATAACCTGCGCCGCAATAAGAAGTAAATTTTCCCAGGCTCTTTTGGAACCAAAAAGGCAGATAAAACCGGTACCCGCCATTGCTAAGGTCTTCATTCATATTGCCTGTAGGAATTTCAACAAGCGGAAACAGCCCTATTTGAGGTAAATTTTCAGATTCATTAACAAACCTGTATTTTATACCTAATTCCGTGCTTGAATAGCCGTATTTTGTACCGATTGCAGAATGAAGGTATTCCATAGGAGCTAAAACGTGAATTTGTAAATTTGGAATAACTCCATAATTTATCTCAATATGAGGTAAGGTCAAATTGGATTCATTATGCTGAAATTCCATAATTGAGGAGATATAAAACTCCCAGTGTAAATAATCCACCGGTTCAGGATCATCGGTATCAAACGGGGGACCTGCCAAATTTTTAACCTGCAGTAATACAATTAACAGGATAATTATAACAATGCTTTTGAACATTATGCAGTATCTTAATAAATAAGTTATGTTGGATATATCCATATTAGCAAATTTTTTTAATAAAAATTGTGATATTTAAATTTTTTTTGTAAAAACCTTGTTTAAAATGAAAAAGTCGTATCTTTTTGATGAAATTCTACAATAAATATTGGCTGTTAAAATATTCTTTCTAATGTTATTGTCATTTGTTAATGAATTATTTAAGTTAATAATGGTTTTGGGAAAACTATTATTTTAATTAATCAAATAACTTTTAATGTTTAATAAAATTTTGTGGGATTGAAAGAAAAATGGGAAAAGGAACTACAAATTGGACCGGTTAATTACATAGCAATCATTTTTTTTCTCATATAAATAAATCAATTTATCCCACCCGTGTAAGCAGTTAAAATATTGGGGCAATAATTTAATGCGATTAGTTTTAAGACTTGAATGTCAGGATTCCAAAAGATTATCGATAAATTATAATTACTCTTTAGCGTCTTCAATATACAATTTACTCCATTTTGGCTCACCGGAATTTACAAAGTTCCTTCATGATGCAGGATATATTTATGAGCATAAAACATATAAACTTTTTACTTTTGCACTCAAATTTGAAAACGCAATAATTCGGGCATCCGTTCCCGCGGGTAAAGATTCACATTTTATCCTAAAAAGCCCAAATGCTGTCCTTTACATTTCATCACCCATGATCGACACCTTTATACAAAACTTTGTAGTGGGCACATTTGAAACGCAATCACTGGTAATAAACGGTGATAATACCTTTGCCCGCTTTAAAATTTCCTCTATTGAAAGTTTGCCGGAAATACAAATAACAAACCGGATGAAATTTTCCCTCCTCTCGCCGCTTGTCCTTTCCACTAAGAAAAATCATAATGGTCAATTAAAACAATATTATTTACGTCCCGATGATACGGATGAAATAAACAGAGTGCTTACACAAAACCTGATCAATAAATATAAGCTAATTTATAAAAACGATATTAAAACCGATAACTTATCACTTGAGTGGGATAACGATTACCTTAAATCCAGGGAACGTGTAACAAAAAAGGTATCAATAACCAAGAATGGAATACCGCCGGTTGATATAATCGGAATTCAGGCGCCGTTTACATTAACGGGAAACCCTGAATTGATTAAGACTGGTTACGAATGTGGCTTCGGTGAAAAAAATTCCATGGGTTTTGGTCTGGCAGACACGGATTTCACGGATTAACACGGATTAAAACACAATAATTTATATCCGTAAAAATCCATGTCAGTGAGTGATGCGGTTTATATAGCAGATTCGAATTAAAATTGATTAAAAATTAATAATTTATATCCGTGAAAATCCGTGTAATCCGTGTCTATGAGCGATGCGGTGGATAAAGCAGATTTGAATTAACGTTGATTAAAAATTAATAATTTATATCCGTGAAAATCCGTGTAATCCGTGTCTGGGAGTGATGTGGCGAAGCTGTGATTATCCTGATTTTTAGTATACAATATTAAATCCTCGCGCAATATGAAAAAGCAAAAATCAATTTAAGAAATGAGGGCTGATAACCATTTATTTCTGGATATTCAGATGGGTAAATACCTAAAACAGAATAATAAAGGAAATTTTGATTCAGATATTGGAGCTAAAGATGTAATTGGTAAAATAATTAATGCCTGGAATGATAAAATAGCCGTAGAAAAAGAAAAGCTGGACACATTGGATGAAGTTGCCAGAATACCTTTTAAAAGAAATAAAAAAGAAGAAAAGGAAATGAGTTGTATGAATTTATTATTATTAAAACGGGGGTGAGATGATTCAAGAGATAAAAAACTTTATGGATACTTTAAAAGATGATTATTTTAACAATGATATAAATTTGAAAGATGAGGGATTATATGTAGTAATAAAAACTGATGAAAATAATATTCCAATGATTGGTGAGTATCCAAGTATTTTGTATAGGAAGAAAGAAACTGAAAATCATTCTGAATTTATCAGTTTATATAATTTAAGAATGAAGGAGTATTATTCTGATTGCATTAGCGCTAATAAATATTTAGATACTGGAAGTGGTGGTAAAAAAATTCATTCGTCAATTCCATATGCAATTTGGTTCAAGAAAGGAAATATTGACAATATAGAAGATAGATTGGATTATTACTTTGATGAAACAATTGCATTAATAAATAATGATGAAAAAGAAATAAATAGAATAAATAGTGTACGAGATTTTTGCAAAGAAAGACTTTTATCATTATTAAAAGCTGATAAGCATATAAAAGATCTTAAAGACAATGATTATTTTAAAATATTCTTTAATTTAGGAATAAATGAATATCGTAAAAGTTATAATAGATATTTATCAGTA
The DNA here is from genome assembly GCA_964618785.1 of uncultured Ignavibacteriaceae bacterium. GTDB lineage: Bacteria > Bacteroidota > Ignavibacteria > Ignavibacteriales > Ignavibacteriaceae > FEN-1297. The sequence goes on along the minus strand of CAZUCY010000009.1, from coordinate 3,023 downwards.
AAATTATTTAATAAAGGAGATCAAGGGAAAGAATATGGTCAAGCAATATTCTTAAATGGTGCGCCCGATAAAAAACCATACATTATTCCCAAAACTGCTATTTTTGAAACAAATTTAAAAGTTTCTAAAACGATTGCCCTTCAACTAGAAAAGTTTAGAAGATTACTTACAAATAAGCCAAACAAAAAGCTCCCAAATCCATTACCAATATTTATAGATAAAGATGAATTAAATAATGAAGTAATAAAGCTTTTCAATCGCGAAGGAATACGAAAATTTCACGAAATCATTAAAAGCATATTTAATAATTTTTCAAATGATATTTCGGACTATTACTTAATCAATTGGTTTAATACAAAAGATGGATTAGTTATAAGTGATGTTGATTATGTTTCTTTATTCATTTATAAACTAGAAAACTTTAAGATTATTAATGTAACTGGCTTAAGAAAGAATGAAGAAGAACTAGAGAGAGACATAAGTATTGAAAACATATTTCAATTTGAGCAAATATTAGATCAAAATCTTTTTTATAGAATTCAAAACAATACAGGATTTCGCTATGGTTCATTAATTAATCACTACTTTTCTAATGATCCTGCACCGCCTAAAGGATATAATATAAGAGCAATTGTTAAAACAAATCTATTACGATATAGAAAAGCAATTTATGATTATATCTACAAATCAAGAACTGAAGCAATTACATCTAATATGTTATATGATATTATTATTAGTACAGTTATTGATGATATAAAAACTGACCATAAATTCACTAATACAAAACACATACAAGAAAAGTTAAATATACTTTTTTCAATAAATAAAAACTTTGGAGGAAATGATATGGCTTCAAAAATTCCGCAGTTCCAAGAGAATATGAGGAAGTTATTTAATAATGATGATTATCATATTCAAACAGATGAAGAATTTGCCTTTGAATCT
>CAZUCY010000009.1:0-2068 GCA_964618785.1 uncultured Ignavibacteriaceae bacterium | reverse complement strand
AAGCCAGACTTTAGCCAAAACGATAGCATTACTTGAACCTTATATAACTAAAAACGACCCATAGTTGTTTAAGCAAACAATTACAAGAGGAATAGAGCAATACAAGCACGCTTTTGATTTTGGCAATAGAAAATTTGAAAAACTATCAAGTGAAATTCTCGGATATGACTGCTCGAAAGGTATTAAAGAATTATTGTCTTTAATACTAGCAGGTTATTTCTCTATATCAATAATTTTTGAAAAAACTAATAAACAAAATAAAGGAGAATAAAAATGTTACAGGAATTTAAAAACAGAGTATTTGGCGCTGTAATATTAAAATCAATCAATTCAAACTTTAATGCTGACTTCACTCATCATCCTAGAACATTGCCGAATGGCGTCGTTTATTCGACTGATAAAGCATTAAAATATACAATTAAAGATTATTTTAGAAAAATTGATAACAATAAACAACTATTTTATGTTAAACGGTTTAATGATAAAATGAATCCCATAACATTGAATGATACGTACAAGCACATTTTTGGAAAATATCCCAAAGCTCCTATTGATAAATATTGTTTGTTTTACTATGATGGAGATGCAGTAAAAGGTGTCTTACCAAAGATTTTAAAGAAAAAACAAGTTACTGATTATTTCAAATCTCTAGAACCGGACTCAGTATTGAACAAATATCAAAATGATTTTGAACAATTAACTGGAAAAGATGTACTTATTATTGAAGAATCGAAAGTAGAAAAACCAAATGAAGAATCTGAATTTTTCTTTTATATGCAAAAAAATAAAATCATAAATATTAATGGTGAAGTTGATGAATTAAAACAAATTTCTGAAACATTAGAAAACTTGCTAACTGGTGGAGTAAATAAATTTGAAGTTCTTAAAAACTTATTGACTTGTCTTGATATAAGATTATTTGGAGCCACATTTGCAGATGGTACCGATAAGGTAAATATATCTATTCATGGACCTGTTCAGATTAATCATGGTGTGAATCGTTTTTTTGATGAAAAAGGTAATATTATTAATGAGCTCTACACAGAAGATATTTTATCACCCTTTGCAGATAAAAAAGATGCACAAATGTCTACAATTGGAAATCAATCCAATATAAAAGAAGCTCACTATGTTTTTCACTTCTCGATTAATCCTAAAAACACTGATGAATTTTATAAAAAAGTGCAAACTGATGGGTTGTTTTTAGCAGATGATGATATTGAAATACTAAAAGAAGCATTTAATAATTCTGTTACTGCTCTTGATTCTTCACGCAAAATTGGGACCGAAAATGAAGCGACAGTTTGGATTCAACTAAATGAAGACTCAAAAAAGGTGTTACCAAGTTTAACGGAACTCGTAGTTGTGAATGACGGAGGAAAAATTAATTTTACAAAAGTAGACAAAATAGTAAACTTTATCATTCCTGAAATCCAGAAGATCGAAGTTTATTATAATCCTGCGATAACTTCTATTGATGGGTTAGAAAAAAATGATAAAATTAAGCATTACAATATTCTTAACAATGCAGAGATCTAGCGATGGAGAAAAGAATAATTTCTTTCGATATAAAAGCTGATTTCGGATTCCTAAAAAAACCAGATATAAATGAAGGAATTTATTTAACGTATAATTGTCTTCATAAACCTGCCCTGCTTGGAATCCTTGGCGCTGTAGTTGGGCTTGGGGGATTCTACCAAAGTTATATTAAAAAGAAAAATATCCCGGAGTATTTTGATATGTTTGATAATATTAAAACCGGCATACAACCTTTGAATTCTTCAAAAGGTAATTTTTCTAAAACTGTAATTACTTATAATAATAGTGTCGGTTATGCTAATCTTGACGGAAATTTAATAGTGACTGAGCAAACTCTTATAAAGCCCTCTTTTCGTATTTATTTGTTAATTAATTTAGTAAATAAATTAGAAAAACGATTGTATGAATATTTAAATAATAGGGAATGTGAGTTTATTCCTTACCTTGGTAAAAATGATTTTCAATTATGGTGGGAAAAAGAAAGTATTATTGAATACAATTTTACTGATGAAGTATTGCCGCAAAAGAG
>CAZUCY010000008.1:0-52866 GCA_964618785.1 uncultured Ignavibacteriaceae bacterium | reverse complement strand
TTAGCAAAGGAGAATATTAAAAATGGCTAACGGGAAACAAAAGAAATCAAAAAAGAAAGTTTATATATTTTCAGGTATTGGCGTGCTGGTAATCGCGCTTGTAGTAATTATGATTCTTGGAAGCAGCAGGGAAGAAATTATCCTGGTTCAAACCGATAAAGTGGTTAAAAGAACAATAACGCAAAGTGTTACTGCAACTGGGACTTTAGACCCTGAATTTAAAGTAGTTATTACTCCTGAAGTAACAGGCGAGATAATGGAACTGCCTGTAAAAGAAGGACAGTTCGTTAATAAAGGTCAGCTTCTGATAAGAATAAAATCGGATGCCTACAGAGCCCAGGTTGAGCAGTCCGAAGCGGGTTTAAGAAATGCTAAGGCTACATTGGATAATAATGCAGCACAGTTTGATAAGGTAACCGCAGATTATAAACGTGCAACCGAACTTCATGATAAGAAATTGGCAAGCGATTCCGATCTGGAAATTGCAAAAAGCGCTTATCTTACTACTAAAGCTAATTTAGATGGTGCACAGGCTCAAATTTCACAAATGGAAGCAGCGCTAAAGGTTCAAAAAGACCTGTTGAGTAAAACAACAATTTATTCTACTATGGCTGGAACGGTAAGCCAGCTGAATGTTCATCTTGGTGACCGAGTGCTTGGAAGCGGTTATAGTCAGGGTACTGATGTAATGACAATTTCCGATTTGAAAAGTATGCTTGCCGTAGTCAATGTTGATGAAAACGATGTTGTGTTGGTTGCTAAAGGTGATACTGTGCGTGTGAAGATTGATGCTTTTGGCGACAAAACTTTCAAGGGTCTTGTCTACCAAATTGGTAACAGTGCCCAAACAACAGGTACCGGAACGCAGGAACAGGTTGTGAACTTTCAGGTAAAGATTAAATTCCTTGATTTTGATGATGGTTTCAGGCCCGGTATGTCATGCAATGCGAAAATTGAGACTAAGACGTTATATAATGTTTTCAGTGTCCCAATCCAATCAATAACCGCAAGAAATAGGAATGAAGCGCCGAAGCCTGAAGATGAAAATGCAAATCAAAATTCTAATAAGAAGAAAGAAAGTACAGCTACGGCTGAAAAGCTTAAGGAAATAGTATTTGTAGTAAAAGATAATAAAGTTAAAACAGTGGATGTTACGACCGGAATAAGTGATGATAATTATATTGAGGTTACAAGTGGCTTAGCAGGCAATGAAGATGTTGTAAGCGGGCCGTATCGTGCAATCTCAAAGGATTTGCAAAATGGTTCCACAGTTAAATTAGATAAACACGGGAAAACAGCAGTAGCAAGTAAATAAAAACTAAACTGGATGAAACAATGAATATAATTAATATTGAGCATATTTCTAAAGTTTATCAGGTAGGTACTGAGCAGGTCCATGCTATTGTCGATATATCTTTGAAAATAGATAAGAATGAATATGTAGCAATAATGGGACCTTCCGGCTCAGGTAAGTCTACTTTAATGAATATGCTTGGGTGTCTTGATACTCCATCTACAGGAAAGTATGAATTTAACGGTGCAAGTGTTAGCCAAATGAGTGATAATGAATTGGCAAAGATAAGAAATAAAGAAATCGGATTTGTTTTTCAAACATTTAACCTGCTTGCAAGATCGAATGCTATTCATAATGTGGAACTCCCGTTAATTTATGCCGGAGTTCCCGCTGCTGAAAGAAAAGAACGTGCAGAACAGGCGTTAATTGATGTTGGTTTAAAAGAAAGAATGTATCATAAACCAAATGAACTTTCCGGAGGTCAGCGCCAAAGAGTTGCTGTCGCAAGAGCAATTGTTACAAAACCCTCTATTATTTTAGCTGATGAACCTACAGGTAACCTTGATTCAAAAACCGGTGAAGAAATTATGATCCTTTTTAATATCATTTATGAAAAAGGAAATACGATTATTCTTGTGACTCATGAAGAATATATTGCCGAACATGCCGCCCGTATTCTCAGAATTAAAGACGGGCTTATAGAAGCCGATGTGCCTGTAGTTAACAGGTACATACCGAAAATGCGGGTAGAAGTAAATTAAAAAAATTATTCTTTAAGTAACAAGGAAAGATTTTATGTCAAAATTTGCACTTCTATCATATGAATTTAAAGAAAGCATGCTGATTGCTTTAAGAGCTATTAGAGCTAACAAGATAAGATCGGCTCTCACTATGCTTGGGATCTTTATCGGTGTAACTGTAGTAGTTCTAATGACTACAGCGATCAAAGGAATCGATAATTCATTTCAGCAAGGAATCAGTTCTCTGGGATCTGACGTACTCTATGTTCAAAAATGGGCATGGTTTTCAGGAAATGACTGGTGGAAAATGAGAAATAGAAGACCGATAACTATGGAAGATTTTGAGAGGTTTAAAGAAATAGTTAAGCTGCCTCTTGCTTCTTCTCCTACACTTGGTGTGCAGCAGTCTATCAAGTACCAAAACCGGACGGTCGATAATATTTATATTGACGGTTCGGATCAGGACTATATACAAGAAAGAAATTTTGCATTTGACCAGGGAAGATTTTTTACTGAATCAGAAAGTAAGAGTGCAAGAAATGTGGTTATTCTCGGCAGTGAGATTGCAAATGATTTATTCCCCTTCGGTAATGCAATGGATAATGAAATTAAGATAGGACCCGTTACATACAAGGTTATTGGTGTACTTACTAAGCAGGGAAGTTTTTTACTCGGCAGTTTCAATCCCGATAACATGGCTTATGTTCCCATTGCTACAGTCTTTAAATATTTTATGGATAAAGAGCACAGCAGTTTAACAATTCAGGTGCGTGCCGCAAGTACCGCTCTATTGGAAGATACTAAAGAAGAAACTGAAGAAGCATTTAGAAAAGTCAGAGGGCTTTCTTTCAATCAGGATGACGATTTTTCCATTAACCAGCAGGAAGGAATGATTGATAATTACAATAAAGTCGTTGGAGTTATTCAAATTGCAGGATTATTTATTACAGGATTATCACTTTTTGTCGGAGCAATCGGTATAATGAATATTATGTTTGTTTCGGTTAAGGAAAGAACAAAAGAAATAGGGCTTCGTAAAGCAATCGGGGCTAAAAAAAGGACGATCCTTGCGCAATTTCTGTTGGAGTCGTCTTTTATTTGTCTTGTCGGTGGTATAGCCGGATTGATTGCAGCAATCTTATTAAGTTATCTTGTCAATCAATTTATTCCCACGTCCGTTCAGTATGGCGCCGTAGTTATTGCAATTGTAGTTTCGTTAATTACTGGGCTAATTTCAGGTTTTGCACCGGCATATACGGCTGCAAAAATGGATCCTGTTGAAGCATTAAGGTTTGAATAGTATGAAAGTAACTGAAGTTTTTAGTATTTCTTTGCAGTCGATAAAGGGAAATAAATTAAGAACTATGCTAACTATTCTCGGTGTTGTCGTCGGCATATTTTCCATAATTGTTATTATGACGGTTATTACAATGCTGCAAGATACAATTGAAAATGGATTTTCTCAGCTTGGTCAAAACACTTTTCAAATTCAAAAATTCCCGGCATTCTCTTCAGGTGGCCCAAACGCTTTTGCTAAATTTAGAAATAGAAAAGATATTACACTGGAGGATTATTATAGATTTAAAGACATGCTTAAACAAGCTAAATATATTGGCGGTGAACAATGGCAATTCGGCTTGGTTGTTAAGTTCGGCAATAAAGAAACTAATCCTAATATACAGGTAGCCGGAATAACTTCCGATGCTATGAAAACAAATAATTGGAATGTTGCCGCTGGCAGAGATATTAGGGACCTGGATGTCCAGTATGCGAATGATGTATGTGTAATTGGACAGGATATTGTTGATAAACTTTTTCCTAATATTAATCCTTTAGAGCAGGTTATTAGAGTTGACGGTTTACCGTTAAAAGTAGTCGGGGTTTTGGAAAAACAGCCCCAGATTTTTGGACAAAGCAATGATAGCTTTGTTGTAATGCCGGTAACTACTTTCCAGAATAAATATGGAAAATATTCAAGAAGTGTAAATATTACCGTTATGTCTTATAGTAAACTTGATTATACTGAAATAATTGATGCTTCTGTCGGCTATATGAGGATTATAAGAAAAGTAGATGCAGGTAAAGATAATGATTTTGATATTTTCAGCAATGATTCTTTAATAGAACAGATTAACGGCATAACCGGCGGAGTAAAGATTGGCGCTATGGTTATTTCAATAATTGCTCTTCTTGCGGCTGGCGTTGGAATTATGAATATAATGCTTGTTTCAGTTACCGAAAGAACCCGCGAAATTGGTATAAGAAAAGCAATTGGGGCGCGTAAGATGGTAATACTATCCCAATTTTTAATAGAAGCTGTTACATTATGTTTAATAGGTGGATTTATCGGTATTATACTTGGAGTAGCCATTGGCAACCTTGCCGGTAGTTTTTTAAATGCGCAAATGGCTATTCCTGTTGACTGGATTATTATTGGATTTTCATTGTGTCTTTTGGTTGGCATTGTGTTTGGTACATATCCGGCTTATAAAGCTGCCAACTTAGACCCTATAGAAGCACTGAGATATGAATAAATTATTTTGAACAATATTATTTTATTGACCCGTTGACATGGGTTAATTAATATTTACTAAACATAGATTAAATATTTTTTAAATCGGGGAAGGGATTTATGAAATTAAGTCAAATATTTTTTATGTCTCTCCAGTCGCTAAAAACAAACCGGCTGCGAGCCTTCCTTACAATTCTGGGTGTGGTTGTTGGAATTTTTTCCATTATTGTTATAATGACGATTATTACAATGCTGCAGACTAGTATTGAATCAGGTGTTAATTTCCTAAATAAAGATACCTTCATGGTGCAAAAATTTCCTCCAATTATGGGGAATAATGATTTTGATAAATTCAGGAACCGGAAAAATATTAAGCTTGAAGATTATTACAGGTTTGAACAATTAATGACACAGGCAAAATATGTTGGCGCTTCTCAAGATAATTATGGCAAGGTTATAAAATTCAGAAACAAAGAAACAAATCCTACTACTGATGTTGTTGGTTTAACAATTGGAGAATTCAGAACATATAATGTTAAAATTGAGGAAGGCAGGGAATTTATGCAGACAGATATAGATTATGCTGGCAGGGTTTGTCTCCTAGGACACGATGTGTATGATAAATTATTTATTGGAATTAATCCGGTGGGACAAGTTATTAGAATAGACGATCAACCTGTAAAGGTAATAGGGTTAATGGAAAAACGTCCGCAAATTTTTGGGCAAAGCCAGGATAATTATGTCTTAATTCCTATAAGTACCTTCCAATCATTTTATGGTACAAAAAATGAGAGCGTAAGTATCACAGTTCAGTCGTATTCTGATGAAGATTATCAGGCAAATATGGACGCAACAATAGGTTATTTGCGAATAATAAGAAAGGTACTGCCAGGAAAAGAAAATGACTTTGATATTTTTAGTAATGAATCGATTATGACTCAGATTAATAATATTACTGGCGGGGTTAAAATTGGCGCTATGGTTATATCCATAATTGCTCTTTTTGCTGCCGGGGTTGGAATAATGAATATTATGCTTGTTTCCGTAACTGAACGGACACGTGAAATAGGAACACGAAAAGCCGTGGGGGCAAAAAAGAAAGATATTTTAATGCAATTTTTGTTTGAGGCTGTCGTTCTTTGCTTAATTGGAGGGTTCATCGGGATAATCCTTGGAGTTGGTGTGGGAAATATTGCAGGTTCCTTTTTAGATGCTGACGCTGTTATTCCGTATCAATGGATACTCATAGGGTTATCTATGTGTGTATTTGTAGGCGTCATTTTCGGAACTTATCCGGCATACAAAGCGGCTAACCTCGATCCGATTGAAGCGCTTAGGTACGAGTAATTTTGTCTTTGCTCTTATCCTTATAGATATTATTTGAAATTTTTCGTTTGTGACGATTGGATATTCTTTACTATAACTTATTATTTTTAAATTATACTTTCAACGCCTTTGCCTGTGAGGGAGTTTTTAACTGCTTAAGCACTCCGTTTTTAAAGCATTATGTGATTATTGACTGGACATAATGCATCGGTATATCCGCCAATTTTTCATTTATAATCGAATATATCTTCATTGTACTTACAAGACTGTGAAGAACAATATACTTATTTAGGCAATTGTTTTGCTTCTTCAAATTCAATATTTTCATCGCCTCCGATTATTAAATTTTTGTTTCAACATCGGCACGCCAATTAATAACTACGCTATCGTGATTAATAATGGATGGTTTCATCCTTTATATAATATTTCTAAACTATCATAGTTGCACTTACACTTGTATCATATAGAAATATATAATCACTTTTTATTACAAATAAAAAGCTTAGAAAAGTTGCATGCTTAATCAAGCGGGCGAGGGAATAAAAAAAATAAATCCTTAAGAATTATTGCAATAAAATCAAAAAAAATATTAATTTTATTCTTAAAGAAAATATTTTTTAATAATCAATTAAATCTATTTCTATTTTATAGTTCAGAGGGTATATTAAATAAAATAAACAAAAGAGGTAAATAATGAAAAAGCTTTCATTGTTGTTTGCATTTTTATCCCTATTCTCTGCTCAGAAAGTTTTATTTGCTCAGGCTTATCAAAATAGCTGGGGCTTCGGATTTGGTCTCTCTTATCCGAGATTTCTAAGCTCAGATGTATCACCAATGAATTATAACGTTGGTGGATTATTATCATTACAACGTAATTTTTCTCAAAATGTCGCTTTGAGATTGTTGGGAAATTATGATTACATTGAAGGAAAAATTCCTGGTGGTAGTTTTTATTATAATAATGGTGGAGTTGTTCAAACCGGGATTGAGAATATGCACACTAATATAGCAAGTGGAAATCTTGATCTTTTATATTACTTTGTCCCATGTTTTGCGGTCGATCCTTATTTTGGAGGCGGGTTTGGTGTAGCTTATTTTAAACCGGTTTGGCCTAAAAATATCCAAAATTCTCAAATCAAATCAAAATTTACTGCCCAATTTAATGCAGTATTTGGAAGCGAATGGAAAGTTTCTGAAAACTGGAAACTTAATACGGAATTCGGAATGCATTCAATTGATGGCGAAGTAGACGGAATTGTAACTAATAACAGGCAGGGTATTTTTGGCTCGAATGCAGATTGTTATATTACTTTTAATGCAGGATTTATTTATTATTTTGACAAAGGTGCGAAATCCAAATATTGCGATTTGTACAACGGTATTACAGTAGAAGTTCCTAAAGAAAACTATCCTACACTCGAACAAATCGACAGTTTGATTACAGCGCATATTCCAAAAGAAGTCGTAAAAGAGGTTGTGGTTGAAAAGCCGGTCGAAAAACAGGTTGAAAAATTGGTTGAAAAACCTGTTGTTGAAAAAAGGAAAAGCTGGATACTCCATGGCGTAAATTTTAAATCTAATAGTTCAGAGTTGCTCCCTGAATCTTATCCGGTATTAGAACAAGAAAAACAAAACCTAAAAGAAAATCCTGATATTAGGGTTGAAATTCAGGGCTACACTGATAATGTCGGAAAAGATACTAAAAATAAGAAATTATCTGAAAAAAGAGCTAATACAGTTCGAGAATATTTAATTAATGGTGGTATTGACCCCAGCCGTTTGAATGCATTAGGTTTTGGCAAATCTAATCCCATCGGCGATAATAATACGGAAAAAGGAAGAGCCGAAAACCGGAGAATAGAATTTAAGATTATTAATTAATTACTGAATTGATAATTTGCATTTTTTTAATGTAATTATATTTGTCAATTAAAAATGTCGGTAATAAAAAAAATAATTAAAGAAAAGTAATTAGGGTAACGGAAGAAGGTCATCACCCTCTTGAGTTACCCTAATGCTTCGATTAATATAGGAACTACATTATTTCCGGGTGCTTAGTTTATATTCCAACATTTGCATTGTTTTGGAGCTATCACCTATCATAACAAAGGACTGGTTCGATATATTTTCGCTATTTACTATGATCGCAATTATAGAATTCATGCCAGGATTATTCATTATTGTTCTTACAAACTTGGTCATTTCTTCCTTGTTGCCTTTTGTGTCATCCAGAATCATTTCAATCATTTCCTCTCGCATTTCAGGATCTGAAGATATTTTAGCCATCCATTCTGTTGTTTGAATCTTTACATCCACTTTAGTATTCTTTTTTTTGTCCCGGGCAATTAATGGTAAAGACATTACTATTAAGAATATTATTAAATATTTCATTTCCAGTCCTTTATTCTTTAAAAATATTTTCATGACTATTTAAAGTATTTTTATCGGTAATTAACTGCATCAATATTATGAAGATTGAAATGATAAATAAATAGTTCAAAGGGATGAAAAAGTAATTAATCCTTTAGTAGAAGTATTTTTAAATCGGAGCAAGTTAAATTAGTCCTTTGATATCTTTAGGTTTACACCATAACCTTTTAAGAATATCCAAAGTCCAACATTGAAGAAAAGCTTATGATGCTTTTTAGAGTATCAGAGAATATTCTGTTTATATCTCAAAGAAGTTGATTGTTGATTTAATTACTTAAAATATAACATTATGAAACCCTTTAATAATATTTATTTTGGCTAAGTTTTCACTCAATTATCTAATATCGGGGAATTCTATGATAAAGAACATTGTACCGTTAATTACATATACTTTTCTAGTTGTGCATATATTGTTTGGACAAGAAAGCCTGAAATCAGATAATTTTGACTTCGTATTCAATGGTAATAAACTAAGCTGCATTCTGGATATGCCGACTTGACATAAGCTAATTGCAATTATTATATTTATACATAATTACAGAAAGAGCAATATTGCATCGGGTAATTGGGATTACGATCTGCGCTTACGCTTTGTGCAGCTGGGTCTGCCTTTTGTGTATGGGATAAAACCGGATGCGGAATGACTAATTCAATTGAAAAGTACTCACAGATAAAATTAACCAACTCGCCGACAAAAAAGGCTATTATATTGAATATATTTGATTACAAAATATTAATGGCTGACTTTTACAGCCATGTTTAACAATTAAAATTAAAAATTATGAAAAAGTCGATTGTTTTTTTAGTTCACATTACATTCTGGGCAGTTCTTTTCATCACCATGTATGCAGTATTGAACTCAATATTTCCAAATCCTTTCCCGCCCGTTGGATATAATCCTTTTTGGACTTATGGCTGGCTTTCAATTGAAATACTTGGAGGGGCATTAATACCTTTTTATGTATTTTATTTTTTAGTGCCCGGGTTATTTGATAAGCGCAAAAAATTATTTTGGTATTTAACTGCTTTCGTATTTCTCATATCATATCCTGCAATTATAGTATCGGTTGTTGATAGCGGCAATCAAACAAAAACTCCCGACTATTTAATCAGCTTTTTGTTTTATATGTTTTTTGCTTTTACCGGCAGCTTATTCAGAATCTTTTTTAAGTGGATAGAACAGAACAAGCATAAAGATAATCTTGAAAAACAAAATCTGAAAAGCGAATTGGCATTGCTGAAATATCAGATAAATCCGCACTTTTTATTTAATACATTAAATAATGTAGATGCTTTGATTCATGAAAGCAATCAAAAAGCCTCCTTAGCATTGAATAAATTATCAGAGATAATGAGATACATGATCTATGATTCCGAAAAAGAGAAAGTGCCCTTAAGAGAAGAAATAAACTATATTGAAAGTTATATATCTCTTCAAAAGCTGCGTATTACGAATGAAAATAATATTTCATTCAACATTTCAGGTAATATTGATAATATTCAAATTGCCCCGATGATATTTATTACTTTTATTGAAAATGCCTTCAAACATTCGTCTTTAAAGAAAACCGAAAACAGCGTCATGATTAAATTGGATGTATCGGAAAATCAAATTAATTTTAGCTGTGATAACAGCTTATCCTTTCCCCCGGCGGAAAAAGATGAATCCAGCGGTATAGGATTAGAAATGATAAAGAAGCGGCTTGAATTAATTTATCCTAAAGTACATGAATTAAAAATTAATAAAACCGAACAAAATTTTGCAGTAAATCTGAAAATCAAAACCAATGCAAATTAATTGTATTGCAATAGAAGATGAACCATTAGCCTTAAAAAAGCTTACCGATTTCATTAATAAAATTGAATACTTGAGATTGTCTGAATCTTTTGACAATGCCGTTGAAGCAATAAGCTATCTAAAAGATAATGCAGTTGATCTTATATTTCTTGACATCCGGCTGGAAGAGTTTACAGGTATTCAATTTTTAGAATCTATTCAACAAAGGCCAAAAGTAATTATTACAACGGCGTATGACAAATATGCTTTAAAAGGTTATGAACTTGACGTTGCTGATTATCTTTTAAAACCTTTTACTTTTGAAAGATTTATCCAAGCAGTTGAAAAAGCATTTAATAGTATTGCTGAAAAATCTTCTTCCATTCCCGGTGATTATATTTTTGTTAAAACCGCATATAAGCTTGAAAAAATAGGCATCCCGGATATCTTATATATCGAAGGGATGAGTGAATATTTGAAAATTGTAACTGCCAATAAAAATATTTTGACTCTTCAAAATTTTAAATCTTTTGAAAATATTCTGCCAAAAAATAATTTTCTTCGCGTACATAAGTCATTTATAGTCGCAATTGACAAGATTGAAAGCATAGAAAGGAACAGGATTAAAATTCAGAAAATGTTTATTCCGATTAGTGAAACTTATAAGGAAGCTTTTTTCAATAAAATAAGAATGATAAATAATTTAAGAGGTAATAAATGGAAAAATTAGTTGTGAAAAACAGCATAATCATTAATGCTGATGCTTCAAAGGTTTGGGATGCTTTAATAAATCCCGGACAGACAAAAAAATATATGTTTGGCTGCGAAACAGTTTCTGACTGGAAAACGGACAGCCCCTTGCTTTGGAAAGGCAGCTACGAAGGCAAGGAAATTATTTTTGTAAAAGGCATCATTCTGGATATTCAGCCGAATAAATTTTTAAAATATACAGTCATTGATCCAAATTCATCAATGCCGGACATTCCTGAAAACTATCTTAATGTGACTTATAAATTATCGGAAAATGCCGGACGGACTCAATTAACGGTATTACAGGATGGTTTTGAAAACGCAGCAGATGGAGAGAAAAGATATAAAGAAGTTTATAACAATGGGGCAGGTTGGAATTCAATTTTAGTTCAAATAAAAGAACTGGTTGAAAAAGAGTAATTAAAATAAATTAAAAGATTACAGCACAAGGTTTTTTAATCTTTTTCCTTATATTAAAATAAATAATTTTTTATTTCAATTAAACAATTAGGATATGAAGAAAATAAGATTACTTTCCTGGAATGTTAACGGGATCAGGGCGGTTTATAAAAAAGGCTTTCTTAACTGGTTTGCGGAGGCTAAGCCTGATATTCTCTGTCTGCAGGAGACTAAGGCGCATGAAGAGCAGCTGCCGGACGATTTGAAAAACGTAAACGGATATAAATCTTATTTTTGTTCCGGGGAAAGGAAAGGTTACAGCGGTGTTGCAACTTATTCAAAAGAAATCCCTGTCAGTGTAAATGAGTGGTCTAAGAATGGAAAATTTGAGAAGTACAACAGTGAAGGCAGAATTTTGATTACTGAATATCCCGGCTTCTTTTTGTTCAATATATATTTCCCGAATGGAAAATCAAGCACCGATAGATTAAAATACAAAATGAACTTTTATAACGCATTCCTTGATTATGTTAACGGTCTGAAAGATAAAGGCGTAAAAATAATTATTTGTGGAGATGTAAATACTGCGCATAAAGAAATTGATTTAGCGCGCCCGAAAGAAAATTCCAGCGTCTCGGGTTTCCTTCCTGAGGAGAGGGCGTGGATGGATAAATTTATCGCTGCAGGTTTCGTGGATACTTTCCGCGTGTTTAACCTGAAACCCGATAATTATACATGGTGGGATATGTTTACATATGCGCGTGATAGGAACGTCGGCTGGCGGATTGATTATTTTTTTGTTTCAGAAAATGCTAAAGAGAATGTTAAAGACGCATTCATTTTAAACGATGTAATGGGCTCCGATCACTGCCCTGTGGGGATTGAGATACAGATTTAATATATCAACCGTTTACACCGATGTTGTCCTTTTACTAACCCACAACTTAAGTCATGGGCTATGGCTATATATTATTTACCAATTCATAAAAGTCCTTAATACGGGGACAATTTCATTTGTTACCTTTACCGCACCCGAAATATCCGGATGCATATCGCAGCCCCAATCCGAGTCCGTCATAATGCTCCGGGGAATGGGAATAAAGAATACATCTTTTTCTCTCGTTTTTTTCTGCTCATTTACTACGATTTCTTTTATATAGCTCATACACGGCTCACCTATCATTGGTCCGCAAATACAAAAAATAGTAACTCCGGGATAATATGTCCTTACACGGTTAATCAATTGGAGGTAAGCATTTTGAAACACATCTTTATCCGGGAAAGGTTTGGTGGAGAAATCATTCGTCCCGAGGTTGATTACAACAGTCTGCGGAATCCATTTGGTAAAATCCCATTTTGAGGCTGAATCATCGAAACAAATCCTGTCATATAAAACGGGCATCGTGTTGGGTGAGGTCTTATTTGTATCACCGTAATTTCTGATAACACCTCTGCCTGAATATGCAACCAATGAATAATCGGCGTTTAAAGCCCGTGCAGTCATTGAGGCATAAGACATGTCCGCGTTCTCTGTTTCTAAGCTGAAATGACATGTACCGCTGTCGCCTTCCACTCCGTAACCGCAAGTCATTGAATTGCCTATAAATTCTATTCGTCTTTCCGGACGGTTTTCAGGCGGCAAAAGTTTTCTCCCGCTGTCAAGTATGAATCCCTTAAACTCTCCTTTACCGAACAGCGGTTCGGAGCGTTTGATGATTGTGATTGTGTGAGGTATGGAATCTGCCAATCCCGATGCTACCCTGAAAACGTTTGAAGTATCCGTGGTGAGTATTTTTGGAGCACGGTTATCTACTATAATAGCATATTCATTTTTATGATCGTTCAAGCGAATAGAACAGCTTGTTCCTTCAAACTTTGCATGGATATATACTCCGGGCCAGTCAAATGTGACTTTTTCCGGAATTGAAAAATCAAACCGCCCGATGTATTGAATGTCCGGGTCACTGGTGTTAATAAAGCCCGATGATTCCTGAGTTTTTGTTGTTGTTACAAATGAACATGAGGTTAACTGAAAAATAAACACAAAGATTGCAAGAAATCTGCACAAAATATTTTTATTCATAATTTTATATCATTTTAGAATATTTCAAATTACATTATTTTCCCACGAAAGCAATTTTACTTCTAAAGTTTCACAAAAGAAGGCATTGTGTTACCACTACGCAGCTCTGATTGTTTTTTGGTCAACGATTATGTCGCTAATATGTCACCCTGGGGTTAAGACTATTTTTTAGGAGTCATTTTTTGTTATAAATATTTTATTCCTTCCGGGGATTAAAAAAATACAAGTGTATTTTAATTTTTTCACGCATTATGTATAAGCCAGAGGCTTACAGGTTTGAAATGTTTAAAGCCAATTGCTTACTTATGCTTATATAATAAAGGTTCATGCTTTTATTTTAATCTACAAATATTTCATACCTAATGGGATGAAAACAAGGTCGAATATTTTATTATAAATCGTTCTGTTTTGCTGCACTCTTTGTCGCCTTCTAATAGAATCAATTTGTTAATAATCACGGGTGTATATTGGCAAACAGGTATAAGACAGGGGTCACCTATGAATATCTGCAAATCCCTTGCTAAGCATTATGCTTATAATTAATATACCTGCAAAAAAAATAAAAAGAGCCCATTTATTTTTATCTGATAATTTTCCTGCCCTCAATAAAAGAAACCCTATTACAAGATTAAGAAAACCCCATAGAACATTTACCGTTGGGGATGATAGTCCTCTGCCGGGCGGGTTGGCAAAAGGCGTCGGAAAAGTCTCACCTGAAATACCATGTATAAAGTGAGGGACGAAATTTGCAATAAATAAACCCGCAAAAAAGCAAGCAATGTAATTATACCATTTCATAATTAGAAACCTCCAATCATTAAGCCGCTTCCTTCTCCGGCGTTTATTAATTCAAAATTCTTTAATCCTGTGGCGGTCATCCATTCTTTAATTTCTTTTTCAGTATAAGTCGTTCCCTCATCCGTACCGACGAGCATATTGATTGCAAATACAGCGCCGGCAACCGGACTTGTCCTTTCGTCATTCATTATATAGTCAAGAATAGCTATCCTTCCGTTTTTATTTAAAGCAGATGCACATTTTTTAATCAGCAGCGCATTTTCATTGTAAGAATTACTATGAATAACTGCCGAAAGAAAAATAAGATCATACTCCGAGCCTATATCATCAAGAAGATAATTACCCGTTAATGTAAATATTCGTTTAGACATGTTTTCCTTCTCAATATATTCTTTTGTAATCGGAACTACATTGGGAAGATCAAAAACAACCGCAGACATTGACGGATTATCTTTAATAAATGTAGATGCAAAAATACCCGAACCTCCTCCAATATCCAGGATCCTTTTTACACTTGAGAAATTAATTAACTCTTTTATGTCTCTTGCTCTTGTAATTCCTCTTGTATGCATAGCGGCAATGAAAGCCCTTAACCATTCGCCGCCTCTCCGGTTTATTTCAACTTCTTTTTTTGTCTCTCTGGATTTTATAATGGCGCTTAGTCTGCTCCATGTATTCCAAAGATGATTTTGATGCATCACACCGCCTAAAAAAGCCGGGCTGGATTTTACAAGGAATTTTCCGGATGACTCTGTGTTGAAAAACTTACCGTTATCTTTATTTAGTAATCTTAGAGAAGTAAGGACATTAAGCAATTTTTCGAGTGAATCCGGAACAGCTTCGATCTTTTCTGCCAGTTCTGTGCATGATAATTTATGTCCGTCTAATTCATCAAAAATACCAAGTTCAACAGCCGAAAGTAAAATCCTGCTGTGCTGATAACCGGTTATCATTTGCATTATTTCGGCAGAAGAATAATTATTCATAATAACTCCTTTTGATAATTAGGCAAATATAAAAAAATTTGCAAATCAAATTATTATATATTTCAATGAAATACTTCCTTAAAAGCTTTCTTTGCATTGCTAACCAGAACCCTTGCAAACTCAACAGGGTCTTTAATCTTCATCTCATCAAATTCTTTAATCGGGGTTGTAATCCATTTTTCTTCCCAATTAAGCAGGTTGCTGTTTGAACCGTTTTTAAGGCTGTCGGCAAATTTTTCCCACCGTGGCAGATAATAATTTTTTATTAATCCACTCCATACTTTAGCCGCATACTCAGAAAGATTGGGCCCGCCCCAGGTTGTAATTTGTCTTTTTGCGTTTTCTTCGAAATAATTTGCTTCCTTATCATTATTTCCCCAGCTTCTTGCAAAATCGACCCATCTATTCAGCCGGTACAACGGATGGGCATCAAGCAGTTTATCCGTTTTCTTTAACAGTTCAAACGCTTTATCAAATGCCAGGTCTCTTTTCTTAAACTCTTTTCTATTATTAAAATAAATCGCCTTGCTTAATAATTGATCAATTTTTATTGATGTAAACTGTACTGATATTTGTATTGCATCTGCACAGTACAAACTGTTGCTGTTGAAAGAAATCGGGCAGGATAAAAACAGGTCTGCTGCCTTATCGAAATCCGCGTTGGGTAAGAAGTCGCTTTTCAATCCGGCTTCCGGCCTGTATTGGAATAGATTATGCGGAAATCCGTCGTCAGAGGAATAAGCAGATTTAATTAAGTATTTCCATGCTTCCTGTATTTGCAAGGGATAGCTGCCATACCTTGCTAAACAGTAATCTTTTATCCATTTATCTAAATCTATCGCCTTATCCGTCCATGCAAGATCTGTTAACAGCTCATAAACCACTTCATTGTTTTCTGTACCTTCGGGTGAATAACCGAATCCTACCATGTCTCCCCGGCTTGAATCCGAAAGCATTTCAGAAGGTTCTTTTGCATCAAACGGAAGATTGCCGAATAACTGGTTATGCCCTCCGAAATTATGGATAACGCTGTATATCCATTTTTTCCCGAAAAATCCGTCAAGCTTTTTCCAGCCCTGAAAAATTTCATTTGCGAGATCAATAATTATCATCCTCTTATCGGGAACATCCTTAAGCAAAGCCTGAACAGAAGGTTTGTCCCAGAACTCGGGATCGCTTTTGAAAAGCCATCCCTGCATTACCCATGTACCGTTTGGATCTCCGCTATTTATAGCGTTAAAAATAGCCGTACCAAAATCAGTAAGTTCTTTATACCGGTTCTCTTTACTTACGGGTACGGTCATTTCATTGAAAGCATCGGCAAGATAGTAATGAGTGCTTCCGAACATTTTATGATATTCATCAATAAACTTTTTCCCGATTTCAGAAAAATGTTTTGATAAAGGCGATAGCATATAAGTGCCGTCTCCCGCAGGAAAGCCTGCCCAGGGTTTCATTGTTATAATGTCCGCATCCGGATAAATTCTTTTAAATGATTCGGGCACATAACCGGAAAAAGCCGGCACAACTGGATTCATACCAAGCTCGCTCATCCGGTTTAATATTTTCTTTTGCAGCTCTGCACTTTTATCAATGTAACTCTGAGGCAGGGGACCCCCATGATCATTTATATTCCCCATTCGATGCCACGGTAAAAATGCCGGCCCGGCAAAATAACTTGCCAGCTCCTCATCAGTTATGCCGAAACTTTTCCAAACCTTCTGCCATACCGCCTCCTGCCCGATCATTGCAACCGGCATATTTATTCCGTGCAGCGCCATCCAGTCAATTTCTTTCTCCCATTGATTCCAATCCCAAAAAGCTGTTGTGTATCCATAAGTGCAGACATTATAATAAAGCCGGAATTCATAAGGAGTACTGATTTTGGTTTTGGGAAAATCAGGCAGGACCTTTGGAAGATTGATATGCGTTCCATTCCAAGTAACCATACAGTTTGCTGCATGACGTAAATAGAAATAAATTCCGCTTGTTAAAGCTATAGCGGTGCTGCCGTTTATTGTAACTATTCCGTTTGATGCTTCAACTTCGAATTCATCTTTGTCTTTTCCAGTAATATTTGATATAAGATGAAAATTCTTAGCGCTGCAGGGAACGATTCTGTTAAGCAAATTATAAGATGCCTCAACAGGATCGGGAAAACCAATTCCACAATTCGATTGATTGAATAATTGAGAATTGAAAATAAATAATAAAAGAAAGCTTAAGAAGTGTAAATTAAATTTTCTCATATAATATCTCATGCAGGTTTTTATAATTTATCCTGTAAAAGATATTGATTTAAAAATATCTTTCAAAATCCGGTATTTATTTATTCAACCGGCTATGGGAAAAAACAGGATTCCGGACTTATTCCCGGTGTTCATGTCATTGTTCTATTCCCAATAATAAATTAATCATCTTTCGGTAAATTGTTTAATTAACCTCCGTGATTTGGCTTCAACCTTGTAGTTTAATCTTTCCGGGGTCGAATTCCCCGTCGCTTTCGACGAATCCTGGCTCCGTATTTGTTTTTCGATACCCCGTCCGCTTGCGGCGGGGTAGTTCATTACATTTAAATTAACTTACTAGAAAGAACAAGAATATAAAAAGATTTTAAATTGCCGCTAATCCGGATATTTTAAATTCCCGGTATGTTGTTTTTTCAATATTGCTTGCAATAGTAAAACGTGATGCCTAATTTTAATTATAGGTTTTTAATACTTCGGGTAAATTGTTTACCATAAAGATTTTTATCGCGAATAACAATAGGGAATGAAGAAGGATTATCGCTATGTTGGAAGAAATTAAACTTATTGCGGAAAGAATTAAAGGATTGAGGGAAATATCCGGTATCTCATATGAAACGGTTGCAAAGGAACTAGACCTCTCACCTGAACAGTACTTAGAATATGAAAGCGGTACTGTTGATATTCCTGCAGGATTTCTAATAAAAGTTGCACAGAAAAATAATATGGAATTATCCGCTTTATTAAGCGGGGAAAATCCGCGGCTGCACGTTTACTGTGTTGTTAGAAAAGACAAAGGTTTGAATGTTGAAAGAAGAAAACAGTATAAATATGAAAATCTTGCATATAACTTTATTAATAAAAAAGCCGAACCGTTTATAGTGAGAATTGAACCGTGCCCTGAAAATACTCCGGTGGAATTTAATTCGCATCCCGGACAGGAATTCGACTATATAATTGAAGGAACAATGAAAATAATAATTGACAGCCACGAAATTATTTTAAACGAAGGGGATTCGGTGTATTATGACTCAGGTTATAAACATGCCATGAAGGCTTTGAAAAATACTCCTGTAAAAATGCTTACAATTGTTTTATAATTATATCGGGAAGAATAACACATGATGCTTGAAAAGTACCTTTCGCAAATAAACTACAACTCATACGAAGAATTTTTTAATAACTTTGAAATTAAAATACCCGCACAATTTAACTTTGCTTTTGATGTTGTGGATGAGATTGCAAAAGAAACGCCGGACAAAATAGCAATGGTGTGGTGCGACGACAATGGCGGCGATAAAGTATTTACATTTAGGCAGATGAAATACTACAGCGATAAAGCGGCTAATTATTTGAAGTCATTAGGCATAAAAAAAGGCGACAGTGTGATGCTTATTTTGAAAAGACGATATGAATATTGGTACTGCACGGTGGCGCTGAATAAAATAGGAGCAATTACTATTCCCGCAACTCATCTTCTAAGAACTAAAGATATTGTATACAGGAATAATGCAGCCGATATTAAAATGATTATATCCGTTCCCGATCCTGAAGTAATTCAACATATTGAAGAAGCGCAGAAGGACTCTTCAACGCTGCTTCATAAAGCGCTTGTGTGTCAATCCCGTGAAGGATGGATAAATCTTACTGAAGAAATTGAAAAAGCTTCCGATATTTTTGTAAAACCTGATAATAATTCAGCCGTTTGCATTAATGATATTATGCTCATCTATTTTACATCAGGTACAACTGGTATGCCCAAAATGGTGAATCATAATTTCGCTTACCCTCTTGGGCATATCCTGACGGCTAAGTACTGGCAGAATGTGGACGACAATGGTTTGCATCTAACTGTTGCTGAAACAGGCTGGGCTAAAGCTGCGTGGGGTAAAATATACGGGCAGTGGCTTTCCGGCTGTGCTGTTATGACTTACGATTTTGATAAGTTTAAACCTAAGCTTCTTATGCAGGTTATTGAGAAGTATAAAGTAACCAGCTTTTGCGCTCCTCCTACTATATACAGGTTTTTAATTAAAGAAGATCTAAAGAAGTTCGATCTGAGTAATTTAAAATACTGCGTTGTTGCAGGCGAGCCGCTAAACCCGGAAGTGTTCAAACAGTTTTATGAGGCAACGGGCATGAAGCTTATGGAAGGGTATGGACAAACGGAGCTGACCGTTGCTTTGGCAACTTATCCTTTTATGGAACCAAAGCCGGGTTCTATGGGCAAACCTTCGCCGTGGTACGATATAGATATATTAGATCCCGACGGAAAAGTGTGTGAAGTCGGCGAGATAGGGCAGATAGTTGTCCGCACGGATAAACGAAAGCCGTTTGGTATGTTCAACGGTTATTACCGCGATGACAAGCTTACTAAGCAAGTCTGGCAGAATGATATTTATTTCACCGGTGATACAGCCTGGCGTGATGAAGATGGCTATTTCTGGTTTGTTGGCAGGGCGGACGATATTATAAAGAGTTCCGGTTACCGTATAGGTCCCTTTGAAATTGAAAGCGCTCTTTTGGAACATCCCGCTGTGCTTGAATGTGCCATAACGGCTGTACCAGATGAGGAACGGGGACAGATTGTCAAAGCTACTATAGTTCCCGCAAGCAATTATCATCCGAGCGATGCGCTTGCAAAAGAGCTGCAGGAGCATGTTAAGAAAGTTACAGCCCCCTATAAATACCCGCGTATTGTGGAATTTGTCACTGAACTTCCCAAGACAATCAGCGGTAAAATCAGGAGGGTAGAGATTAGAGAAGGAGATGCACCGGAATAAATCGTTTGAATTCAGTCTCATGCTTGATTGTGGCTGTGACGCTAGCAAGATTTTATTCCCTTTCTTTATCCATTTATCAATCACATGGTGGTTGTACCTTAATTATTTATTCCCTTGAAATTTAGAAATCTTAATCCCGACGAAGTGCCTATATGGGATTTGTTTTATTACAATTTGACTAATAAAATTCTTTGTTTTAAGAACTCCAAAGGAGTGGAATTATTATTGAATAATTATTCGACGCGGTAACAAAACCTCTCCTAAAGAAACAACAATGTAAGAGGGGTTTTTTTATTAATATCCTATAATTATTTCATCCTTTCGGGATTTGTTTTTTTTGTAATTTAATATTTCATAAAACAGCGATAAAATATCTGTCAACTTGATGAGCAAACAGGCAAGGCAGGTTTTAAAAAAATAGATTAAAGAAATCTTTTTGTGTTTTAAGTTAAAGGTGTTCTGCTTTGCTTGAATGTACTTTTTCATTTAAGTATGTTAGTTATGTTTGATAACTCAAGTACATTAAATATGCGGTAGTAACTTTGTAAAATTTATTTTTTTTAAATTTATAATTGGAGATGAATGTATGGCAGTAAATATCGGAGATAAAGCTCCTGAAATTAATTTGAAAAATCAGGATGGAATTGCAGTTTCTCTTGAGGATTTCAAAGGGAAAAATGTTGTATTGTACTTTTATCCCAAGGATAATACTTCCGGCTGTACTGCCGAGGCATGTTATTTTAGGGATGAATTCCCGAAATTTGGTAAATTAAATGCGGTAATTATCGGAATTAGTCCCGATTCTTCCGAATCGCATAAAAAATTTGCAGCAAAATTCAATCTTCCTTTTGTTTTGCTAAGCGATGAAGATAAAAAAGTCCTTGTAGCTTATGGAGTATGGAAAGAAAAAAGCATGTACGGAAGAAAGTATATGGGTGTAGAACGAACCACTTTTATAATCGGTGCCGATGGTATAATAAAGAAAATATTTAATAAGGTCAAAGTTCAAGGGCATAATCAAGAAGTAATCGAAGCGCTTTAAACAAGGTTTAACAATATGTTTTTTGTAACCAGACGTGAAATTTTCAGCGCTGCGCACCGCCTTTATAATCCGAAATTTTCCGATGAGGAAAATATAAGGATTTTTGGCAAGTGCAGTAATCCGAATTGGCACGGGCATAATTATACCCTTGAGGTTATTGTCGCAGGTGAAATAAATCCTGAAACAGGCTATTTGATTGATCTTAAACTGCTGAAAGAAATTATATTAAAGAATATAATTGATAAAGTTGACCATAAAAATTTAAATACGGAAACGGATTTTATGTCGGGCATAATACCAACTGCCGAGAATATTACTGCGGCTATCTGGAAGCAGTTAGTTGATAAAATCCCGGGCGGAAACCTTTATTCAGTTAAGCTTTATGAAACTGAAAATAATTACTTCGAATATAGAGGAGAATAAATTGAATAGGAAAAATATAGAGACTCTTTTTGCTAATCTTATAAATGAATTAGGCGAAGATCCCCAGCGGGAAGGACTTGTTAATACGCCTAAAAGAGTTGCAAAAGCTTATGAGTTCTTGACATCAGGGTATTGTAAAAATATTGAACAGGTTTTGAACGGCGCAATATTTAAAGAAAAATATGATGAGATGGTTTTAGTAAAGGATATCGATTTTTACAGCTTATGTGAGCATCACATGCTTCCGTTCTACGGTAAAGTGCACGTAGCTTATATTCCAGATGGGAAAATCATCGGTTTAAGTAAGATACCGCGTATTGTAGAAATATTTGCCAGGAGATTGCAGGTTCAGGAAAGGATGACGCAGCAAATAGCGGATACAATTAATAAATACATTCAGCCCAAAGGCGTAGCGGTCGTTTCCGAGGCTGCACATATGTGTATGATGATGCGCGGCGTTGAGAAACAAAATTCTTCAGCTACTACAAGCGCAGTGCACGGTTTATTTAAAGAGGACGCAAGGACAAGAACAGAATTTCTGAATTTAATTTCACTGAAAAAGTTATGACGAAACAGACACAATCAGGTATCTGGATTACAGGAGCAAGTTCTGGTATTGGCAGGGCTGCCGCAATAGAGTTTGCAAAGACGGGCGCCGGGGTATTTGTATCTTCAAGAAGAGAGGCGGAATTAGAAAGGCTTCGTGCTGAGCTTAACCGAAAAAAATTAGCTATTGGAATTTTCCCATGTAATGTTGCATCGTCTTCCAATGTGGCGCGGACTGTAAAAAAGATTATTGCCGGACATCAAATTGACTGCTTAATTAATAACGCCGGCATTACTTCATTTAAAAAAGCTGAAGCTAATTCAATTATGGAAATAAATGATGTAATAAACACCAATTTACTCGGCGCAATTTATACAATTAAATATGTCCTGCCGTATATGATAGAGCAGGGAAGTGGAGCGATAATAAATATACTCTCTGTAGCGGCGAAAAAAATATTTACAAATAGCAGTGTCTACGCAGCTTCAAAATCCGGTTTGCTTGCTTATACTAATTCGTTAAGGGAAGAAGTCAGGCGGTATAATATAAGAATTATTAATGTTGTACCCGGCGCAATCGAAACGCCTATTTGGGCAGAGGCTGTCCGTATTGAAAATGCAGGCAGGATGATGAGGGCGGAAGATATTGGAAAGCTTCTTGTCCGGCTTTATCTTCAAAAGGGAAATATGGTTACGGAAGAAATAGTTGTAAAACCTATTACTGGTGATTTAATATAATGCTATTGTTGAAATTATGCCAATAATCTTGCTAATCCTAAAATCTTTTGAATCAGGGTTCAGACAATGCCGTTAACTATTAGTTTGTAAAAGTAATTGTAAATTTACTACCTATCCTTTTTTTTGATTCTACTTTTATTTTTATTCCGTTCAAATCACAATACTTTTTTACAAGCGATAATCCCAGTCCGTTTCCTTCATATCTTCTCGAATAACCGCGCTCTTCTTGCATGAACGGTTCAAAAATGTGGGGTAAATATTCTTCTGAAATTCCTACTCCGGTATCGGAAACAGACACAAAAATATTATTTTCTTCATCCCTGTCGATTAAAACATCCACCTTACCTGATTCGGTGTATTTGACTGCATTATCTATCAAATTAACAAATATCTGGTCTATGCTGTAGCTATCGCCGTAAACTACAGAAGATGATAAATTATTTTGAAATTTAAACAATAATCCTTTTTGTTCAGCGAGAGCAGAATATTCAGATCGGATTACGTTCAATATTTTTTTACCCAAATTAATATTTGTAAAAGTCGATTGGTAAGTTCCGATTTGCATTTCGGAAGCATTCAGGATTAAATCTACTGTTCTGATAATTCTTCTCCCGTTAATATTAATGCTCTTAAGCATATCAGACAAGTCTTGATCGAGCTGCTTAATATTATCATCTTTAATAAGATCAATACAACCGATTATTGAATTTATAGGAGTTCTAATTTCGTGTGATATCTGGGCGAGGAATTCGGTTTTCAGTTTATCAGATTTCTCGGCTTTTTCTTTGGCTGCAATTAATTCTTTGATCATTTTTTCCCGTTCATTTTCAGCCAGTTTTTTTTCTGTAATGTCACGATCGATCCCAATCGAGTGGTTTTTTCCCTGCCATTTGATTGGTCTTCCCACATACTCAATAATATTTTCTTTACCATCCGGTCGAATCCACGAGAAAGTGCCCTGAAATGTTGACCCCCTTTTTAAGGATTCAAGGCGATTTTTGTTTGCCGTATCTTCAAGTGTTACCTGAAGTCCTTGCGTGCTTCCCAGCTGAAGTAACTCGTCACGTCCCCGGCCTGCCATGATTGCATACTGCTCATTACAAGCGATGAGTTTTCTCTTATTGGGGTCAGGGTCTTCCATATAAATACTAATGCCGTCGAAAACATTCTCAAATACCATTCGAAATCTTTCTTCTGACTCCCGGAGTGCCGCTTCTGTCAATTTTCGATCAGTAATATCATGCGCGATAGTAGATACAGCGACAATTCTACTTTCAGCATCTTTGATAGGCGAAATAGTCAGCGATACATTAATCTTTTCACCGCCTTTTTTAAGCCGTATCGTTTCATAGTTTTCAATATGTCCGCCAATTTTGATTTTATCGAGAGCCTGTCGAATTTCATCTTTGTATTCAGGTAGAGCCAAGATTGATATGTCCCTGCCAATTACTTCGCTTTCAGAATAGCCGTAAATTTTTTCTGCACCCTTGTTCCAACTCGTGATGATTCCATCCAGGGTCTTACTAATGATTGCATCATCAGAAGACTTAACAATGGCGGCAAGTATATTTATTTTTTCTTCCGCAAGCTTACGATCAGTTATATTAACCAAATGAGTAACAAAAAAAAGTGGACGATCATTAGAATCTTTAATAAGCGATATATTTATATCAGTAAAAACAGGATTTCCTTTCTTGTGTAAAAATCTTTTTTCAAATCTAATTACTTGCATCTCACCAGAAATCATCTTTCCCATCCAATTGAGGCTGGGTTCGATATCATCAATATAAGTAAAATCTTTAAAATGTGTATTTAATAATTCCTCTTTTTTATATCCCAGCATAGAGCATAACGCATTATTAATCATAGTAAAACGGCCATCCAAATCAGTTAAGCACATGCCAACTGAAGCTTCTTCAAATGTAATTCTGAATTTCCCTTCGCTTATCTGTAACGCACCTTCCGTACGTTTGCGTTCTTCGATTTCTTTTTGAAGTTCGGCGTTTTTTTCCCTTAACTGCTTTTCTGCTTTCTCTGCCTGAGTCATTTTGTCTTCAAGTTTCTGAATTAGTACAGAGTTGTACTCTTTTAGAATTACCTGTTCCGGTTTCGGAGGAACTGTGTCCAACTGCATTTTTTTCTCTTTCATTTTTCCCAATAGTTCGAATATGATTTCAATGAAAACATCCGGGTCCTGGGGCTTTAAAATAAATTTATCCGCACCAAGGCTGAGTGCAAATTCTGCATCTTTCGGACTTGTGTAGGTTGCAGTGTAAAATACAAAAGGAATTTTTTTCAGTGATTCATTATTTTTACATTCACGACAGAAAGTAAAACCATCCATTACAGGCATTAAAATATCAGAAATAATAAGATTAAACCGGTTTTTCAAAGCAAGTTCTAAAGCTTCCGCGCCATTATACGCAGGTACAGTCTCGTATCCATTCCCTTTTAAAAGAGTTTCAAGCAGATAAGTATTTTCAGGTTTGTCATCAACAACCAATATTTTCATCATAACAGTACACTCCCAAATTATAATTCCGTTGGTAAAAATGATTCCATTTGAGATATAAATGTATCCGGATTAATGGGCTTTTCAATATAACCTATTGCACCGGATTGAATTGCCTTTTCTCTATCCCCCGGCATTGCGTATGAAGTAACGGTAATAATAGGTACGTTTCTTAATTCTTCATCTTCTTTTAATTTGACTGCGACTGTATAACCGTCCATTTCGGGTAATTGGATATCGAGAAGTATTATATCAGGCTTATTATTTTTTGCGGCAATAATTCCGGTTGTTCCGCTAAATGCCTGTATAATCTCATAATTTTCACTTTCAAGCAGGTATGAGAGCATATACATATTTTGCTTATTATCTTCTATGATCAAAACTTTTTTCTTCATATCTGTTCCCTAATATTTATTCCTCTAAAGGTAATGTTACGGTGAATGTACTGCCTTTTCCTATTTCACTTTCCACACTTATTGTCCCGCATAATTTCTCTAAAAGTTTTTTGCATATCGACAAACCAAGTCCCGTTCCGTCATGATTGCGGGTAAGCCCGGTATCAATCTGGCTAAACGGCTTGAAAAGCTTGTTTATATCTTCTTTCTTAATCCCGATGCCGGTATCATTAACTTTTGTTACAATATCTTTATCTGTCGCATCGCATTCAATTGTCACAAGCCCTTTGTCCGTGAACTTGATAGCGTTATTAAGCAGGTTAAGAAAAATCTGTCCGACCCGTCTTTCATCACTGTAGATTTCTTTTACATTATCAGAAATTTTTAATTGTAGTTTTAGATTTTTTTTCTCTATTAGAGGTTGAACAGAAAAGGCAACATTTTTAAGTATTTTACTGAAATTGAACTTTCTTAATGAAACTACCAATTCACCGGCTTCTATTTTAGAAATATCGAGCACATCATTTATAAGTTCAAGTAAATGAAGTGCGCTTTCTTTTGCCATTCCCAATTGCTTCAACTGTTCCTCATTTAACGGTCCGGCTATCCCTTTCAGTAGGATTCCGGTAAACCCTATAATCGAATTTAACGGAGTACGCAATTCATGTGACATTGTTGCAAGGAAAGTGGACTTAAGCCGGTCGGTAGATTCTGCACGTTCTTTTGCAATCTCCAATTCAGCAGTACGTTCAATCACGCGCTGTTCAAGTTCCTGGTTAAACTTACGAATTTCTTCCTGGGCGTGCCTAATTTCAGTAATGTCATGTACAGAGCCTATCAGATGGGTGCAGACTCCCGCAGCATTCAGAGCGGGAGTTACTGCCACCGAGCCATAAAGCTTACCTGTGGGATATTCAGACGCTTCTTCCCATCTTACTGTTTTATTTCCATTAATTGCCTCTATGTATTTATTTCTTACAAGCGCATGCGCTGATTCAGGTAGCACTTCCTCAATTTGTTTACCTATTACTTGTTCGCGCATTAAGCCGGTTAGAGTAAGGAAAGTGGAGTTGATAGATACAAAACGAAAGCAGTATCCCGGTTCAACTGAAAGAAGGTAAAGAACGTCGCCAACGGTATCAAAGATTAGCGAGAGACGCTTTTCGCTTTCTTCTATTATTGCATCAGCACGTTTCCGTTCTGTGATATCGCGATCAATGCCAATAGTGTATGTCTGCCCCCGCCATGTAATGGGTCTGCCCACGAACTCAATTGCATTTTCTTTCCCATCAGGTCGGTTCCACGAGAAAGTGCCCTGAAATGCTGTACCCTTTTGTAAGGATTCAAGTCGATTCTTATTTGCTGCAGTGATGTCATGTGTTTTCTGAAGTTTTTCCAAAGTTCCAAGCTGAAGCAGTTCCTCACGGCTTCTTCCTGCCATGGCGGCATATTGTTCATTACACTCGATGAGTTTTCTCTTATAGGGATCCGGGTCTTCGCTATAGAGGCAAATGCCGTCAAGCACATTCTCGAACACCATTCGAAATCTTTCTTCGGACTCCCTTACTTCCGCTTCCATAAGCTTGCGTTCGGTTATGTCTGTAACAACAGCGATACGTGTCTGATGACCTTTGTACTCAAGATTATTTGAACAAGATATGATATTTATATATGAGCCATCTTTTTTACGATGACGCCATTCACCCACATTCTTATACCCATGCAAATCCTTAATTACATTTGCAATTGCTTGCTTTTGATCTTCGGGATAAAGATCTGTAATATGCATTGCTAATACTTCATCAAGAGAATACCCGTAATGCAGTAAAAACACATTGTTAACTGCAAGAATGTTAAGTGTGCTTAATTCATAGATTAATGTGGGTGCAGGATTCTGTTCAAATAGTTTCTTGTATCTTGATTCGCTTTCACGAAGAGCTGCTAAAACTGCCTGCCGCTTTTTTTGCTCGCCAACAATTATCCGGAACCTGACTATGAAGTATATATATATAATGAAGACTGTCAGTAAGGCGATGGTTATTAATAACAATTTTGTCCTAAGCCCTGAAAGTGAGGCGAGCACTTCATCCTCAGGCGTGGCAATGACTAAGGACCAGAATATATTGCCCATGCGAATAGGCATATAGGCGGCATTTTTAAGAACATTTTCAACGGATTGATTCCGAATCCTGTTATAATGATATGTCGTCACTCCTTGTTTTCCTTTAAGCATATCATCGATCATAGTGATGATTTCAGGAAAATCTTTGTACGTATCATAGACATTTTTACCTATATGCTCGGAGACGGGGGATGAAATCTCTATTCCTTTTCCACTTACAACCCACGCATATCCGCTTTTTCCTATATGGATATTTTCAATATATTTTTGTGCAATATTATTAAAAGATAATAGGAATGAAAGTGTTCCGTCATATACGCCGTTTTTGAAAACCGGTACATGAACTGCTATGGTTCTAAACCCCTGAACTGCCATAAATACATCACTGATTACTAATTTATGAGTCTTCATACTCATAATAATATGTTCCTGATGTGAAATATCCTGTCCAATTGATTCCTTATTAGGAACGGTGAAGATTATTTTCCCATGTGAATTAGTTCGTGTAACTCCTTTTATTTCTTCGGAAGATAGCTGTTGGTAGTTAGCCATGATTTCTCTGCCTCTGGCATTCAGGTTAATAATCTCAGGGAAACGGGAGAGAAAATTTAAAGTATTGATAACATTGTTCATGTAATCCTGAATTCCCGTTGTAGCTTGCCGGGCGTGGTTCAGCTGGCTTATATTAATATTTTGTATTGTTTGTTTTTTAACATTGTTGTATATAGTGTATTGTACTAAGAGGAATAAGAATAGAACAATAAAGGAAACGGTAATAAGATATTTTCCAAATCTCATATCAACCTGTATGAAAAAATGAAATAGATAATTATATCCCACAGAAGGAATTTACAAATTAGTAATTTCCAAATAAAAAGCAAGTCTATTCTCCTGCCGCTATTTATTTTGATTCAGAGTCTTTAATATTTTTTGCAGCAAACTGAAAAAAACTCGCCAATCAGGTGTATCCTTATGACCGCCGTTATGAAACTGGTAAGCTATATTGCCTGCAATATATGCTGCGTCAATTTTAAGCTTATTATCTTGCATTATAAGACCCTGCTTCCCAAGCAAATTATAAACAGGTGTTGCGACAACCCCCGGTAAGATATATGCCGTACGGATCTGCCCATGTATCCTTATTCCCTCCGATAAGAAACACAGGACGGGAGGCGCAAAGTGAAAGCAGTGAATAAGCATCGACGGGACAAAGCTCTATTTTGCGGGGTAGGTAACTGCCGTCTTTCAATTGTCCCATCCATTTGAAGAAGTTTCCTGCAATCCAATGATATTCCCTGTCCCAGCCGGAATATTCAAGATCCTGCCACCAATGTCTTCTGTTCATTCTTGTACCAAGACTTCCGACGCAGCTTGGAAAAGAAATAACTATGCGTTGATCATATGCCATAGCGACAATTGCCGCTTTTCCGTAACGTGAGTGTCCGGTCACTCCGATTTTTGCCGCATCAACTTCCTAATATGTTTGGTATTTTCCGGTACAGCCTTAATCATTTATTATGAATGAACAAAATGAAAAAACAATAATTCACAATAATTAATTTTCCTTAATTTTTGTCATTACCTTCAATCTTTATAAAATATTCTTATTTTAGAACTCGTAATAAATCAATTTTTTAATAATAATTTAAACACAATAACCATGGGTAAAGTATTTACACATTTAAAACTATTATTAATTTATTGTTTTATCATTCCTTATGTATCCTTTTCCCAGGATACAAATGTTGAAGGGAAAATAAACGATATTATTTCTAAAATGACCATAAAGGAAAAAGTTGGCCAGCTTTCGCAGTTTTCCGCTTCTTTGAACCCATCACTTGATATAATAAAAAAGGGTGAGGTGGGCTCTTTTCTAGGAATAAGAGGCGCGTACATTATCAATCAGTTTCAGAAAGCGGCAGTTGAGCAGTCAAGGCTTAGTATTCCATTAATTATCGGCTCTGATGTCATTCATGGTTATAAAACTACTTTCCCGGTTCCGTTAGCCTCGGCATCAAGCTGGGACACATCATTAATAAGAGAATCGGCGCGCATTGCTGCAATGGAGGCTTCACTGGATGGAATCAAATGGACATTTGCGCCTATGGTTGATATAACCCATGATCCCAGATGGGGGAGAATAGTAGAGGGGGCAGGCGAGGATCCGTTTCTCGGAAGCGCCGTTAGCGGAGCTTTAGTTAGAGGATTTCAGGGAGACAGCTTAAATGACTTATTAAGTCTGGCGGCTTGTTCAAAACATTATGTCGCTTACGGCGCCGCTGAAGCCGGCAGGGAATACAACACTACAGACTTATCCGAAAGAAGCTTGCGGGAAATTTATCTCCTTCCGCATAAGGCCGCAGTTGACGCAGGTGTTGCAACAATAATGAGTGCGTTTAATTCTTTAAATGGAATACCTGCTTCCGCTAATTATCATACACTTACTGAAATATTAAAGAGTGAATGGGGTTTCAAAGGATTTGTTGTAAGTGATTGGAATTCCATCGGAGAATTAATTAATCATGGAATAGCTGTCGATAAAAAAGAAGCTGCTTTAAAAGGTTTTACGGCAGGTGTTGATATGGAAATGATTGGTGATAGCACTAGTGGGGATACTTATCCTTCGAATTTGCCTCTTCTCGTTGCAGAAGGAAAAATCCCGATCAGCCGGATCGATGAATCAGTCCGCAGAATATTGAGAGTAAAATTTAAACTCGGTTTATTTGATCATCCCTATACGGATACTGCTAAAATAAAAAGTATAATGCTTTCTCGGGAAGACAGGGACAGCACTGCTCTTAAACTGGCTGAAGAATCAATTGTTTTATTAAAAAATAATTCCGGTGTACTTCCGTTAAGTAATAATATAAAATCAATTGCAGTTATAGGTCCCTTGGCTGATGATAATACTGATCCGTTAGGACCCTGGGCAAACACACCCCAGCCCGAAAGAGTTGTGACGGTGTTAAACGGAATTAATAAAAAATTTTCTTCAACCGTAAAGATTAATTATGTGCTGGGTTGTAGCATTTCGGATGATGATACGAGTCATTTTGGGGAAGCAGTAAATGCAGCAGTAAATTCGGAAATGGTAATTTTTGTTGCCGGCGAATCAAGTTTTATGAGCGGTGAAGCCGGCAGCAGGACAAATCTAAATTTGCCCGGTGTGCAAGAAGATTTATTGAAAAGAATTTATTCGGCAGGTAAACATGTTGTTCTGGTTTTAATGAACGGCAGACCTTTAACGATTAACTGGGAAAAAGAAAATATCGATGCAATTCTTGAATGCTGGTTTTTAGGCGATCAATCTGGGAATGCCGTCGCAAACATATTATCCGGGGATTATAATCCGTCAGGTAAGTTGACTATTACATTCCCCAGGTCGGTGGGACAAATTCCTATTTATTACAATTATCTTAATACAGGCAGACCGCCAATTGAGGAAGACAGGTTTACAAGTAAATATCTGGATATGCCAAATACGCCCCTTTTCCCGTTTGGATTTGGTTTGAGTTATACCACTTTCAAATTTGATAACATGGACATTCAAAAACAAAAACTGGGGAAGAAAAAAATAAATATTGTTTCCATCGATGTTACAAATTCAGGTAATATGCCGGGCACAGAAATAGCGCAATTGTATTTGCATAAGATTTCCTCAGGTGTCAGCAGACCAGTCAAGGAATTAAAAGGATTTCAAAGGATTTTTTTAAACCCAGGTGAAACAAAAAAAATTAATTTCTCAATAACGCCCGGCATGCTTGAATCCTACAACACAGAAATGATTAAAACTATCGAGCCGGGTAAATATGATGTAATGATTGGAGGAAGCTCTGATGAAGTAGTAAGCGGTTCATTTGAAATTGTTAATTGATGATATAAATTCTTGTTTAAAATAATTATATAAATAAATATTAATACATTTATAAAATAAAAGAAATGAGTATATGAATATTATTAAAAATATAATTCTTGCAATTATTTTTGCCGTTATATTTGCATCATCGGCTTTTTCTCAACAACAGCTGTATGAAGAACATGTTTTTGTATACAAAGTTGTAAAGGGACATGAAATTAAGGCAAATATATTTATTCCCAAAACCCGCCACAAGCATGCTGTAGTCGTTTATTTTCATGGCGGCGGATTTATTTTCGGCAACCGGGATGAAGGATTGGAAATTGCCTTGCGGGATAAACTGCTTGCCCATGATTATGCGGTTGTATCGGCAGATTACCGTTTATCGCCTGAAACAAAATTAGCAGAAACTATAGAGGATGCCGGGGATGTTGTTACATGGCTAGAAGAGGATGGAGCTAAACAGTATCAAATTGATATTGATAATATTGCTGTAGCCGGCGGATCAGCGGGCGGATATCTGGCATTAACCACGGGGTATAATGTTAATCCTCCGCCTAAGGCAATCATTGCAATATCAGCGCCAACCGGTTTTTCAAATATGAGTATTCAAAACGGCGATGAGTCAATCCTGAAACAGCACGGCCCGTATGATATTGTAAAGGATTCAATAGTTTCTTATGGAAATTATACATCTAGGGTTGATTTGTGGAAATTCTTATCAAAAAACAGATTGGCATTATTGGAAATCTTTGGTTTCGATGTGTCTAAAGATAGTGTCCGTCTGCAAAATTACAGGTTGACTGAGCACATTAAATCAGGGTACCCTTCCACATTAGTGGTGCATGCAAAACATGATCAATTGGTTGGATTTTCTCAAGCAGAAGAGTTTTATAAATTTCTGAAAGTGAAAGGTGTTGAATCTGAATTATTTGTTGTTGAAAATGGGCATGCTACCGAATTAATTAATAATAATCCCGACGCGGTAAATAAAATAATCCGGTTTTTAGACATCCATTTGAAATAGATGGTTTTTAGAATAAATCCGGCTCCACTCTAAAGGTGCAGCTATTTCTTATATTTGTAATAAAATTTCAAATAGCAAACGGAAAATAAATATGAAAACACAGTTTATCTTAAGGATTTTTTTAGCGTTTTTTATCCTCAACTCCATAGTCTTTAGTCAAGATAAAATAATTAAGCAAATTGAAAACGGTATTATTATTAGTCTGCAGGACTTAAATATAAAAGTCCAATTTTATGATGATAATATTGTCAGAGTGGTTAAATGGCTGCCTAATAGTAATCCTGAAAAGTTAAGTCTTTCTGTTGTATCCGGCAGCCTTACTGCGTTAGATATAAAAACAGAAAATCTAAATGGTTATGTAAAAATTTCTTCAGATAAAATAAATGTTAAAATATCCACCGTCGATGGAAATATTGAATATAGAACTGCCGCTGGAGAAGAAATACTTGGGGAAAACGGATGCTCATTCTTGCCTGTTGTTTATAGAACTGATTCTGCTTATAGTGTAGAACAAAAGTTTATGCTGTCGCCCGATGAAGGTGTTTATGGGCTTGGCGAGGATCAGTACGGTTATATGAATTACAGGGGGAAAACGCTGACGCTTGTTCAGGATAATGCCAACGCTGTAAGTACTTTTTTAATTTCAACAAAAAATTACGGCATTTTCTGGGATAATTATTCAAAAACAATTTACAGGGATGACAGCGTTAAGAACTCTTCTTGGTGGTCTGATGTTGCTGATAATATTGATTACTACTTTATCGCCGGTGGCAGTATGGACGGCGTAATTGCCGGTTATCGCAAGCTTACAGGTCAGGCGCCAATGTACGCTAAATGGGCTTTCGGGTATTGGCAGAGCAAAGAGCACTATCAAACCCGGTATGAGTTGATTGATGTTGCCAAAAAATACCGCCGGTTAAATATGCCTATTGATAATATAGTACAGGATTGGGACTACTGGAACGGCAATGAAAACTGGAGCGGAATGTTTTTCGATACCTCTCTTTATCCAAATCCCAAAGAAATGATTGACAGTCTTCATAATTTAAATTTCCATGTAATGATTTCCGTCTGGCCTGCACTCGGACCAAAAACAGAAATTTATAAATCGATGCTTCAAAAAGGATTTTTATATTCTCCCGTCGGCTGGGCTGGTTTTAAATATTACGATGCTTTTAATCCGGATGCTAATAAAGTGTATTGGGATTATCTCGATAAAGGGCTGTTATCAAAAGGTATCGATGGCTGGTGGATGGATTCTACTGAGCCTGACATAGTAAATGCCAATACTGCCGGATCAACTGAATATGAAATGAAAAAAGTAGAAAATAATCATCTCGGATCATGGGCGCGTTATCTTAATGCGTATTCTCTTGCGATGACAAATGATTTTTATTTAAACTATAGAAAAAAAATATCAGATAAACGCTGCTACATCTTGACAAGATCAACTTTTGCAGGGCAGCAGAGAAATGCCGCAACCACATGGACCGGTGATATTGGCGCAAGCTGGGATATCTACAGAAAACAGATTTCGGCAGGGATAAATCATTGCATGTCCGGCATACCTTACTTTACTTTTGATATAGGGGCATTCGTAATTGGTTCTTACGGCGGAGTATTCTGCAACGGTGGCAAAGATCCTGCCTATCAGGAGCTTTACACCCGTATGTTTCAATTTGGTGCTTTCTGTCCTATCTTTCGTTCCCATGGTTCGGAAACTCCCCGGGAAATTTGGGAGATGGGTGAATTTATTAACCCTGTTCTGAAAGCCGACATTCTACGTTACAAACTGATGCCTTATATCTACTCTTTGGCATGGAAAGTAACGAACGATGGTTATACAATTATGCGCGGTTTACCAATGGATTTTACGGCGGATAAAAAAACTTATTCCATTGATGACCAGTTTATGTTTGGTCCCGCAATTATGGTTTGTCCCGTAACAGAATATATGTATCATCATCCTCCGGAACAAAGCGTCTTAATTGAACCGCAATTCTTTAGGACAAATGACGGTAAACCGGGTATTCTGGCAAAATATTTTAAAGATAATAATTATAAAATATTTTCTAAGGAACAAGTAGAGTCCAATATAAATATAAATTGGTATTTGGGCAGACCTGATTATGTTTCTGATTCAATGTTTGCTATAAAGTGGGAAGGTAAGATTATCCCTAAAGAAACAGGGAAGTATCAATTCCACTTGAAAAGCTATGATGCAAAAAGAATTTATTTAGACGGCAAGCATCTTCCTTTTATATACAATAGTGTCGAGCAGTTTACAGATACTGTTAATTTGACGGCTGGAAAAGAGTATAGCTTTGTTTTAGAAACCGAAAATACTTCTACAGGAGCTGCTCACATGGAACTTTATTGGAAAACTCCTTCAATATTTGCAAAAGAAAAAATTGTTGAACAGATTCCAAAGACGCACACCGTCTATCTGCCTCAAACAGAAAGCTGGTATAATTTCTGGACTGGGGAAAAGTGTAATGGCGGACAATATAAAACAGTCAATGCCACGATTGACATTCTACCTTTATTTATTAAAGCAGGCTCAATAATACCAATGGGACCGTTTATTCAATATTCAACCGAGAAACCTGCTGATCCTATTGAACTCCGTTTATATACAGGCGCCAACGGCAGCTTTTCACTTTATGAAGATGAGAATGATAATTACAATTATGAAAAGGGGATTTACTCTACTATAGAATTTAAATATGATGAGACTAAACATGCGCTTACAATAGGTAGACGAAAAGGAGAATTTCCAGGTATGCGGAAAGAGCGTATATTTAAAATAGTGGTTGTATCTACAAATCATGGTAGCGGGCTGGATTTAACTCAAAATCCGGACAAACAAATAAAATATAACGGTGATGAGGTTGTAGTAAACCTGTAATGCAAGATTCATTATGCGATGAATTTTTAGATAACAAAGGATTATATAAATGGACAAAATAAATCTTAATGAAAAATTCAGTCTATTAAAGGAATATTGGAAACCAAAAATTATTGATGAATTAAATGATTCTTATATAAAAATTGTAAAATTTAAGGGCGGTTTTATGTGGCATCACCATGACAACGAAGATGAAATGTTCTTTGTCGTTAAAGGGACTATGGTGATACATCTAAAAAAGAATAATAACGACGAATCCGTTAAGTATATTAAAGTTGAACCGGGTGAGCTGATTATTATTCCCAAAGGTATGAAGCACATGCCTGTTGCTGAAGACGAAGTTCAAGTAATGTTAATTGAACCGAAAACTACGCTTAATACGGGAAATGTCAAAAATGAAAGAACGGTTGAGGAATTGGAACGAATATAAAAATATCCCAACATTTTATCGCGGCAAAGAAGGTGGCTTTGTCATAATATTAAAAGATTTAATAATTGAAAGAATTAAAGATTGAAATATTTTACAAGAATAATATGAGAATGCTTTCCTGTATTGTATTGTTGCTAATTACTTCATTTACTGCCGCTCAATCGTCCGTTCGGGTCGGTGCAAAATTAGAAAAGATCGCGGGACGCTTATTGTCTGTTGAGCTGTATACAAACTATCCTGACCCGTTTAATCCATTCATTTTAATTAGTTGGCAGTTAGCAACATACAGTCTGGTAGCGCTAACAATATATAACTGCCTTGGAAAAGAAATAGCTGTTCTTGTTAAGAGGAAGAATCATCGGGATATAACAAAATTGAGTTTAATTAAGAAAAATATAGGCTTAATAGCGGCGTATATTTTTATGAATTAGAAATAAACAACGGTCGTCAGGTAAAAAAATAATGATTTTAAAATGAAAATCGCAATTTTACTTTTTGATAATTATACTGCTCTTGATATTGTCGGGCCTTATGAGGTACTTTCTTACATCCCGGGTTCAAAAATTTATTTTATTGCCGAAAAACCCGGCTTTTATAAGAATTGTAAGGGTATTCAAATATCTGCCGAGTACTCTTTGAATGATTTGAAAGACCCTGATATTGTTGTTATCCCCGGTGGATTTGGAATCGATGCAATTCTGGATAATAAAGAAATCTTAAACTGGGTGACTGCTGTACATAAAAAAAGCCAATGGACAACTTCCGTCTGTTCAGGCGTGCTATTATTGGCTGCGGCAGGGATATTAAAGGGCTGCAGAGTTACAACAAATTGGAACCGGGTAGAACAATTAAGAAAGTACTCTGTAGAATTTGTAAATGAACGGTATGTTAAAGACGGCAAAATAATTACTTCAGCCGGAGTTTCTGCAGGGATTGATATGGCATTGTATTTAACAAGCCTTGTAGTAAATGAAAATTTTGCAAAGACAGTTCAACTTGCAATAGAATATGACCCTATGCCGCCTTTTGATTCCGGTTCGCCTGAAAAAGCTCCTAAAGAAATATTAGAAATGATTTTGAATGTGAGAAATTCTAAAAATAAATAAGAATTTATTTGCTTTCTGTAAAATGTAATTTTTATTAATTCTAAACATATAAAAATAATTTATCGAAAAATTAGGATAAATAAGAATGAGAAAATCATATGGATAAAATTGTTTCTTATTGTGGCTTGCTTTGTATAGGATGTCCTATTTTTATTGCAACTAAGGAAACTGACAGGGCGATTAAAGCAAAAATGAAAATAGAAATAGCAAAAACTTGTAATCAATTATATCACACGAATTACAGTGCTGTGGATATTACTGATTGTGACGGATGTTTATCTGAAATCAATCATCTCTTCCCGTCTTGTAATGATTGCAGAATCAGGAACTGTGCAAGGATTCATCAAATTCCTAATTGTGCCTATTGTGAAGATTATGTCTGCAATACTCTTGAGGAATTTTTTAAAAATAATATAGAATCTAAAAGTCGTTTGGATTTTATAAGATCGATATTATAGGATGATAAAGAATATTGGCTTTTAAATTAAAGTATTTATATTTTAACATATAGGCTATGGTAAAATTGTGCATGTATTATCACGAGGAAATAGTAATTTTATTGAGCGGCTGATATAAAAACAGTAATTATTTAATTCAATATTTAATCAATAAATAAGGAGAAAGTAAAATAATGATACAACGTTTTGCCTCAATTTTAGTCATAGCAATAGCTCTCTTGAGCTTTGTTTCTTCATCTTCATTTGCACAGGATGAAAATAGACCCGGAAGGAAACCTGAAAGAAAAGAACATGTCGTGAAGAGAAAAGTATATAGGTCAAAAAGGCACAAAGTTATAGTCAGGGGACACAAAAGGAAAACGGAAAAGACAGATGTTAGAGTAAAAGTTAATTTATAATCGGGTATTGCGGTAATTATTTTCTAAGGGCTTGTGATTAATTTTATCCAGGCCCTTATTATTTAAAACTCATTTCGAATCGAATAAGAAACAACCAATAATGACACAGTTTAAAATTAAATACTTTTTCCCAGTGTTATTTGGCATGATATTTCCAATCAAAAGCGGCTTTATTGAGGCTCAAAACCTTGAGCAATCGCTTGCCTCTATGAGAGGAGTGAGCAAGGCTGGGTTAATAATTGAGAATGTCAGCCAGGTATTACATGACAATGGAATAAATGAAGATGATATAAGAAAAGATGTGCTGGGGAAATTGGATTCTGCAGGGATAACTGTTTTACCAAATTCAGAGATGCACAATTTGCATGGTTCGCCGTATCTTTATATAAATATTGGAGCGGTAAAATCAAAGCAGGAAGATCTTTATGCAATAAGCCTTTCGGTTGAATTTAGGCAGGATGTAAATCTAAGCAGAAATCCAAAGCAAAAATATTATGGAGCAGCTACATGGTCCGTTTCGGATGTGGGTATTTTCAGCACTGATAAATTAAAAGAATTAAGAGAGTATGCTAAGGGCATGGTAGAAAAGTTTATAATGGATTATCTTAAAGCAAATAAAATGGAAGAAACTAAATAATTTAACCTGTTTCACAAAATTGCTATGTTCTTATAATTATAATGGGGCTATAGCTCAGCTGGGAGAGCGCCTCGTTCGCAACGAGGAGGTCAGGAGTTCGAGCCTCCTTAGCTCCACAAAAGAGTAAAAATATATTATTATATTTTGATTTATCACGCCACTAATAAGAGAGCGTCCCGCTAACCATCGGGAAGATCGGGAGTTATTTCGAAGAAATCCCTTTAGTAGATCCTCCTTAGCTCCATACATTAAGGAATGGAATAATTAATAATTAACAAGAGGGGAATACCGGATTTAAATTAGAGAGGAATTGTCTTTTTATTGGTTCAAATTATTCGAATGCTGTCCCATGTGAAAACATTTAAATCTTGCTATTCTTAATACATAAATTTTTAAATCAGGCGATATTGTTTATTTTTACGTCCATGAATTTATTTCTTGTAGATAATTATTATAAAAAAATTCTTCATGTGGGTTTACCTGCTATAGCCGGTTTATCTACCCAAATGATAGTCTCGCTTGTTGATGCTGCAATGATCGGAAGGTTACCTGAAGCAACTTATGCTCTTGCTGCAATGGGATTAGGTGTTTTGGCTACATGGGCGGTGGTAAGTTTTTTCTCCAGCCTGGCTACGGGTACTCATGTCCTTGTCGCAAGAAATTTTGGCTCTCAAAATTATATTGGATGCAGTAAAGCATTAAATAACTCCTTAATAATAGGTTTTTCTGTAGGGTTAATAATTACCGCAATTTGTGCATTCACAGCATCTCCGGTTTCTCACTTCTTCGCGGCCGATAAAATCGTAGGTAATTATACAGCTCAATTCCTTTTCTTCCGGCTGCTCGGACTTCCCTTTTTCCTGGTATCCGTTTCATTTCGCGGGTTCTTCTTCGGAATCGGCAAAACAAAGATCTTTATGTTCTCGGGAATAATGACGAACCTATTAAACATAATTTTTAATTATTCGCTTATATACGGTTTATTCGGAATTCCAAGAATGGGGCTTGCCGGAGCAGGGCTTGGATCGTCTATTGCCACACTTTTTGATTCTTTATTTTATTTTATTATTATCCTTTTACCTTCTTACAGGAATCGTTACCGGGTTTTCAGTTACTTTAAAATTAATCTGAAGCTTATTAAAAGTATTTATAAAATTTCTCTCCCTGTTTCTTTCCAAAATATTTTTATCCTTCTCGGGTTCTTAATTTTTATTTCTATTACCGGTTTTATTGGAACTAAAGAACAAGCCGCTTCACAGGCAGTAATTAGTACATTATTTATTTCTTTACTGCCATGCTTCGGATTTGGTATTGCCGTTCAAACTTTAATCGGAAACAGTCTCGGATCAAAGAGTTTTGATCTTGCAAGAAAATATGGATTTGAAGCCGCCAAAATAGCTACATATTACACTCTTTCCCTTGGCATTGTTTTTATGCTTTTACCGCAATTTATTTTATTAATAATCACTACCGATCAATCAATTATTCAAACTGCAAAACCAGCTTTACGGATTGCAGGCTTTGCCCAGATATTTTATGCTACAGGAGTTGTGCTTGCAAATGGTTTGCAGGCAGCCGGTAAGACACTATTTGTTATGTCTTCTGAAATTTTAGCAAATCTTTTTGTCTTCGTCCCGCTGGCAATAGTATTTGGGGTTTTCTTAAAGCTTGGATTGGTGTGGACTTGGGCTGCTCTTCCGGCTTACATAATTGTTTATACAACTATAATTGTGTTAAAATTTCATTTTATGAAATGGGGAAGTGAAGAAGTAAAAATTCATGGTGATTCTGCATAGTTTTATGAATAAGAAATTATTTTTTTAGTATGCTTGTCATTCAAAGAACAATTTATACAAAATTATTAGATGATTTAAATCCAATGTTTTTTTATGGAAGTAAATTTTAATAATTTATGTAATAAGTATTAGTGCAGGAACTTTTTGGTCATTATAAAGAACATCAATCTTATTTAAGCTATCCGTAAATCCCCAAAAAATAAAATTACAAAATGGATGGTAGAAATACCCGGTCAATTTCTTATATGATTTGATTTGCTTTCCGGTAGTCAAATTCATCAAATTCCTACAAAAAGATATAAATCAATTCAAATAATTATCAATCTCTTTAGTCATAGCTTGCTTTATATCAACATTATCGTTTGAGTTTGCAAGTGTTTGCAATTTAATACTAAAACTTAATCCCCAGCTTTTAAGTACAATAAAAAGTGAAAGAGATGGATCTAATATATTTTCTTTAACCCCTTTAGCTTTAATCAGGATCGATTTAATAAATTCTTCTTCATTGTTAAGCAGATTTTTAACAAACTTTAGTTCAATTTCTAAGCCCTTATCTTCCAGTACCTGCAGGAGTGAATCAATCATTAATTTATATCTCTGGGAAAGATTTTCTTTTGACCTGAAATATTCTAAAAATCTTTCCCTTAGAGGGACCTCTTCTTTACCAAATATGGAGTTAATTTCTTCAAGGTACTGGGAGCCTTCCCAATCAAGAACAGAATAGAAAATATCTTCTTTTGAAGCAAAATATCCATATAGCGTAGCTTTACCTATTCGCAAGTCGCGAGCGATTTCGTTAAGAGTAGTTTTATTTATACCGTGTTTATCAAATCGCTTTGCAGCAGCTTTAATAATCTGAAGTTTCTTTTCTTTAGCTAATTTAGACATCTGCTTCACGCTTCATTTTACAAAAAACATTCCGATAAAAATAATGAGATAGTATATAATAATTAACTCCGGCTGTTAAATAAAAAAACTAAATAGTTTCTTCTTTGAAACATTGCATAAACTTAATTCTAATTTAATATTTTCTGGGACTA
Organism: uncultured Ignavibacteriaceae bacterium; assembly: GCA_964618785.1. Taxonomy (GTDB): domain Bacteria; phylum Bacteroidota; class Ignavibacteria; order Ignavibacteriales; family Ignavibacteriaceae; genus FEN-1297. Next base: position 11,308 of record CAZUCY010000008.1, on the reverse strand, counting down.
TTATGCAACAATGAAGTCGTGAGATATTTTCGTAATTTCTACATTACACCATTGGTTAATTAATAACGTCCGACGCTTTGCCAGCCGATATTAAATTAACAAATATCTTGTATGCTCCCGGCACTCCGGAAGGTAATTCCCTGAACCAGACATAACCGGTATAAATGAAAATGCCTTTTCCATATTTAGTATAGATTAAGCCGCCTTTTAACGATTCTTCACCCGGGTCATGACAGGCAATAACTGTTTTATAATGTGAATCCCACTGATCTGCAAAATAAATTCCGCGCTCCTGAATCCAATTATTAAAATCATCTTCCGTAATCTTATTAGGATAATTTAAAAAAGGACACAAAGTATCAAGAAAAGTTATTTTTGATGATTCATCTGTTACCCGTTGATTTGAAATATGAAATGGGTATGGACCAATCTTATCAGTAATCAGATCAAAATTTTTATTATACTGAACAATAAGTGTCCCGCCGTTTTTTATATAATTCAAAAGTTTGGGCTGCTCATTTACTATTTCTTGTCTAGTATTATAGACGCGTACACCCGTAACAATTGCATCATATTTTGATAGGTTTTCGTTTTCAATTTCATTGTCGGATAATAATGTAACGTTATATCCCAGCTCGGTTAAACTCTGGGGGACGTCATCCCCGGGACCCATTATATACCCCACATTATTAATAACTTTTTTCACATCTAACCTGATAAGCTTGGCTTCAGACCGGGGAAATAAAGTTTGAATAGGGATATGAGGGTAATTAATTGAAATCATTCCCTGCCGGATTGTCTGATTATTTACGTGAGCTTCAACTGTAAAATCAACATTAGAATTCGATATTGGAGGTTCTAAAGTGAATGAAACAGGCAGTTCATCATGCTTGTGAGTCAATACAAATTCTTTTTGAACAGAATCAGCTTGCCACCCATCGGGTAAATTCAGTTTAAGTGTGCCGGAAATGTTCTCCGAATTTGCTGTTAATGTTATCGTAATCTTTCTTTCTTTACTAGTAGGAAAGAGATAATCTTTATCCCCCATATTTATAGCCACCGGTGGAACAATGATAAATGGCCTTGATTGCTCACCTTTAACGGGGTCATTCCATTTATAAACTACAGGTATATTAAATTGGAAGGTTTGAGCGCCGGTGGAAACCTCAAATATAGTTTTTAACGGAGGATTATTTTCCGCTTTCCCGATTATTAATTGATCGCTAATTATATAATCCCCTAAACCAGGTCTATCTTTCAGCCAGTATGGCTGCGAGTATTCCGCATTTGCGGGAATCTTTACGGAAGAATTTACTTTTGTTAAAGAACCTTTTGCCAGAATTTGATTTAAATCCTTTTCAATAATTTGGTTTGTAGTCTCAATTTTTTTTAATGTAATAGGATAGTCGGATCGATTGATTATCTCCGAAGTAATTTTAACTTCTTCACCGGGGACTGCAGAATAATCCGATGCAGTTGATTCTATATATATGCCCAAACAAGACTTTATTATTTCAAGTAATTCTTTTTTCTTAAAGGGAATCCAATATTCGTCATTTACGTTATCCATTTCTTTCAATGCTTTAAGAAGGATTGGTATTATCTCCATAGGATTTTCAGGATTAAACTTTTTATTTGCTTCTTCAAGTAGCCTGCCTGCTTTTTCTCCGCCTGGTATTCTATTCCATGTTAAATTTATGCCGTCGAATAAATCAGTATTAGCTTTAGCTCCGCTTAAAAGCATAAAATAATTGATTGATTCACCAAGTTGTGGACTTGAACCGAAACCCTGTGTCTTATGCATACTTCTACTTTCTGCGGCAATCTCTGTATAGGATTTTCCGAGCAGTGGATTATAGGCTCCAACATCTGCCTTCAATAATTTTGAAATATCTTCCTTAGTTCTCTCGAGTGCAGGCAACCATGCATTCCACAATATCCTTTTTGACTGCCAAGGTTTAACATATTGAAGCTGTTCGGGGAATGCCGCCGGATCACCGGCAAGTTTGAACGCTTCTGCAGCAAGAATTTCCGATGCAGTATGATGCCCGTGCCCGTCTTCTTTTGTACCATGAAATCTTGTAACAATTACATCGGGACGGAAATTTCTGATTACCCAAACAACATCAGACAGAATTTTTTGTTTTCCCCAAAAATTGAAAGTCTCATCGGCAGATTTTGAGTAACCAAAGTCAATTGCTCTTGTAAAAAATTGTTCCGCTCCGTCAATCCTTCTTGCGGCAAGAAGTTCCTGGGTTCTTGTAACACCAAGAAGATCGCCTTGCTCCGAACCTATAAGATTTTGTCCACCGTCCCCGCGCGTAATAGATAAATAACCTGTTCTGAGAAGTTTGCCTTTGGCAAAATATGTAAGCAAGGCGTTGTTTTCATCATCCGGGTGAGCGGCGATATATAAGATCGTTCCTAATGTATTTAATTTATTAAGCGCAAGCTTAAGTTCGGAAGAATTCATTACGCCGACTGTTTGCGATAATGATTGATTTGAAACAGAAATAAATAATATAAAAATTAATGCTGGTTTTATTAGACATTTAAATTTTCTCACTTTAGGATCACTCTTTTTTTGTTTATGTAACTACATAATACTCTTTTTGGAGATTATAGATTTCATTTTCAATTATACTACATAAAATACTAATTTTAAAGAAATTACTAATCACACTGTATTTGATTTTTGCTAAATCACATATTAGCATGCCGAATGGTGATTACTTTTTTTAACTCAAGATTTTCTTTATAGATGGATTCGTAGAATTTGATTATATTTACTTTTAAGAATTTTTATAATAATAAATTCAAAGCATTACTCACTTTTGGTTGAGATTAAAAATATTAAAGTTGGTGAATGCAGACCATTTGTTCTGATTGCCGGTCCTTGTGTAATTGAAGGGGAAAATATAATCTTAGAGACGGCATCCGCAATTAAGAAAATTACTACAAAGCTAAATATTCCTTATGTTTTTAAGTCAAGTTATAAAAAAGCCAACCGGACGAATTTAAATTCGTTTACGGGCATTGGCGATGAAGAAGCGCTGAATATTTTGGCTAAGGTGAAAAAGGAACTTGATCTTCCTGTTCTTACAGATGTGCATACTACCGAAGAAATTGAAAAAGCCGCGCAGGTAGCGGATGTACTTCAAATACCTGCCTTCCTATCACGGCAAACGGATTTACTCATTGCTGCAGGTAAATCTGGTAAAGTAATAAACATAAAGAAAGGGCAATTCCTCGCTCCGGACGATATGAAACATGTTGCAGAAAAAGTAGCTTCAACGGGTAATAGTAAGATAATGCTTACTGAAAGAGGCACAACTTTCGGCTACCATAATCTTGTTGTTGATATGCGTTCATTTGTTATTATGAAAGAGTTTGGATATCCGGTTGTTATGGACGCTACTCATTCGGTTCAACTGCCAAGCAAAGGCGAAATAAGCGGAGGCGAGCCTAAGTTCATTAAACCGCTTGCGCGTGCCGCTGCCGCCGTGGGAATAGATGCATTATTTCTGGAAGTCCACTCTAATCCTGCGGAAGCTTTAAGCGATGCTGCAAGCCAACTGCCGCTTAGTGATTTGGAAGAACTGCTAATTGAAGTAAAAACTATCGATGAGTTTATCAAACATTTATGAAATCTGAAACTTTTTAGAGGTTTTCTTTGACTAATGATGAAATTATACAAAAAGGGAAAGAGGTAATAAGAATAGAAGCGGAAGCTGTTGCAAATCTTTCTGAAAGTATTAATAATGATTTTGCAAAGGCTGTTGAATTAATTTTTAACTCTAAAGGCAGGGTTGTTTTATCGGGAATGGGAAAATCCGGTTTAATTGCACGCAAAATTGTATCAACATTGAACTCAACCGGGACAGCGTCGATTTATTTGCACCCGACTGATGCCTTGCACGGTGATTTAGGAATGGTTAGAAAAGAGGACGTGGTAATTCTTATTTCTAAAAGTGGTGGTACCGAAGAAATAATTAACTTATTACCTTTGCTTAAAAGGATTAATGTCACTCTGATTGCAATGTGCGGTGAAAAAGAATCCAAGCTAAGTTCCGAATGTAATATATTCCTTAACATAAACGTTAAAGAAGAAGCATGCCCGCATGATCTTGCTCCAACAGCTTCTACAACAGCCACATTAGCAATGGGGGATGCCCTCTCCATTGCGTTGCTTCAGAAACGCGGTTTTACTGCAGAAGATTTTGCATTTTTACATCCGGGCGGAAGCCTTGGAAAACGGCTTTCTCTTGAAATAAATGAAATTATGATTAAGGGCGATTTTATCCCAAAAGTTCATGAAGATACGTCAATTAAAGATGTAATTTTGGAGATTACATCTAAGAGGCTTGGTACTACAACCGTTATTAATAATGACGGCTTTTTAACGGGCGTGATTACCGACGGCGATTTAAGAAGACTTCTCGAACGGACACTTGATATCAAAGATCTTATTGCAAAAGATATTATGACTAAAAATCCCAAAGTTATGAAAGGGAATTATCTTGCATCCTTTGCACTCCAGCAAATGGAAAATTTTAAAATCACCGCTATGATAATTATTAACGATGAAAATAAACCGGTAGGTTTGATCCATATTCATGACCTGATCAATCTGGGACTTCGTCAAAGATGAAATTATTATGTCCTGTAATAATTGTTTTCCTTTTAACCGGGTGTGGCGGTGAAAAAGTTAAACCTTCCGTGAATCTCTCCATTTACGAATCCAGGCAAGTTGCGGAAGGGTGGGAGGAAAACGTTGCTTTTAGCGATTCAGGTATCACTAAAGCCGTATTATTTTATAGGCATCTCAGAAAATTTGAGCTGCCTGCTGAAACGATGATGGATACAATAAAGGTTAATTTTTATGATCAACTCGGACATATTGCTTCGGTTTTAACGGCTAATAAAGGGAAAGCTGACGATGTTTCAAATGATCTTTATGCAATTGACAGTGTAGTTGCAGTTAACGACAGCGGTGTAACGTTGAAAACACAGGAATTGATGTGGAAGAATAAAGAAAGGAAAATTGTTACCGATAAGTTTGTCACAATTATATCGCCTAAAGAAAAAATACAAGGTTATGGGCTTGAATCAGATCAGAACTTAAGGAATTATACAATTTATAATATCACTTATATAACCCGGCTTGATACTACTGAACCAAAACAACCGGGTAAAGAATAATATGGCATGTTTAATTTTTAGCTATATAAAATAGTATTATTTAATTTGATCGTTAGTAATTGTAAATATTAAAACGTTTGAAATTTCATTTTTTCATTTAAACGGCTTATTGAAGGCGCTTCAGTTCCCTTCCCTTAGTAAGAGGGAAAGCAATCGGGATGTCCATAATATTTCTACTGAGAGTTTGCCAATATGGCTGCTTATTAAGTTATTGCTCAAAATTTTTTTTGGTAATGTAACTCAATAACAGGTTCATTTATTTATATGAAAATCAATAAATCACTCTTTATAATATTAATAATTGCTTTTGCAAATTCCTTTGCGCAGCAGCAGGATTATATTACTATTACCGGTGAAAAATTTATGAATTCCGAGGTAAATGGAGAAATGATTCGGAATGTTTATAATAATGTTGTTTTAACGCAGGGTAATGTAAGAATTACTTGCAACCATGCCACACAATATATCTCAAAAAATGAAGCTGAACTTGACGGTAATGTTATAGTAACTCAGGATACTTTAATTATAATTACTTCACACGGTTATTATTACGGTGATGAAAGAAAAGCCCAGTCAAATGTAGGCGTTACTTTGTACGATAAAAAAGTAACATTAACAGCAGACACGGGCGTATATTTTTTCAATCTGGACAAAGCTATATTTCAGAATAAAGTAAAGCTTGTTGATACTTCTTCCACCCTGAATTCGAATCTCCTTATTTATTATAAGCAGCAAGGCAAGTCGATTTCAATCGGTAATGTCAAAATTGTTGACTCAAATAATGTTATTTTTTCGGATACCCTTGTCCATTTCAGAGATTCAAGAATTTCTATTGCAGACGGCCGTGTTAAGATAACAAGCAAATCCAATAATTCTATAATTTACGGTAACCATCTTGAAGATTACCCGGATATCTTTTATACTTTTGTCACTAAGAATCCGCTTTTTATTCAATTTGATTCATCGTATATCCTGAAAAGGGATACTGTTGTGACAGGTGTAATTAAGGACACATTAAAAATCTTACAGATTGATACGCTGGTTATCAGATCCCTCAAAATGGAAGCTTACAGGGATACTATAAATATTTTTAAAGCGGAAGATTCTGTACGGATTGTAAGAGGCAATTTTTCATCTAAAAATGATTTTACACAATATTTCCGCAGCAAGGGCAAAATAATAACTTATAAATTAAATTCGAAAGCTGGTCAGCCTGTAATCTGGTATGATAATTCTCAATTAACAGGCGATTCTGTTGCTATATTTTTATTAAATAATAAAATTAATAAACTTGAAGTTTATAAAAACACATTCATCCTTTCGCAAAATGAAAAATATAAAGATAGATATGATCAGATTTCCGGTAATAAAGTGATAATCCATTTTGATGATAATGGAATCCGTGAAACCGAAGTATTCGGAGGTGTGCATAGTATTTATTATCTTTATGATAATAATGAACCGAACGGCTTGTCAAAATCATCATCCGATAATGCGAAAATTTTATTTTTAAATAAAAGAGTTGACGAAGTAAAGCTTTATTCTTTACCAATTAGTGAATTTTATCCTGAAAATAAAGTCGCAGGGAATGAACTTGCGTACACTTTGCCTGGATATGTTCAATATAATGACCGTCCGGTTAAAAATATGCTGCTGGAAAATTATTTCGGAAAATAGAATGGGCTGAAGCCGAGATCAAAATTTAGACCTATAAGATTAGCTGATTATAAATTATCAATAATTAATTAAAGGCATTAATGGGTGCATCGACTTTAAGAAGTGAAGACTTAATTAAAATTTATAAAAAAAGAGTAGTTGTTAATAAAGCCTCTGTTAAGGTTTCAAAAGGAGAAATTGTAGGCCTTCTTGGACCTAATGGCGCCGGTAAAACTACTACTTTTTATATGATTGTAGGAATGATCCGGCCGGATGAGGGCAAGGTTTTTCTTGATGACGCTGAAATAACTAAAGAACCGATGTACAAGCGCGCAAGAATGGGTATAGGCTATTTGCCACAAGAAGCTTCTGTATTCAGAAGACTTTCCGTAGAAGATAATATAACTGCCGTTCTTGAACTTACTTCTTTGGATGCTAAAGCAAGAAAAGAAAAATGCGAGAAGCTCCTTGAAGATCTTAGCATCACACAGATTAGAAAAAGCAAAGGATTTCAATTAAGCGGCGGCGAGAGAAGACGAACTGAAATTGCAAGGGCTTTAGCGACGGATCCAAGCTTTATACTGCTGGATGAACCTTTTGCAGGCGTTGATCCGATTGCCGTTGAAGATATTATGAGTATTGTAGCTAATCTGAAAAATAGGGGAATCGGCGTTCTGATTACCGATCATAATGTCCATGAAACATTAAGTATAGTTGATAATGCTTATATTTTAATAAACGGTATTATATTTAAGCAAGGCAAGGCTATGGAACTTGCCGAAGATACAGAAGTTAGAAAATTATATCTCGGAGAAAAGTTTAAGCTTGATAGATATTATTGAATTCTTTAAAAAATTATTTTATTTCACATTAAACTTTTTATCGTTGTATAGGTTCTAACATTATATGGATTATTTTATTTTGATTTTTTATTTAATGTAATAAAAGTAAATTTTAAAAAGGTGAAAATAGATAATGAAAAGGGAATTTCTACTGCTAATAATTATATTATTTTTAAGTAAAAATATACTTGCAAAAGATGATACTATAAAAAAAGATACCACAAAAGTTCCGGGTTGGCATTCTAAGGCTTTGATAGGACTAAATATCAGCCAAATTGCGCTTAAAAACTGGTCGCAAGGAGGTGACAATTCAATGACATGGATATCAAATTTCAATGGAGGAATATATTATTATTCCCCCGGCGGCTGGGAATTTAATAATAATTTAAAACTCTCTTACGGAAGAACTAAACTTGGTACACAGGATTTCCGTACAAACGATAATGAACTTTATCTAGAAAGTGTTCTCTCCAGGCATATCGGATGGACGGTAGACCCTTTTTTAAGTAATAACATTCGTACATCTTTAACTACCGGTTATTCGTATTCACAAAATGTTCCGGTAGCAATTGCCGGATTTTTTGATCCCGCTTATGTCACGCAAAGCTTCGGGTTTACCTATGATAAAAATAAAATATTTAAAACCAGGCTTGGAGTGGCTGCGCAGGAAACATTTGATGATCAATTCAGGCAATATACAAACGATACTTCAATTTCAAGGGATAGGACTTTCAAGCTTGACGCCGGAATGGAATCCGTAACTAACACTGAATTTGACATAGCTGAAAATATTAAAATACAGAGCAGTTTAAGATTATTTACCCGGTTTGAAAGCATTGATGTTTGGGATGTAAGATGGGAAAACGGAATTACCGGCAAAGTTAATTCGTTTTTAAATATGAATTTTTCTTATCTCTTGATATATCAGAAAGATCAATCGCTGAATACACAAATGAAAGAAGGCTTGAATGTTGGATTTATTTATTCTTTTTTGTAACTGAATTAGATTGAGTCGAATAGCTTGTAAATTCTTCTTCCCGATTCGGGTAACTAAAGCGGCTTAACGATTTTTATTTTTTCTAAGATTTTCACAATTTTAATGATGGGATTCATAATATAATTTTATTTTTTAAATAAGAATTCTAAATACCTCCAGTTCCTTTTAGCCCATGCTGTTTCATTATGAATAGCCCCCTCATCAATAAAATAATCGATATCTGTCCCTAATTGATAACCCTTCTTCTTTAACTCAAATATCATTTCATCAATGCCCGGTTTAAGGCGGGATTCGAGACCTATTGTACCGATATCAATATATATTTTCAAAGACTTCTTATCAAGCGAATAATTTTTAACTTTCTCTATATAGTCGATATCTTCAATATGGAATGCCGGCGAAAGGCACGCAGCTTTTGAAAAAATTTCCGGATGTTCCCAAACCAGCATAAAAGAAATCAGTCCACCCAATGAAGACCCGCCTGTAGCCGTATTTTGTCTATCAGGTAATGTCCTAAAATTTCTGTCAATATACGGTTTGATAGTATTAATAATAAAATCCATATAAAAATGACCGGTTTGAGTGTCCCCGTATTCTGCGGCTCTATCCGGAGTGTTATAAATACCTACAATAATTATCTCTTTTATTGCTCTTGATTTAATTAAACTGTCAGCTGCTTCATCAAGTTGCCAATCAACTCCGAATGTAGAAGTTTTGGGATCAAAAAGATTTTGTCCGTCGTGCATATAAAGTACAGGGTACCTTTTGTTGGTATCTGAATTGTATGATGGGGGTAGCCAGATTATTAGATCTCTAGGATTAATTCCCTTGCCTTCCATTTTGTAAATATATTTCACTGTACCCGTAATCTGTCCTTTGAAATTGCTTTGAACTGCGTAATTTGCTCCATCTTTCCACTTCTTTATTGAATAAAAAAGTACTGTATCTGCTGAGACAAGAAAAGTATTATTTTGAGGTACCTCGTTGTTTTCTGTCAAAGCCTCCGTATTCCATGAGCCTTTTGTAAATTTAAATTCAAGAGATTCATCAGTTTTAAAATAAAATATTTTTGTCCATAAAGTATCATTTATTCTTTCTAACTTTACTGCAGATGGGTTCCAGCCGCCAAGCTTGGAATTGTTGCCTGTTATATATACGGAAGAAACCGGATCAATTCCGGGAGTAATTACTTTGATAGTAATTTTGTTTTGTGATAAGCCGGACGCGGAAATCAAAACTGCTAATACGAATATCAATAATAAATTTTCCATTATATTATTCCCCCGTTGGACTAAAATATTTAAATGTTGAATATAAGTCAAATTTATTTTTGTCTGAATTATTAATTATATTTTTTATGACCGATTAAAAACTATTTAGTAATTTTATAAAAATTAAAATTTAATTTAAACTATCTTTAAATGAATAGTACGAAATTTAAAATTAAAAAAGAGTTCTTTGAGCTTATAGAAATAATAAAAAAGCTTGATAAGAAAGTCATTATTGTCTTTATCTCCATAGCCATAATTCAAACTATTTCCTGGTATTATACGTCAAGAATGTTTTTTAAACTAATTTTTTTTGATGCACTTAGCTCAAACCCGGATGTTTATTTGTATGAGTTTGTTTATTGGTACGTCGGTGATTTTATCACTCTTTTTATTATTCCAGCTTTGATAATTAAACTTGTCTTTAAAGAGAAAGTTAAAGATTATGGTCTCAGGGTGGGGGATTTTAATACAGGGATAAAACTCTCCGTCCTTTTTCTCGTAGTAATGATACCCATAATTTGGTTTGTTACGTCACAGCAGGCGTTTGGTTTAACATATCCTCTTCTGGATCAGGCGAGGGATTCATGGAAAATTTTTATCTTATATGAGATAGGATTGCTTTTTTATTTGTTTGCATGGGAGTTCATTTGGCGCGGATTTATGCTGTTTGGTTTAAAAGAAAAGTTTGGATACTATGCGGTTATTATTCAAATGATACCGTTTTTAATCCTTCATAACGGGAAGCCTCCGGTTGAAACTTTCGGTGTAATTTTGGGCGGTATTGCACTCGGTATTCTTGCTTATCGTACGCAATCAATTTATTATTGTATTGTTACTCATGCAGGTATTATGATTAGTATAGATCTATTATCCACTTTAAGGCATAGAGCAAGCGACTTCGGCTTAGGAATAAATTCTGTACTTCATATATTAAAACAAATAATTTGAGGAAAAATTAAAATGAGATTTTCATTAAATATAGACCATATTGCCACATTAAGAAATGCAAGAGGGGAAGAACAGCCTGATCCCGTTACAGCTGCGCTAATTGCAGAGCAAGCGGGGGTGGACGGTATTGTTGTTCATCTTAGAGAGGACAGGAGACATATAAATGAAAGGGACGTACGCCTTCTGAGGGAATTAATTACCACAAAACTTGATCTCGAAATGGCGGCAACTGAAGAAATTATAAAAATAGCATGTGATGTAGGCCCGGAACTTTCTACAATAGTGCCCGAACACAGGAAGGAATTAACTACCGAAGGAGGCATAAATGTTATTGATAATATCAGCCATTTGAAAGATACAATTAAAGAATTGCACGGCTCGGAAATATTAGT
>CAZUCY010000007.1:0-53818 GCA_964618785.1 uncultured Ignavibacteriaceae bacterium | reverse complement strand
GGAAGTACTTTCCCTGTTTTATTTGATTTCCTGTTTTATCATCTTCCATACTTCGATAAGTTCCGGGTCCCGTCAATGATCTTAGTCCTCGTACAGCTTACTACGCCCATACTTGCCGGTTTTGGCTTGATGAAGATAATTTCTCTTAGAGAGAAAAGAGAAACCGGAACTATTAAGATTGTTAAAAATTCCGCTATCGTTTTTTCGGTTTTATTTGCCCTTTCTTTGGTATTGAAAAGTTCAATTGCCGATTGGTTTACCGGGAGGATAAGCGATTTTACGGCAGTTCATCAGCAGGCAGCGCAGGAATATTCTGCCCTTTCTCCATACATGTCTGATATGTTTACAGGTGATTTATTAATCGCATTTGCTCTTCTAGCTCTTACATTCTGGCTTGCATATTCATACATCAATTCAAAAGTTAGTAGGGATGTTTTTGTTGCAGGAGTAATTATTCTTGCTGTGTTTGATCTTTTTAGAATAGATGCGCGCGGGCAAAAGTATGTCGATAATCCCGAAATATCAAAAATGTTTAATGAACCTGACTATGTTACGGTAATAAAGAGTCAAAAGGATACTGAACCTTTCAGGATGATTGACATAAAGCAGGACGGATCTCGCGGCACGGCTTCACAGAATAATGGTAATTATAATGCATACTTTATGCTGGAAGATTTTTACGGGTATTCGGGAATTAAGCCCCGCTCTTTCCAGGATTTAATGGATGTAATCGGTCCCGTAAACCAAACACTCTGGCGGATGCTTAATGTTAAATACATTGTTGCCGATCAGCAAATTCCATTCCCGGGATTTGTTCCCATTTATCAAAAGGACAAAGAAATAGTTTATAATAATACAAACGCTTTGCCCCGGGTGTACTTTGTAAATAAAATCGGAACAAAACCGGATTTGACTGTGCTGAATGATATAAAAGAAAATTCATTTGATCCTAAAAATATTGCCTATGTTGATGGTACTGTGCCTAAAGTAGATGTGCCCGATTCAACCGCTAAGACAAATATTACAGAGTATAAAGATGAAGAAGTTTCATTAAGTGCAGATGCTTCCGGGAACAATTTTCTGTTCTTCGGCGATACATATCTCCCTACTGGCTGGAAGGCTTATATTGACGGAAATAAAACAGAAATTTATAAGGTCAATCACGGCTTTATGGGAATAATAGTTCCGAAAGGAAGGCATCAAGTTGAATTCAAATATGCTCCTGTAACCTTTTATTTAAGTGAATATGTTGCGCTATCATTAAGCTCACTTACATTATTGGGATTGTTAGCCGGTATATTCTTTGAATTTAAAAATAGTAAGAAACATACTGTCACAACTGATAAAACGGCTTAATAAAAATATTTCTGACTATATTACTGTCATATAAGTTTTTTTTGCGTCAAAGTATTTGCTTTGCTCTTTTCCATTGGAACATTAACTTTTATCCTTTACCATAGAATGTGTTAATGATTGCAATAAAAATTCAGTCAGTGTGCAGAGTGCCTTAATATATCCTCGTTTAGTAATTGTTTTAAGTTCGGAGTAAAGGTTAATCTGATCATCGAAATGTTCTCCGATATAAGAGGCAATTATAAAGTCGAATTTTTAATCTCCGAATGGAATATGAAGTGCATCACCAATTACTAAATTTTTATTTTGCTTGTTCTCATAAAGTGTTATTAGTTCTTGTTAATTAAATATTCTACCGTAGATATTCTAACATTATTAGGGAAACATGCCGAAGCATAATAAACCGGAAAGTGAATGCTGTGACTTTGTAGTGTTTACATTATAATGCGTTACAACAAAAGGCAATATTCTATTTTAATCTCTTTTGAGTTTAATTCTCCGCCATTTGTGGCGTATCCTGTTTGTGTGCTTATGTCTTGATACCCCGACCGCTTGCAGCGGGGTAGTTCATTTTATAAGAGGAGTTTTTTCACTATATTTAAATTGAGGGTATTTATATCAATAATTAATACCCCATACTATTTTAAGTACGGAATAAATATGTTTATGTAACTTACGGGGCGAAGCTGTAACCGGATGTTTTTTCCTTTTGAGATAAGGGGAAAAAACTTTGGTTTATAATTTAACATTAAATAAAATATGCAGATGCAGGCAGTGCGGCTTGAGCGATAGGTTTTAACTGAACCTAACGCCCTGTAACAGAAGAAGTCGGTACAAACCACTTGAATGGAATAGAATTAGCAAAGCTTTAGGAAGTTCTGAAAAGAATTTAATAGGTTAAGCTAAACAGGGAATTTGCTCTGAACTTTGGGATTGTAAAGCTTTTGCGCGAATTTGTCATGACCTCGATTTTTAGTACACTTGCAGATAAAATGGTACGTTATGAAAATTGATATAATAATATATTGTAACCTGCTAAGTGAAGCAGTAAATATTTAATCATAAAAAAAAATTATATGAAAGTAGTAATTTTAGCGGGGGGGCTTGGCACCCGGCTTAGTGAAGAAACGACCATTAAGCCCAAACCAATGGTGGAAATAGGTGGAATGCCGATTTTATGGCATATAATGAAAATTTATTCCCATTATGGTTTTAATGAATTTATTATTTGCCTCGGTTATAAAGGTTATTTAATTAAAGAGTATTTTGCAAATTATTTTTTGCATCAATCAGATGTTACAATAGACTTAAGCAAGAACAAGATGGAAGTGCATAATAATAATTCTGAACCTTGGAAGGTAACTCTTGTTGATACCGGCGATAATACTATGACAGGCGGAAGAATTTTAAGAGTAAAAGAATATACGGATAATGAAAGTTTTTTGATGACATACGGAGATGGGGTAGCAGACATAAATATCAAGGAGTTGGTTGAGTTCCATAATTCGAAAAATGCTATTGCGACTTTAACAGCAGCTATGCCCACGGGTAGATTCGGCGCTTTAAAAATAAGCAGTGAAGATAAAGTAGAAGAATTTACAGAAAAACCAAAAGGTGATGGTTCATGGATTAATGCCGGTTTTTTTGTATTAGAACCGGAAATTTTTAATTATATTGAAAATGATACCACTGTTTTTGAGAAAAAACCGTTGGAAACCTTGGCAGTTGAAAAACAATTAAATGCATTTTATCATCATGGCTTTTGGATGCCGATGGATAAACTTTCCGATAAAAACGAACTTGAAAGTTTGTGGATTGCCGGCAAATCGGCTTGGAAAATCTGGTAAAATACCCTGTGCTTCCCCGTGACTCTCTGTGTAAGAAAAATTTGTTACAAAGTCTACTGTAGAGGTAACACAAAGAACTACAAAGAAAAAAAATGAATATTTTTAACAACGTATACAAGAATAAAAAAGTACTACTTACCGGTGACACAGGCTTCAAAGGTTCATGGCTTGCTATCTGGTTAAAAGAGCTTGGCGCAGATGTGTTTGGTTATGCACTGCCCCCTCAACGGGAAGAGGATAATTTTTTAAAATGTAAATTAAATGAGAAAATTCACCATCTAGACGGTGATATTAGAGATCTCAATAAACTTAATAATTATTTCGAAAAAATTCAGCCGGAGTTTGCTTTTCACCTTGCTGCCCAGCCAATTGTATTGGAATCTTATAAAAACCCGCATTACACTTTTGAAACCAATATTATGGGTACGGTTAATTTTTTTGAAGCCGTCCGGAAGATTAAAAGCATAAAAGCAGCCGTGAATATAACAAGTGATAAATGTTATCAAAATAATGAATGGTTTTGGGGCTACCGAGAAAACGACCCGATGGGCGGTAAAGACCCATACAGCGCTTCTAAAGGCTGCTCTGAATTAGTTACTAATGCATATCTAAATTCTTTCTTTACAAATGATACTCATTGCGCAATTGCTTCCGCAAGAGCAGGCAATGTTATTGGCGGCGGTGACTGGGCTGAATACAGGATTGTACCCGATTTTTTCCGGGCATTAAAAAAAGGTGAATCATTAATTATCAGAAATCCTGAAGCTACAAGACCCTGGCAGCACATATTAGAACCATTAAGCGGTTATCTTCTTTTAGCTGTAAAATTGTATATCGAGGGAAATAAATATGCGGGAAGTTGGAATTTTGGTCCTTTGGACCAGTCAAACCACAAAGTTTCGGAACTTATTGAAGCATTGATTAAATATTACGGCAAAGGGCAGGCTGTTTTTGAGGATACTGCCGAAAAACTTCATGAAGCAAACATGCTAAAACTTGATATTTCCAAAGCCTTATGGAACCTTAAATGGAAACCGGTCCTGACTTTTGATGAACTAATTAAGTTCACAATAGATGGCTACACAGTTGAATTCGGCATTGGTAACATTTACGAAAAAAGGAAACAACAAATTTTAGATTACATTACAATAGCGCGACAAAAGGGAATTGAATGGTCACTTTAAAATCTAAATGGTTCTCTGTGCAGTCTCGGCGGCTCTCTGTGTAACAAAAAGATTAAGGATAATTAATGACCCATTCTGAACTTAGAGAACAAATATTAACGTTAACAAAAGAGTATTATGCAGCTAAATTTAGAGATGTTGGATTTATCCCGGGGAAATCGCGTGTAAATTACGCAGGTAGAGTCTTTGACGAAAAAGAACTTACTGCTTTGGTGGATTCATCTCTCGATTTTTGGCTGACTGAAGGCCGATTTTCAGAATCGTTTGCAGAAAAAATAGCAGAATATTTAGACGTTAAAAATGTAATCCTTGTTAATTCAGGTTCTTCTGCAAACCTGCTTGCCTTTTCAGCTTTGACTTCTCCGAAACTTGGTGACAAAAGATTAAAACCGTGTGATGAAGTAATTTCCGTTTCTGCAGGGTTTCCTTCTACGGTTACTCCAATAATCCAAAATAATTGTGTCCCGGTTTTTGTAGATATAGATATTCCAACATATAACATTGATGTTGAAATGCTGAAAAAAGTTATCAGCGATAAAACCAGGTGCATATTTTTGGCACACACACTTGGCAATCCTTTTAACGTTGATGTCGTGCTTCAGTTAGCAAAAGAGTATAATCTTTGGGTAATTGAAGACAATTGCGATGCTTTTGGCAGCAAATACAAAGAGAAATATACAGGTACATTTGGGCATATTTCTACAATAAGCTTTTACCCTGCTCATCATATTACTACAGGTGAAGGCGGCGCTGTTATTACCAATGATGAACAGCTGGCAAAAATAATTAAGTCCCTTAGAGATTGGGGGCGGGACTGTTACTGCGCCGGCGGCGAAAATAACACCTGCGGAAAAAGATTTTCTCAAGAGTTTGGTACTTTGCCGTACGGATATGATCATAAATATGTCTATTCTGAAATCGGGTATAATTTTAAAATGACCGATATGCAGGCTGCGATTGGTTCTGCTCAAATTGATAAACTTCCTGAGTTCTGTGCAAAACGGAAAGCGAATTTTAAACATTACAACCGGATATTTGAAAAATATTCTCAATATTTTATTTTGCCAAAAGCAACTGAAAATTCCGATCCCGCTTGGTTTAGTTATATTGTTACCGTAAAAGATAATGCGCCTTTTAAAAGAGATGAGTTAACAAAATATCTAAACCATAATTTGATTGAAACAAGAAATTTATTTGGCGGTAATTTGACAAGGCAACCGGCGTTTATAGGTAAAAATTTTAAAATAGCAGGGCATTTAAATAACTCCGACTACATTATGAACAATACATTTTTCCTTGGAACATATCCCGGTAATTCACCCGAAAAACTCGACTACATAGAAGAAATAGTTGATAAATTTATGTCAGGTTATTAAATCGAGGGGCGTTCTGTAATTAGTTTTATGACTGAAAATGAGATAAGTAAAATAATTCTGGATTGTGCCTTCAAAGTTCATTCTGCATTAGGACCAGGATTATTAGAAAGTGCATACAAAGAATGTTTAGCTTACGAACTAACAAAGTCAGGTTTAAGGGTTGAATAGGAAATAGCATTACCTTTGGTTTATCAGGAAGTGAAACTTGAATGTTGTTATCGAATTGATTTGTTGGTAGAAAATAAAGTGGTGATAGAACCGAAGAGTGTTGAAATGTTTAATGATGTTCATATCGCACAAACATTAACGTATATGCTGTTATCGGGATGCAAATTAGGGCTGTTGTTAAATTTCTATACAAAATCATTAAAGGATGGAATTAGGAGATTAATACTTTGAGTTACTTAGTGAAGACTTAGTGAAACTGTTTTATTTCACAAAGTTCCTCAAAGTAAAACACAAAGTTACACTACGAATCAAATTTTATGTCTATCATAAAAAAATACAAATCAAAAGTAGAGAAAATAACAAACCCAATCCCGGGTATTTACACGATCTCATTTTCGTCGGATAAAAAATTTATATACAATCCGGGACAGTTTTTACATTTATCTCTGGATGAATATGATGGCGCCGGGCAATGGCCAGAATCCAGATGCTTCTCAATGCAGAGCAGTCCAAACGAAGAAACATTAAAAATAACTTTTGCAGTTAAAGGTAATTTCACCAAAAGGATGTCGCAAGAACTACACGGAGGGAAAGTACTATGGCTTAAAATGCCTTATGGTGATATTTTCCAGAGAAATCACGATAAAAATAATTGTGTTTTTATTGCAGGTGGAACAGGTGTTACTCCTTTTTTATCTTTATTCACTCATGAATCGTTCAAAGAATACATCAACCCGCGTATATATTTCGGCTTTCGAACTAAAGAATACAATATTTATAATGATGAATTAAACGTCATGCAAAAAATTAGTGAAATTCACACTAATTCGTACCATTCGCAAGAAACAAAATTTGTGGAATTCGCTTATGAAGATACAGACGGACTGATTGATATAAACAAAATATTTAGCAAATGCGGGGTTCATTCTACTTATTTTATCTCAGGCCCTCCTGTTATGATAAAATCATTTAAAAAATTTCTTTTAGACAAAGCTGTTTTGGAAAATAATATTATTACTGATGATTGGGAATAAAAAAAATATTTAAATGTTAAACAATAAGATTATTCAAGAGGATTTAGAATTCATTACTACTGCAAACATACCTTGGTATGAGCTTGAAGGGAAAACAATTCTAATCTCTGGTGCAAATGGTTTTTTGCCTGCTTATATGGTTGGGGTAATATTACATCTTAACGAAACTAAGTTTGAAAAGAAAGCTAAAGTAATTGCTCTTGTCAGAAATATTGAAAAAGCTCAAAAAAGATTTGCTGACTATATAGGACTTGATGATTTATATTTTTTAGTACAAGATGTTTGTGAATCGATAAATATTAATGAGAAGTTAGATTTTATTATTCATGCAGCAAGTCAAGCAAGTCCTAAATATTATGGTGTTGATCCGGTCGGCACATTAAGTGCAAATGTTTTAGGTACAAACAATTTGTTAAAAGTTGCAAACCAGAATTCAATAAAATCATTCTTGTATTTTAGTTCTAGTGAAGTCTATGGGAAAGTGGGCGAGAGTAAAAATGCCATAAATGAAAATGACTATGGATACTTAGATCCTTTGAATGTTCGTTCTTGTTACGGAGAAAGCAAAAGAATGGGGGAAAACATGTGTATTAGTTGGATGCACCAATATGGAGTACCTATTAAAATAGTTAGACCTTTTCATATTTATGGTCCATGTATGTCTTTAGATGATGGGAGAGTATATGCAGATTTTGTTTCTGATATAGTAAAAAGAAACGATATTATAATGAAAAGTGATGGAAAGGCTAATAGGTCATTTTGTTATCTTCGAGATGCAACAATAGCATTTTTTAAAGTTTTATTGGAAGGGAAAATAGGAGAGGCATATAATGTTGGTAATCCAAACGAATATATCAGCATAATAGAATTAGCTGAAAAATTAATAAAATTGTTTCCCGAAAGAAAATTAAAAATTATAGAAAGTCCTGATAATACAGAAGGATATTTAAAAAGCGTAGTTTTACGGAATTGCCCTGATTTAGCAAAACTCAACAAATTAGGATGGTCCCCTAAAGTGAGTATTGAAGAAGGTTTTTATAGAACAATAAAGAGTTACCAATGAAATTAGACCTAATTAAAAAAGAATTTGATCAAGGAAATATAAATAAGTTGCAGTACATAGATAAAATGTACGGGCAACATGCTATCCTTTTTGATTATGCCGAGTATATTAAAAGCACAAATATTTCCAATATTGAAATTGAAGATGATAAAGTAATCATGAAATTTAGAGATTCCGGGTTAAAACTTATTTGTTTGAAAGATGATAAGCGCCTTGCCCAGTTTGATACACTGAACTTTGGGAGTTACGAAGAAGACGAGTTAATGATGCAAATTAATATGATGGAACCAGATTTTAATATCTTTGATATTGGAGCTAATATAGGTTGGTATGCTATTACTATTGCAAGGAAATTTCCTAATTCAAAGATTTTCTCATTTGAACCTATTCCTTATATATACAAATTATTGAATGAAAATATTCAGTTGAATGAAATTAAGAACATAGAATCCTGTAATTATGGGTTATCTGATGCTGTCGGTACATTTATATTTTATTTAGACCCGTCGCTTTCTGTTAATGCAAGCTTAGCGAACGTTTCTAATAATGATAAAATTAATACTGTTAATTGTAGTGTGAAAAAGTTAGATGATTTCACAACTGAGAACAATATTATAATTGATTTTATAAAATGCGATGTAGAAGGTGCAGAGAAACTTGTGTTCACTGGCGGAATTGAGACAATTAAAAAAAATAAACCCATTATATTTTCTGAAATGCTTCGGAAATGG
Organism: uncultured Ignavibacteriaceae bacterium; assembly: GCA_964618785.1. Lineage (GTDB taxonomy): Bacteria > Bacteroidota > Ignavibacteria > Ignavibacteriales > Ignavibacteriaceae > FEN-1297. The sequence goes on along the minus strand of CAZUCY010000007.1, from coordinate 45,062 downwards.
ACAACAAAATTCAACTATCATCCAAACGATATTATCAAATTATTAAAAGAAATTGGTTATCAATGTTTCATTTCACGTAAAAATAAACTTGTACAGTTTGGGTATGTAGACGAAAATACGATTGAAACAAATTATTTCTTTTTGCATAAAGAAAAACATTTAGAAAAAATAAACAGATTTTGTATTGAGTAAATATATTTAAAGATTAAAAATAAAATCTTTGCTTTAGCACACTCGAATCTAGAAAAATAAATTGAACGAAATGTCCTCAGAAAAATTTGCACAAAATATACGCATAAAAACCCTAGAAATGGTTTACAAAGCGAAAGCTTCACACATAGGTGGCGCTTTATCTATGGTTGATCTTTTGGCTGTACTATATTCGAAAATATTACAATTTGATCCTGCAGAACCAAAATGGAAAGAACGAGATCGATTTTTGTTGAGTAAGGGTCATGCTTGTACTAGCTTATATGCAACTTTGGCTTTATCCGGATTTTTTGATATATCTGAATTAGATAGCTACGCACAAGATGGGAGTATTTTATTAGCACATGCAAGTCATAAAGTTCCCGGTATAGAATTGTCAACAGGTAGTTTAGGACATGCCTTATCTGTTGGTTGTGGAATGTCAATCGCTGCAAAAAGGAAAAATGAAAAGCATAGAATTTTTGTTATTCTAAGCGATGGGGAATTGGACGAAGGATCTAATTGGGAAGCTTTTTTATTTGCACCTAACAATAAACTTGATAACTTAACAGTGATTATAGATTATAATAAAATACAAAGTTTAGGAAATGTTAAAGATGTTCTTGATCTTGAACCTTTGAGTAGCAAATTAAGAGCTTTTAATTGGGAAATAATTGAAATTGAGGGGCATAATCATGAACAAATTTTTAATGCACTTTCAACTTTACCAAAACAAAAGGAAAAACCGACAGCAATAATTGCTCATACTATTAAAGGCAAAGGTGTAGATTTTATGGAAAACAAATTATTATGGCATTATAAGTCGCCTAATAAAGATGAATTGGAAAATGCACTTAAGCAAATTGAAGAAAAGTAGATGAGAACTGCATTTATAAATCAATTAATTGAAGAAGCAAGAAGTGATAAATCAATTTTTTTAATTGTCGGGGACTTAGGTTTTTCTGTTGTAGAACCATTTGCCGAAGAATTTTCGGATAGATTTTTAAATGCCGGTGTCGCCGAACAAAATATGATGGGGATTGCTGCCGGATTAGCTTTAGAAGGATATACAGCTTTTACTTATTCTATTGGTAATTTCCCGACTTTACGCTGTATGGAACAGATACGTTATGATGTCTGTTATCATAATCTAAACGTAAAAATAGTTGCAGTTGGCGGTGGTTATGCATACGGGTCTCTTGGCGCTTCGCATCATGCTACTGAAGAACTTGGGATGTTAAGAACTATACCTAATTTAACAGTATGTGCACCAGGAGATCCGGTCGAAACTAGAGCTGTTACATCATTAATAATTAATCATAATGGTCCATGTTATTTACGGTTAGGAAAAGCAGGCGAGCCAATTGTTCATAAAAATGAAATAAAAATTGAGTTGGGAAAAATGATACCGGTACTGGAAGGAAAAGGGACAGCAATTTTATCAACTGGAGCTATGTTAAAATATTCTTTTAATTATATTTATAATAATAAATTATCCTGGGGATTATATAGTTTTCCATTTATAAAACCTCTCGACTTGGATGGATTAAAAATTATTGCTGATAATTATGAAAAAATAATAACAATTGAAGAGCATCAAATGAGCGGAGGATTTGGTTCAGCAATTCTTGAAGGATACAATGACCTTGAAGAATCTGACAAATTGTTAAAGCATCCAAAGCTAAAGAGAATTGCAATCCCAGATCAGTTTGTGAATGTGGCAGGAAGCCAGGAGTATCTTAGGAAATTATCCAAAATACTATCATTTTGAATATAGGTGGATGATTAAATAGATAAAATTAATTTATTTGTTTTGAATTTATTAAAATTACTATAAATTATTCTTCAGCTACTTTAAATTAACTATATCATCAACTATGAATAAGTAGTTTATTTGCAAGCGAATTAGTGAGCACGTAGTTTTTTTATCCCGCCTACTCTTTATTCTTTTTATTATAAGTCAAGAATATATTATTAAGATATTGATTTATAAAACCAAACAAATAAAATTGCAAGTTATCTTCTAAACCTGAATTTAGCCATCTAAAACTTATATTGAGTATTCCCCAAAATCATATATGCCATACGAACTACTGCTTTCAATATTGATTCCTACTTATAATAGATCGACTCTTCTTTATAAAAACTTATGTATAACTAGATCTATTCTGAGTGATAATAATTTAAAAAATGAAATTGAAATAATTATTTCAGATAACAATTCTGAAGATAATACATTTAATATGATAAATAGCTTTGATTTTAATTATCTAAACTATAGGCTATATTCCCAAAAGCAAAACATGGGACCCATTTTTAACTGCCTGTTCCTTTTAAAAAAAGCAAAAGGCAAATTCATTATGTACTTAGGTGATGATGATTATCTTGATGAAGAATATTTAAATTATATATTACCTAAGTTGAAAACAGATGGAAGTATTTTTTGTGTAATACCTGCAACAAAATCCCTTTTCCAATCAGGAGAAATTAAACCTGGTCGGGATTATAATAAAATATCTAAATTATACTGTAAAGGATTTAGAAATTGTTTAGAAAACTCTTGGAGAGGGACACAATTAAGTGCAATTATTCACTACAGAAAAGACTTATATGAGACATATTTAAATCAAAAAGTAAATAATTTATACCCATTCGTTTTTTTTGTTTCATATAATAGTTTGCGAGGGAAAACATGGCATATGACCAAATACCCTGTCACAATTACTCAAATGGAGGTATCTGTCAATGTAGATTATGGCTCTGCTAATCTTATCCCTGACATATTTGATAATTACAAAAAACTACCAGGTATTTCATATATTCAAAGAATTTTATTAGAAGTTAAACTATTAAAAGAACAACCTTGGAGATATTTAGAATATTTTATAAAAAAAGGGATTAAAGGATTATTAAACTGTATAATTACCCTTTCTTTAGATAAATCAACTAGCTTATTTACTAAAATATTATTCCCATTTATAATTTTTATTGAAATAATGACTCTAATCTTCCGGAAAATATTTAACTGCTTTACGCCCTTATAGTACAATTCAAATAACTAAATTAGAAAAAATCCTCTTATTTATTGATAGTTGTGCCGGAATTCAGATTTGATGAGAATTATGCGCCTGGTATTGATTGGTCTACCGGAAGAATATTCGCTTTGTTTTTTAAATAATTTTAACTAAAATCTAAATTTTCAGCTTGCCAATATCTGTTAGGATAACTAACTTTGTATTCGTATACAGCTTGGAAGCAGATATTAGTAACGGTGGATATTTACAAAAAAAGAAAGGGAAAATAAGATGCTTGATTATACGGCAGTTATTACGGGTGGTGCAGGATTTCTTGGCTCACATTTGTGTGACAAACTTCTTGCGGAAGGCTGCAAAGTTATTTGTGTTGATAATCTTATTACAGGCAATTTGGATAATATATCTCATCTTTCGGGAAATGAAAAATTTTTATTTCTTAAACATGACATAACAAATTATATATTTATTCCCGGGCGCGTTGATTTTATTTTACATTTTGCATCCCCGGCAAGCCCTATTGATTATCTACAGCTTCCTATTCAAACTCTGAAAGTTGGTTCCCTCGGGACGCATAAAGTACTCGGTCTTGCCAAAGAAAAGAAAGCCAGGATGCTGCTTGCTTCCACATCTGAAGTTTACGGCGATCCAAATGTGAATCCCCAAAATGAAGAATATTGGGGAAATGTGAACCCGATTGGTCCAAGAGGCGTTTATGATGAAGCCAAACGTTTTGCGGAAGCACTGACTATGGCTTACCATAGGTTTCATGGAGTTGAAACAAGGATAGTCAGAATTTTTAATACTTATGGTCCCCGCATGCGTCTTAATGATGGTAGGGCATTACCGGCATTTGTTGGGCAAGCATTAAAAGGTGAAGATATAACAATCTTTGGAGACGGCTCTCAATCAAGAAGCTTTTGCTATGTCTCGGATTTAGTGGACGGTATTTTTAAATTGCTAATGTCTGATGAATCTGATCCGGTTAATATAGGCAACCCAGATGAAATTACTATAAATGAATTTGCGGATGAAATAATAAAAATTACCGGCTCAAATAGCAAAATTGTTTATCAAAATCTTCCGGTTGACGATCCTAAAATGCGGCAGCCTGATATTGAAAAGGCTAAAAGAATTTTAGGATGGGAGCCAAAAGTGAACAGAACCGAAGGATTAAAAATTACAATTAATAATTTTAAACTCAGGCTTTCCATTTAGCTTCGAATGAGCACATACATAAATAAAAAACGACGCTTTTCTAAGCCTGATTGTGCCGCATCGTGTACAATATTCATTTTTGAAAGAATAATATTTTCCATATCTCTGCATACCGGCTCTGCATCCTCATTTACATGCTCACAAGAAGATTCCATGGAACCGCTTCTTTTGCCATTTGATAAGAAGAATAAAGTGTCTGAATAATCAATGCCTCTGGCTTCGCTTCTTTGATGAGAGCCTTTAAAATGTAAAGTGGTGGTTCGGAACATTTCTCGGTAAGATTTGGAATCTTAACCCAATCCTTTGCAGTTTTAATTGATCGTTTTGCGAAAAACCTTATTCAAACTGAACTTTAACAAAGTCCATATCGGTTGCGCGAAAATAATTAAGTCGGACTCCAATTGCAGCTTCTTCCATTACAACGAAATGCTTGAAAAACCGGCTGGGATATAATTAGGTGCGGCGGTTATATAAGAACTCATTTTTATGTCAAATGAAGTTTAGACTATGGACAATAAATTACATAGTTCTAAAGTTTATAATAGTATCTGTATCGGCGCTATGATAAGCTCCAAAGGTAATTTTAAGTGTATCGTGAACATCTTCAAGTCCTGAAACCGGAGGTATGTCTTTTAGAATGTAATTAGAGAAAGCTTTAGCCTGGTTTACAAATGAACCGGCATATTCAACATCAGAATCAATTTTCTCGTCATTAAAATATAGGGCATCTGAGATTACTATACTTCCCTGTGTCCCGAATATCCTGATACCATTAATCATCTCAGCATGGTTGGATGTCCACGATTGCATTATTACAGACATTGAACCATCAGGATATATAAGACTTACCTGGGCTGTATCTTCACAATCCATGTTTTTTAATACCATATTTGACTTAAATCCATGTAATTTTGAGGGTTTGCCTAACAAATAGAGTGCTTGATAAATCAGGTGGTGTCCGCTATCAATCAATGCTCCTCCTCTGGCAATTTCTTTGTTTGCCCTCCAACCTGTCGCATGTGTTTCACTAATTGTATGAGTAACTATAAAAGACGAGTGAATTATTTGCCCCAATTTACCGGCTTCAATAATTTCTTTTGCCTTTCGAACAGCATTTCTGTAAACAAAGTTGTGTGCAGGGAAAATTTTAATTCCTTTTTCAGCGCTAAGTCGTTTAATTTCCTCAAGCTGTTTAAAATCTGTGACAACAGGTTTTTCAACCATGATGTGCTTTCTATTTGCAATTGCAGCTTTAATTTGTTCAAAGTGATAAGGATTGATGCTGCCGATAATTAATGCATCAATTTCAGGGTCATAAACGATAGATTCAAAGCTGTTATAAGCTTTAATTCCAAGCCCCGAGCATTTTTTCTTCAGCAATTCCATTTCGACTGCTCTTTGCTTTTCATTTCCAAAAAAAACATGGCACATTCCCGTAATCCCTGCATCCGGGTTATCTTTAAACCCGGTCAAGTGCCAATCAGATATAAAGCCGAAGCCGACCATTCCAATTCTTAATTTTTTCATAGCATTAATATTTGTATAATAATTTAGTTTATTGATTCATGAATTTTATGCAAACCGGTGAAGGTACATATACTGCATTTCCAACTTGTGTTAGTTTGCCTGAATTTGGTTCGATACGAAAGATAGTTATGTTATCCGAATTCTGGTTGGCGGCTAATAGGAATGTTCCGGATGGATCGATGGCAAAATTCCGTGGTGTTTTGCCGCCGGATGCAGTATTTCCAATATAAGTAAGACTGCCGATTTGTTGATCAATTGAAAAAACTGCAATAGTATTTTCAGGATCACGAACCGATGCATATAAAAACCTGCCGGAATTTGTTATATGAATATCGGCAGCAAGGGAGCCGTCATCTTTTAATTTAAGTAAAGGATAGGTTTGCAAATAGCTTAATGTGCCTGATGCAGAATCAACCAGGAAAGCCTCAACAGTGGCTTTTAGTTCGTTAATTTCGTAAAGCCATTTTTTATTTGGGTGAAAGACAAGATGCCTCGGCCCTGAACCGGCGGTAATGCGAGTCTTTGAAATCATTAATAATTGTCCTGTTGAACTAACTATTTTATAACAATAAATTAAATCGGCGCCTAAATCGGCAGAATAAATAAAATTGCCGGAAAGAAAAGGAATTATTGAATGGGCATGGGGTGATGACTGCCGTTCTTCATTAATGCTTGATCCGGTATTCCGGATTATGGAAACCGCATCTCCCAGCGAACCATCAGGATTAATCGGGACTGAAGTCACTGACCCGCTGTTATAATTGGAAGCAAGCAAATAATTTCCGGAATTATCAATGCTTACATAACATGGCGATGCGCCGTTTGATGAAACAGTATTGATAATTTCAAGTTTTGAAGAATCTTTTATTCTAAACGAGCTTAAAGTTCCATTGTTAATTTCGTTTACCGAAAAAAGCCATTTCTTATTCGGATGGATTGCCAAATAAGATGGATTTGAAACCGAAGGCGATATACCTAAGTATTTCAATACGCCTGTTTCTGGGTTCAAAGAATATATGGAAATTCCCGTTCCTTTAGGAGTATATGAGCCGACGTAAAGCAAATAATCAGTTACTTTAATTTCTCTTGAATCTTCGGGCTTATTATGGTTATTATTTCCTTTATCCGGAAATGTTTCAGCATTAATTAAAAATCCGCCAATAAATACTATCGCAAATAATATGATAAAGGTTGATAAAAATTTACAGGTCATATCTGTGATTTAATTTTTTAATCTACTGAGAATTTAAAATAATCGTGATATAGAATTATTATTGAGTCGTCGGCATCTTTAACATAAAACCTTACATGATAAGCGCCTGTTTTAAGAAAAACACCAAGCTTCGCATGGTATTCACCTTTGGAATCTGTTTTAACAATCAGGAAGTCGTAGTATTTTTCATTTTCATTACCGGGAACGGGCTCAGTCAGCAGTTCGTTGCCTACCAAACCAACCTTGCCGTTAAGTGTCAATTTGTATTCATGGTTGGGTAAAAGATTATTAAGCCAAAGATCGGCAACAAATCCGCCGGGAAATGAAGTATGATAAGCAATTCTTCCAAGTTTGAAATCATATGCCTTTTTACCCCATGCAATCGGCGGTGTATCAAAATACGCTTCGGAATCATAAGGGTTTAATTTTGTATTATCCTTTTTAAAGCTTTCAAGAAAATCATTTTTTTTCGGGTTGGTCTGTTTACAAAATGTGTTTTCAGAATTCAAATAGCACACTTCTGTCTTTTCGAATATTACAACCTGTTGTGCAAACATTTTAGTACCCAGTACTATTATTAAAATGAATAAAATATTTTTCATGATTCCTTCTTCTCCATAAATGCTTTGATTTTTTCCCGATATAAATATTTAATTTCTTCATTAACTATCAGCCAGTAAATTTTTCATTTCATACTCCTGTTATTTTTTTCGATCTTTTTCCATACTTCCTCTAAAAGGATATCTTCCATTTTCTTGCCATCTTTGTAATGTACATATCGTCCTGAAGTATACCAAAGATCGCCTTCGAGTTTGAATTTCCACTCAATTGAAGTTCCGATGTTTTGCGGGTCGTAGAAGAATTCAGTCGTCTCGGTATAGGTATCTCCGGATACTTTGTAAGTACCTGCTCCAGATCCATCATGATACGCTACCGCAGAATCATGCGGCGTTCCTTTTGCAAGAAGTTCTTCCAGCTGTTTTTTATCTTGCTGAACCCAAACGAAATGACTTGCCGTTAATAGTTTTATTTTCCTCCCCGCTATTGGATGCTCTTTCCCGTCCATTTTCTGAGAAACTAATTCCCAAGCTCCCTGCAGCTTGCCTCCTTGCTGAGCATTAGCCAATACCGGCAGAAGGAAAAGTATAATAATGAAGCTGATTAGGTGCAAGAATCTCATTAGATTCTACTGATGTTATTATTTATTTGCAATATAATGTTGTTTCCGTTAAAAGTTGATTAACTAAGTTAGTTACTTCTTACAATATTTTCAATCTATGTAAATCTTAAAAAAAGGAAGTTAAACTTTCTAAAAAAAAATATATTCTTTCGTCAAAAGTTTTTATTAAGATAAAACGTTCCGGAATTCCAATCAGTACCACTGTAAATACATTAAAAATCAAAAATATTTTCCTATAAAAAATCAGAATACAGCCCATAGTAAATATGACAGGTTTTGGTGTTTTCAAAGGAAAGATTATTGCGGTATTGTGGAGTCAAAGATATTTACTTTCATTAATTTTTAATGAAGGTGCTATTCCGGTACAATAACATCGGAAAAAATATTCTTAAGGAAATAGTATGCAGTATAGCAAGTTACGAACTTTACGTTTCCTTATTATTCCAACGAATAAAAAACTCTATGTCATTCAAAAATTTTAGATTATTTTTTGACCTGTACTAATTATTTCTTTTACAAATGAGTCGTCTTCCGTAAAATCTTCGGTTTTATAAGGATGAATCTCAAGATCGAATGAAGACCTAATTATATATTTTCTTAACATCTCATATCCCAAAACCGTCTACCCTCAAATTTATCGGAAATGATGGCAATATCGATGTCACTATTCTCATTGGCATTACCTTTTGCATGGGATCCGAATAAATAAAGATTTACCTGAAGGCATGCCGGTTTAAGCGATAGGGAGGATTGATTATCAAAAAACTGATAGTCTATCAGGAATTTGATAATTACAACATTTATATTAATAGCTGGATAAAATTCTATTATGCTAATTTTGAAAAAAACTAAATGTTTTGTCTATATAAAAGCTCAATTTGTTCTTGAAATGATTCTGGCATAAAACTTGGTTTATTGTTATTATAAAAATACTTGACAAATGAATCTTCAGGAGTAAAGTTATGAAAAAATTATCCCCGTCTTTGCTTTTAATTCCATTTTTAATAATTTCTTTTAGCTGTAGCAGCCATGATGGAATTGTTAACCCGTTTTCAAATAAAACTTTAACACCTCTTGATAAAAATGTAGCATTAACTTCCAATCTTTTCGGTATAAACCTGTTAAAAGATATTAATAATTCGGAAGCAGATAGTAATATCTTTCTATCGCCTTTAAGTATTTCCTCAGCGCTTGGGATGACTCTTAACGGTGCAAACGGCAAGACATATACACAAATGTTGAACACGCTTCAGCTTTCCGGTAATTCGCAAGCCCAAGTGAACCAGGCATATATGAACCTAAAAAATATTTTAACTACAGCCGATCCCACCGTCACATTTACCGATGCAAACTCTATATGGTGCAGGCAAAGCGTAAGTTTTGAACAAAATTTTCTGGGTGTAAATAATAAATATTTTAATGCTTATATTCAAAGCCTAGACTTTACTAATCCGGCTTCACCTGGAATTATAAATAATTGGGTAAGTGAAAATACCAATGGAAAGATTACTCAAATCGTAGGTAAAATAATACCGCCTGAAGTAGTAATGTATCTTATAAATGCAATTTATTTTAAAGCAGTTTGGGAATATAAATTTGACACTTCATTCACAACTCTTAGACCGTTTTATTTACAAAACGGCAGCGTGGTGCAATGCAAAATGATGAACCAGCTAAATAATTTTAATTATTATGCAGGTTTAGATTATCAGGCGCTTGAAATTCCTTACGGCAATGGGAACTTTAATATGCTTATAATTCTTCCTAATAACAGCGTAGATGTAAATCAGTTATTAAGCTCGGTGAACGGAACTATGCTTAATCAAATTAATGCGGGTATGACGCAAGCACAGAAAATAAATTTATATCTGCCCAGATTTCAGGTAAACTATAATATTTCATTAATGAAATCATTGATTGACCTTGGTATGGTTGATGCTTTTGATCCGTTTTCCGCTGACTTTTCAAATATCTGCAAAACGTTAAAGTTATATATTACGGACGTTATTCATAAAACTTATGTTAAAGTTGATGAAGAAGGCACTGAAGCTGCCGCTGTAACTGTAGTCAGTATTGGCGCACAATTTGTTATTGAAAATCCCGTGTTTAGCGTGGATCATCCGTTTATATTTTTAATTACGGAAAAGAATTCGGGCGCTATAATATTTGCCGGAAAGGTTGTCAATCCGGTGAATTGAATTATTGCTGCAGTAAAAGACTATTTGTAATAAAAATAGGAACGAGGAACGTGTTAGTTTCTTATTCTAAAAATCGAATATTAATGCTAAATAAGAAGTTACCGGTAAGGAAAAATACCGGATGATAATCAGCTCTATAAATACTTATCAGGGCTAACCGGATTGATTAAAAGAATAATCGAATCAAAACATGAGACAATTATTTACCGGGCAAAAACATCGGTTATATAGCTATCTTTTCCGGAATATAAAGTTTCCTTTCACTTAGTAAAATACATTTAGTTGCAAATAAATAATTTGATTTGTTTCCAGATGCAAAAGAAAATGTTTATAGCTAATTTTATACAGGATATATTTTATTTGTGTAAAATAATATGCAAATGAATAATAATATTTTCGAAAAATCTTATTATCGTGTCAGAATTATACTAACTTTTAGTGCGGCAACGATAATTATTTTAGTAATTATTTCGATGGTAAGCTATAATTACACACGCAGCCTTTATCTAAACCAGCTTAGCGAGCAGGTTAATGTCGTTTCAAAAATGCTTTCGGAACAAATAGACGGAAAATATTTGGATGTTCTGTCGCTTGGTCTTCCAACTAAATCTGCTCAAAATTATTTCAGGGAAATATTCAACCGGAATAAGAACGAAAGTCTGCATTCCGAAATTTTTATTTTCGATAAAAATTTCGACATCATTGTACACTCCGATTCAAACATTACGCCCGGCACTTTTGAACCTGGACTTCTTATAAACCTAAAAGAGATTAATGCCCTTCATGCAGAAACCGGGACTGTTTCCATTCCATTTAAAGGGAACGACGGGAAATGGTATATGTGGGGATTTCACAGGCTTAATTCCAGTTACTGGCTGGCAGTCCGGGAAAATGCCGCAAGACTCAAAAAAGTCGAACAACTTTCAACAATATACTGGGCATTCGGCTTGGGAGGAACTGTTCTCACAATTGTACTTGCATGGTTTATGGCTGGATCGATTACAAAGCCTGTTAACAAGCTTGTTTATTTTAGTTCCGAAATAGGGAAGGGAATTTTTAATGCATCTGTTCCTGCTAATATACACGGGGAAATTAATATACTTGCACAGGCAATGGAGAGAATGAAAACGGGACTTGCAAAGAATCAAAAAGAGAAAGAAGATCTGCTTGCCCAAATTGCACATGAAATACGTAACCCGCTCGGCGGAATTGAACTGCTTGCAAATCTTACAAAAGAGGATTTGCAAAAAGAAAAAAAAGATACCGGCTACCTTGATAAAATTTTAAAAGAATTAAATCATTTAAAATTGTTAATTGCTTCATATCTGAATTACAGTCGTCCGATAATTGCAAATCCCGGGATGGTTGACCTTTCCAAAATTTCAAAAGAAATTGAAAATATTTTTGATAAACAATTAAGGAAAAAGGATGCTGGATTAGTATTTATTTGTCCCGCAGGAAAAATTTTATTTGATGAGGATCATTTGCGTCAGATATTGATAAACCTTATATCCAACAGCCTTGAATCAATTTGTGAAAAAGGTGTGATTAAAATTTCTACTGAAACAATTAACCATCGCTGGGTAATAAACATAAAAGACAACGGCACAGGCGTTCCGGAAGAAAACTTAGACAATATATTTAACCCCTTCTTCACTACGAAAAAAGAGGGGACCGGCTTGGGCCTGGCAATAAGTAAAAAGCTATGTTCGGAAAATAACGCAGAATTAATAGTTAAAAATAACTCTGACAAAGGGTCAACATTCAGTATAATTAAAGAGATTGTTGATGCATAATAATAATGAAATAATTGTAGTTGAAGATAACGATACTATGCGCCTGGGTATTGTTGAAAGTCTCAGCCGCGAAGGGTATAATATAACCGGGTTTGAAAACGGGCCTGCTGCTTTGAAAAATTTCAGGTTTAAATCATATTGTCTTGCAATTTTGGACCTGAAGATGGAACCTTTGAACGGTAATGAAGTTCTTCAGAAAATGAAGGAATTAGACCCTTTAATTGAAGTGCTTCTGATCTCCGCATACGGGAAAGTGGAAGATGCCGTAAAAGCTATGCAGCTTGGTGCTGCGGATTTTTTGACAAAGCCGTTCTCACCTGATGAGTTAAGAATTAAAGTAAAAAATATCTGGCAGAAAATTCTGAATGTAAAGAAAATTGAGGATCTGATTGAACAAAACAAATTATTAAATGAAGAAATTTTTATCGGTTACGGAGACATAATTGGAAACTCCTCAGTTATAAGAGATGTCTTTTCGCTTGTCGAACAGGTCGCTGAAAAAGACAGTACTATTCTAATTCAGGGAGAAAGCGGGACGGGAAAAGAATTAATTGCAAGAGCAATCCACCGAAAAAGTAATCGTTTGGAGCAGCCGTTTATAAAAATTAATTGCGGGGCTTTGAACGACAATCTTTTGGAAAGCGAATTGTTCGGGCATGAAAAGGGTTCGTTCACCGGCGCATTTAAACAAAAGAAAGGAAGATTTGAGCTTGCAGACAAAGGTACTCTTTTCCTTGATGAAGTCGGCGACATTTCTTCTGCAATGCAAATAAAACTTTTGCGCGTTCTTCAGGATGGAGAGTTTGAGAGAGTAGGCGGAGAAGTGACAATAAAAACGGATGTTAGAATAATATCTGCTACTAATAAAGATTTACAAAAATTAATTCTTGGGGGAAAATTCCGTGAAGATTTATTCTACAGGCTAAGCGTCATCCCGGTAAACCTGCCTTCTCTTAGAGAAAGAAAAGATGATATACCGGTTCTTATAAACCACTTTTTGAAGAAGATGGCACAGAAAAACCGGCAAGAGCAAAAAGAAATCGGTTCCGATGGAGTGAAGCTGCTCCTGGAATATTCATGGCCGGGCAATATACGTGAACTTGAAAATTTAATTGAACGCCTCGTTGTTATTACTCCAGCCGGTAAGATAGACGCAGAGCTGATTGCACGGCATCTTCCCGGCAATTTAAAAATTGCGAGCGGGTTTGGCAATCTTCCGCTTGATGAAGCTGTGTATGCTTTTGAAAAAAACTTAGTTGTTCAGGCAATGGAAAAATCCGGCGGGGTTAAAAATCGTGCTGCAAAGTTTTTGGGGATAAGTACAAGCGTGCTTTATTATAAATTGGAAAAGTTTGGTCTGTTATGAAAATAGTTAATTCTATAAATATGAGGTTTCCGGCGTTAAGATTTTTACTAATTGTTCTATTTTTTATTTGCACTCAATTTAGTCTTTTCCCCCAATCTATTCCCCTCCTTGAAAACAGCTATTACAAGCTTGAAGGCTGGTTAAGCTCGGAACAGGCAAAGCTTGATTCGTTGAAAAACATTTTGAACCAAAGAGCAAAGAAAATTAACGAAGCGAAGAGTAAGGCTGATTTTAGCAAAGATGATGTTACTGGATTGATGGCTGGTTCAATCTCTGTTTCCAATGACATTGATGAATTGCAGAAAAAGATTGTTATCCTTCAGGCGAAACTTGAAAACATAAAAAATATGTTGAGTGAAAAATATTCGGCAAAGATCGATTCTTTGCAGGCGCTTCTAAAAACGAACAATCTTTCCAATGAAAAAATAAGCGGGGTAAAGGATGAGATATATTTATATACAGGGAAGAAGATATTGGTTATGCCGAAAATAGGTCTGCTTTCTTTTTACCCAAATAAAATAATTGAAATAAATTTAAATAAAATTGACGACCCGGCTCAAAAAAATGTTTATAAAGAATATCTGCAAAAAGCGCTTGGTGAAGTGGACAATCGTTTGAGTAATGTAAATCAATCTATCTCCGGAGTAGATAAAATTATTTCTCTTCAGAAAAAAACAGCCAGGTTTTTGGAGGAAACTGAATTCGGAATAAGCCTGCCGCAGCAGCCGTCTACTGAACCGGCGGTTTCAAACAATTTTCAATCCCCCCATGCTTTTTTCGTTGGAACAAATTCGACGGCAAATTCAGCGTTTACCTCCCAGGCAGAGGACTATAGTTTACTACTCAACCAATTGCATCAATCTATTTATCCTCAAATAAGCTGGACTGTTCAACCAGACTCCAGCCGGCAAAACTTAACATATCAGCAATATCATACATTGCTTGAAGAGCTTAAAAAAAGTCTGCTTGAATACAAATTTATAATTACTCATAAAATTGAAAATTCTCAATGAGTAAGAACGTTTCTATCATTTATTATTTCATTATATTTTTTATTTCTCAGTACTACCCTGTTACAAATAGTCAGTTTAAGTTATCCGCAAGTGCCGAGGCAGGATATTATAGTAGTTCGGGATCTTCAATTATAGGTCAAAGTGATTTATACAAAGATTTTGACGGTCAGTTGGGATATGTTTATAACGATGAGAAGAGAAATGCCGGTTTAAAGTTAATAGTGCATCCCGAATTTTACGGAAGTGAAAATATTTTGTCCACTTTGAATTTTGTTGCCGACGGCTCGTACCGCCAGGCAGAAAAATCTTTTGACTGGGGCTTCCGGCTTAACAGATGGTTGGATAACTTTAGTGGAAAAAATATTGATTTATCCTATGACGTATTTAATGTTTTAGCCGACGGTGATTTGTTCTTTATTAAAAATTTACCCCTCAGTTTATCAACTGGGTATGGATTTCAAAAAATTAAGGATAGTACCGGACAAAACCTGGATTTTTATCTTTTAGATTTAAGAACAAGTCTTCCACTAAGCAGTATTACAAAAATCGGATATGGGGTTTATTCGGAAAGCTTTTCCGTAAACGGATTATCTTCCTCTGCCGGGCAGCTTGTAAGCTTGCATTCCGCACAAACAGGAACCATTAATCAAAACAACGGATGGAGATTTGGTCCGCAAGCCGGTTTCTATTATTTAAAGGATGCTATAATAAATTTCGATTACCGTTTCATGGTTCATATCTCTGATCTTACAAATAGTTTTTCATACGAGCAATGGATACGCCTTGTTGCCGGCAAGTTGTTATCAGATAATTGGTCAGTCTTCCTCCTGACCGATTTATATTTTAGAAAATTTAATCTTAACAAACTTGGAGAAAATAATCTTAATCTTCTGTATACTTCAAATAATGTAGATAACCACGTCTATTTAAAAGCAGGTTATGATGTTTCAGATCATTTCGAAATTTATATAAGAACCGGGTACTTTAAAGAAAATCTCGTAAATAATAAATATTTATATTCAGGGTGGAATACTATACTGGGAATAATGATTGAAAATTAGCAAAGTACAATAGGTACAACACCTTAAATTAAAGTCTATTCTAAGAAAAAATTACGAAGTATTCATTTTAGATTCGGAAGCTTAATTTATTTCATCAGCAGTCAAATCTTTACCGCTAAATCCTTCGCCTAAGAAATCCATTTCAATTTGTTCAAGTGTCTTACCTTTAGTTTCAATAAGATACTTATAAACGAAAACTAAACATAATATGCACATTATTGCATAGATTAAGAATGTGAATCCGCCGTTTAAATTTTTAAGTAAAATTGGAAAAGTAAATGAAATAATAAAATTAGAACCCCAAAGACAGAAAACTGCTAATGCGGAAGCCTGGCTTCGAAGCCTGTTTGGGAAAATCTCGCCTATAAGCACCCAAACAATTGGACCTAATGATAAAGCAAAAAAAGCAAGATAACCCATAATAAAAATTAAAACCAGGTAACCTTCAAAATTATGAGTAAAATAAGCCCCGGAGATTGCAAATAAAAATAATCCCATTCCCGCGGATCCAATAAGCATTAATAACCGCCTGCCCATTCGTTCAATTAAAAGAATTGAAACAATTGTGAATGTAAGATTTACTAATCCCATTATCATTGTTTGAAACAATGCGGATTCGTTTCCTGCACCTGTGGATTTAAAAATTGCAGGTGAGTAATACATAATTACATTAATACCGGTAATCTGTTGGAAAACTGCAAGCAGAATTCCTATTACCATAAGTTTAAACATCTTTCCTCTGAACAATTCTTTAAATTGACCGGCGACTGTTCCCTTAACATTTAATAATATCCCATCGAATACCGCATGAGCAGTTTCTTCACCACTAATTTTAGTTAATATATTTAATGCCTTGTCATTTTTATTTTTAATAATCAGCCACCGCGGGCTTTCCGGTATAAAAAATAAAAAGATAGCGAATAGTCCTGAAGGAATGACCATTATTCCTAACATGTAGCGCCAATTATCAATACCATGAAATTTGTAAAGGAAATTATTAGAGACAAAAGCAAGCGCCTGACCTGTAAATGTTGCTAATTGGTTAAACGATACCATTCTGCCCCGCCAATTAGGTGGTGATATTTCGGATATATAAACAGGGGCTAATACGGATGCCGAACCAACAGCTACGCCCGCAAGTATTCGGAAAACAATAAATTCTTTAAAACTATTTGCTAAAGAACATCCCAATGTTGAAATTAAGAATACGAAAGCCGTAAATAGCAACATCTTTTTTCTTCCCAAAACTTGACTGGGTTTCCCAATCAGTACGCAGCCAATCATACAACCGATTATAATTGAACTTACTGCCCAGCCTTTCTGGATATCATTTAAATTAAATACATGAGGAGATTGGATAAATTCAATTGCGCCTGAAATTACAGATGTATCAAAGCCAAACAAAAAACCGCCGACTGCTGCTATCAAGCAAACAAGGATTAAATATAATTTCATGCTTTAATCCCCGTATTTATCAATGAGTGTGTTTACCTTATTTCTATAGTAACTGAAATTTTTAAAATCCACATCGGGAGGAATCAAATGATCTCCAAATGGAATATAACCCCCGGTTTTCAGAACTTTATCGACGGGTTCTAAAAATTCATCAATACGTTTTTTACCTTTTTGTATGTCGGACTTTGGAATTCCGCCTAATATTTGCAGCTTAGGATATTTCTCGCGTACTTTAACAATATCCATCCCGCAATTGGTCTCGAACGGGTACATGCCTGTTACTCCGGCTTCAATGAATAAAGGAATTAGAGCGTTGCAATCGCCGTCTGTATCTAATAGAATAATTTTAACGCCTTTTGATTTTAGAAAATCAGCAATCCGTTTTATATAAGGCAGCATGAATTCCCTAACCATGTCCGTAGAAATCATACTGCCCTTTCCAAACGAAATGTCTTCCCAAATATGCCAATGGTCTATCTTCACTTGAGAGGTAATTTCTTCAAAAACCGCAAGCCAGATATTCGTAAAAGTATTAAGAATATCTTTTACTAATTCGGGCTCTAAGTAATACCATTGGAAAAGATTTTCATAACCTATCAGGTGTGCTAATGTTCCAAAAAAGCCTTGCGGGTAACCCCCTATCGCAAGGGGATAATCCCGGTTATTGTATTCGTTAATCAGCTGATTCCAATTGTTTGGGAAACGATCTTTAATATTGCTTAGATTTAATCTTTCTTCTTTTAATTTTTCCCAAGTTTTTAAATCTTTTATAGGCCAATCAAGGGAAGTTGGAATTGTTGCTTCGTCTTTTAAGAAAACTCTTTTTACGCCGTCAATATCAGTGTAAATCAATTTCTGTTCATTCTCATCATGGACTTTAACTTCGAACATCGGACAAAAATGTAAATTAACATCTACTAGCCTTTGCGTAAAATCCATTCCAAAATAATCGCGTACATCATGATCTAAAGGGAATCCCTGTGACGGAAAATATAAACCTCCAGCCAATACGGCAATTCCGTTGGGCAATTTGTCTATACCCCCATTTGTCCATGCCGGAGTATATAAGGAAGAAGTAGGAGTTGTAATGTTTTTATTTAATATCGGGTACTTTTTTAATGGTAAACCCTGGGAATACCAGTTAAGTACGGTCTCACCCCAATATCCAAATTCCCATTTAATTGAATGAACATTTGGATTAAAATTCATTACTTCATGAAAACGTTCTTGTAGTGTCATTTTTCCCTCAATATTTTTATTTGAAATTTTTTTGGTCGAATTAATTTACCTTCTCAAATAGTTCCGGTCAAAAATTGTGATTTTCTAAAAGTTTTATTTACCCATATTAGCTAATTTAATATTTTCTTCGGCATATCAGGATGATTCGGTCCGAAATGTTTCAGGATAACCATAGGCTGAAATTGGCTGTTATTGGAAATGGCAACTCCTGCTATTGCAGCATCTTCGCTGACGAAATACTCATCATTGCTTGCCTGACCGAAACGTAGCATAACGGAAGCTTCAGCATCATAAACTCCGAACTTGCCATGTCCTTGAATAATGATGCAGCCATATGCAGCGCCGTCTTTTATAGTCACCGTTTGTCCCGGCTTAATTGTTAATTCCTTAGCTGCGATATAATCATTATCATAGACAATCCATTTTTCTGTATGCTTTTCGTCCGAGTGAGAACATACAACCGGCGCACGGAAATATTTCTTTTTGTAATGCGGATCGATATTCTTTTCCCAATCCATTAGGCTCATAATGTAGTCAATATCATGTTTCTTGTCTACCGGACAATTCTCCACAAGAAACTCGTATGGATAAACTTCATTTGAAGTAATATTTTCATAGACGGAGTTCACATCGCTGTTCCATTGAGGTTCATATGTAAGATAAGAACCCGGCGCATGAAGAACTCCCGGCGGCGTAAACCATCCGGTTCCCAATTCAATTCGGTACGCGCGGGAAAGTTCGGTGATGCGGTTGTCGCTCGCTTCGTAAAGCAGCAAACGCTCACGTACCATTTCTTTAGTTACGTCGGGATCAAAACCAAAGTATGTTACCGGGAATTCACCCGGGTAATTGTTCATTTCCGGCGGGAAATAGTAGCCTTCCGGTTTTCCTAAACGATCAACCTCAGCGGCAGCTTCAAAACCTAAATGAAGATGAAAGAACAAAGGCGCCAGGTAATCGAAAAACTTCGAATACATAGGCCAGCCGCCGTATTTATTCATCAATTCTTTTCCGACAATCTTTTCCTTTAATTCATCAACAGCATCTTTAAAAAGAAATTTTTCCTTTAACTTTCCGCTGAAAGGCAGAACGTAGCTCATGCCTTCATCCTGCGGTGCGAGCTCGCCGTTCATTGCAGGGATTACAGAAGAAAACCAGCGCTCTTTAATTGAACCGCGCTTAGTGCCTAAAGCGTAATAATCATCGGGGTGAAGTCTTAAACGCAGTCCGGCTTTGCTGAATCGGCGCGGTACAAATGTTGGCACTAATCTTAAAATGCCTTTTCCTTGGTTAAATGTTTCCTGAATTATGTTCATAACTCTATCCTTTATTTTAAGAAATTATTTACATTCTCTTTCGTTACAAGCTGGAAAGGAATGAAATTTGTGTGTTTAATCTTTTGTCCTTTAACAAGTTGATCGGCTAATTCTACCGCCAAAGAACCCTGACCATGAGCATCCTGGAAAACAGTCCCGGCTAATTCTCCGTTGGATACTGCCGTTAATGCATCAGATATTGCATCAATGCCGATAACAAAAATTTTTTTCTGCTTTCCCGCTCCGTAAATTGCTTTATATGCGCCCATTGCCATCTCATCGTTTTCTGCAATAACCGCGTCAATCTTTCTTCCGGCTGATAACCAGTTTTCCATTACCGACAACGCTTGAGCTCTATCCCAATTGCCCGTTTGCTGGGCTATAATCTCTGCATCGGAAAATTTTGAAAGAACTTCCTTTATGCCTTTAGTGCGCTGTATTTCTGCTGAATGCCCGTAAGGTCCCTGGAGCAAGACAACATTTCCTTTACCGTTAAGCAGCCTTATAATTTCTGAAGCTTCTATTTTTCCGGCTTCAACATCGGGAGAGCCCACATATGCATTGGCTTTATCTAAGTTGGCAACTATCGAATTCACTACTATTATAGGTTTATGCTCGCGGACTGCTATATCAACTGCGGGAGATGATCCATATTGATCTTCAGGATTCAAAATTATTGCATCAACGTTTCGAGCGACAAAATTTTCAATTTGCGAAACCTGTTTTTCAGCATAACCCTGACCGTCAAGCTCAACAAGATTTATGTTCAATTCTTTAGCTTTTAAACGGATAGCATCCTGCAGTCTGATTACGAATTCATTTTGTAAATCTTGATAAGAAATTCCGATTGTAATTTGGTGTCCTGATTTTGAATTCCGGCTGCAGCCAATTAGAACGGATGAAATTAAGATAGCGACTATTATTAAATCTAACTTAATATTGAACCGTTTAATGAATATCAAGATAGCAATCCTTTCTTCAGAACGAAAATCCTTTAACGAATACAGAATTCTGAAATCCTTTTAACATTAGTTTCAATTACTATGCATTTTTTGATTTTTTATCGAGAAGAACCGCCAGCACTATAATCAGGCCCTTCACAATTAACTGCCAGTAGGAAGATACATTAAGCATATCAAGTCCGTTATTCATAACTCCGATGATTAGCGCGCCGGCAACTGTTCCGGCAATCGTACCTACACCGCCGCTCAGGCTCGTACCACCAATTACAACCGCTGCAATTGCATCAAGCTCGTATCCCTGCCCGGTAGCCGGTGAAGCGGACATTACCCGCGAAGATAAAACAATACCTGCAAGCCCAGATAATGCTCCTGTTATTGCATAAACGGAAATAATAATTAGATCGGTATTTATCCCTGAAACTTTAGCTGCCAATTTATTTCCTCCCACTGCATATACATACCTGCCAAATCGGGTGTAATGTAAAATGAAAACTCCGCATAATACAACTGCGAGAAAAATGATAACAGGAATAGGTATTCCGGCAATGTAGCTGCCCCCGATTTTATCATATGAATCGCTTAGGTTGATGACCGGTCGTCCGCTGGTATAAACTAATCCCATTCCGCGTGCGGCAGTCATCATGCCCAGTGTAACGATAAATGGCGCCAATCTTTTTTTAGCTATGAGCACACCGTTAATTACACCGCAGGTTAAGCCCGTAATCAATCCAAGCGCCAAAGGTACTATCAGGGGATACGTTCCGGGATGTGCAAACGATGTAGCAATCACTGCGGATAATGCTACCATAGAACCGGCGGAAAGATCAATACCGGCTGTAATTATTACTAACGTCATCCCGACAGCAATGATACCGTTTACTGAAATCTGCCTGAGTATGTTAATTATATTTGATGGGGTTAAAAACGGTGGCGAGATTATTGCAAGAGTGCATGTCAGAAGCAAGAAGGCAAAGTAAATTCCGTACTTCGAAAGAAAAGCCTCCGCATTTTTAAAATTATTCTTTCTCGTTCCCATAGGTACAATCTTTCCTGTTTCAGTTTGGCTTTGCATATTTTCCCTCTCCAGAAGTATCACTTAGTTACGCTGCCCATTGCAGTATTAATAATTCGTTCTTGATTAAAATCGTTCCGTTCAAATTCGGCGCTGATTCTTCCATGATATAGGACAATGACACGGTCGCACATTCCCATTATTTCCAATAACTCCGATGATACTATAATTATCGTTTTGCCTTCTTCGGCTAATCGGCTTATTATCTTGTATATTTCTGCTTTCGCTCCTATATCAATTCCTTGGGTAGGCTCGTCTAAAATTATAATATCCGGATTATTCAACAGCCATTTTGCCAAAACAACCTTCTGCTGGTTCCCGCCGCTTAGAGTGCTTACAGCTTGGTTTTTGTTGTGAGCTTTTATTCGCAGCTTTTTAATCTCCTCGTCTGCAATTCGATTTTCTTTATCAAGCAGAAGAAGCTGGTTGAAGCGGGTTATATTTTTTAGACTCACTAAAGTGATGTTGTCCTTTACGGACATTTTCAAATTAAGCCCTTTCAACTGCCTGTCATCTGTTATTAGAGCAATCCCGTAACGTATTGCATCAGCTGGTGTTTGAATGTGAACATTTTTACCATTAATTTTAATTCGTCCTGTATCCGCTCGCTGCAATCCAAATATAGTTTCCATAATTTCAGATCTACCGGCGCCCATCAGACCTGCAAATCCCAGCACTTCCCCCTTCCTGGCTTTGAAGCTTATATCCTGAAACTTTCCTGATTGAGTCAAGCTTTCTACTTCAAGTGTTACCTGACCTTTCTCTGAATTAACTTTTGGGAACAACTCACTGATTGTGCGACCTACCATTAATCTAACTAAAGTATTCTGATCGAACTCTTTGGAGGGGCGCGTTTCGATGTAACGCCCGTCGCGCAGAACAGTAATGCTGTCGGCAATGCGAAATATTTCATCCATCTTATGAGAGATGTAAATTATAGCGACGCCTTTGGATTTTAGATTTAGAATAATTTCAAACAGCTTCGCAACTTCTTTACCGGTAATAGCTGATGTCGGCTCATCCATTATGATGATACGGGAATCGTATGACATAGCTTTTGCAATTTCTACCATTTGTATTTCAGCAACGGATAAATCTCCCAATGCTGCATCCGCATTTATTGAAATATCCATCTCGCTAAAAAGGGACAGCGTTTGTTCACGTTGTTTCTTTTGGTTTACAACACCCATGAACCGGTAACAAGGCTCCTTTCCGAGATAAATATTTTCCGATACAGTCATCGCTCTTACTGGGTTTAATTCCTGATGAATCATGGCAATGCCGAGCTGAAGCGCTTCCTTTGCGCTTCTGATATCTACTGGCTTTCCATCTAAGTAAATTCTGCCCTCGTCTTTTCGGTAAATCCCGGATAAAATTTTCATGAGAGTTGATTTGCCTGCTCCGTTTTCGCCCATTAATGCGTGAACTTCGCCCTTTGCTGCTTCAAGCCTCACTGAATTCAAAGCCGGGATACCGTAAAAAGACTTCGAAATGTTTTCCATCCGGAGAGCAAGATTTTGGGAATTATGCAAATTCTTATTATTTAAAATGGTTCCGTTCATTCTTACCTGTAAAATGGAAAAAAAGGACATTCTTCCTGGTTATTAATTTGTAAATCCTAATTAAAGCTATTCCAGCAATCCTCTAATGCACCGGATATTTTTTTATAGAGCGCAAACTTTTTGTCGTAAATAGAATAATTCGCCGGATTTGGCTCAATTCGGCATTTAATATTAACCATGTTTTGTGCAGCTTCTTGTAAATCTTTATAGACTCCGGCGGCAACAGCTGCAGCCATAGCGCAACCCAAAGTCCCTAATTCTTTTGTATCAACAATTTCAACCGGAAGCTTAAATACATCGGAAAATATTTGTACCCAGGATAGAGAATTAGCCGCGCCTCCTGCAAGTCGGACAGCGCTGGTATTAGTACGGTTAGCTAACAATTTTTCAAAATGTATCATGTGGCAATAAACAATTCCTTCTAATACGGCACGAATTATTTGTGGTCTCGTATGATGGCTGTCCAATCCAATAAATGACGCTTTTGCACTCGGAATATAATTAGACCCAAATAAATATGGTAAGAATATGATGTTTTGTTCGTCAGCTGATACTTTTGCAGCCAATTCATCACAATACTCCAAAACATTAATGCCCAGTTCTTTTGCTTTTTGTTTTTCTTCCGCTAAAAACATTTCTATAAACCATTCGTAATTGCTGGCAGAAGTGGGGCTGCATTCTTCAATCAAGTAATAGCCTGGAATGCAATAAAGAGAATTCATCATGATCGATTTATTCAATACGGGTTGCTTGGATATATACTCATTGATGCTCCAGGTGCCTGCTATTACACATATATTATCTTCGTTAGATATATCCATTGCGATAGCGCAAGCGTCTATATCAAACATTCCCCCGGCTAGAGGTGTGCCTTCTTTAAGTCCGGTCTCAGCGCTAGCCAGTTTGCTTACCCGGCCGCAATATTCAGTTGAATATTTCAATGGCGGCAGAGCTTCATAAAGTTCTTCGAGATTAAATTCCTTAAGCAATTCGCGGTCGAAACAAACATCTTTAATGTTCATTAAGCTTGAGCCTGAATAATCAGTTACTTCGGCATATGCTTGATCTGTTAATTTAAACCGGATGAAATCTTTTACTTCGAATATCCATTTAATATTTGTGAGAACCTCCGGTTTATTATCTTTAAACCAGCATAGAAGAGAAACCGGTTGACAAGCAAGAATTTTTTGAAATGTTTTTTGAAAGACCCTATCTGCCGTACCATCTTTATTCCATTTATCAGGATACATCCACGCCCTTGAGTCCGTAGAGACAATACCGTTGTAACAGGGCTTATTATCCTTACCCCAAAGATATAATCCCTTTCCATGCCCTGTGCAGGCAACTCCTTTTACTTCTTCTGCTTTTATTCCGGACTTAACAATACTTTCTTTAATTACCTTGACGTTGGCGCTCCACAGTTCATTCATGTCACGTTCGGTAAAACCAGCCTGCGGTGTTATCATTTTAAGTTTAGACGAAGCCGATGCTATTTCTTTTCCGGCTGCATCAAAAATAACGGCCTTGCACATGCTACCACCGTTATCGATACCCATAAAATAAGTCTTCATATTATTCCTTGTGGTTTATAATTCGAGAAATATTGATCTAATAAATTGGTTGGCGTATAATAATTGATGTTTCCAATCATCATTTCCGGTGTACCAAAATTCTGCAAGAAACATCTTAACCCCCATTTCATATGTTATTTTAATTGCATCCGGAAAATTTACATGACCGGTCCCGTAAGGTATTTCTCTGTATTTCCCGGGTACAGTCTCTTTTAAATGTAAAGCAGCAATATGTCCTTTGCCGGTAAGCAAATCATCAGAAACATTTTGCCCATAGAGCCAGGCAGCATTGGTAATGTTACCCAAGTCAGGATATATTTGAAGGTATGGAGAATTTATAGCTTTAACATAATACATAGCTTTTTCTACTGTATTTAAAAATTCTGTTTCCATAGTCTCAAAAGCTAGAATCACACCCTTTTTTGCCGCCATTTGCGTACATGAACGCAGATTTTCAAAAAAATATCGTTTTGTATTCTCATTAGATGCATTATAATATTCATCATACCCGGCGATCTGAATAATCCGTATGCCGGTATCACAAGCAAAATCTATTGCATCAGATATAATTTCCATTCCTCTAGTTCTAATTTTTTCATTTTCGCTGCCAATAGGATATTTTCGATTGCCGCTCAAACACATGGATAATATTTTAACTCCCGTTTCCAAAGATGCCTCAAGAAGGTCATATCTTTGCCGCTTCTCCCATTTCAAGCGGCTTAGTTTTTCGTCGGATTCATCAATGCTTATCTCTAAAAAATCGAAATTTGATTCTTTAGTTCCTATCAACTTTTCTTTCAGCGACAGAGTATTAGGCATAGATTTTTCGTAAAGACCTAAAAAGTAGTTAGACATTTGTCAATTATTTCCTCCTTTAGACTTATGCTTATTAGTTGTCATAGACTATTTTTAAGATCTCCGTTGCTTATATATTTTCTCTGTTTATCCGTCAAGTTAAATTCAAAAGTAAATTAGTCATCCTTAAGGTTAAAAAATTTGCGAAACACAGCCATTTCAAGTTTTTTAACCGGGTAACAATATTACAATTGTGCGACTTCACCTTCCTACAGCACCGCTTCTTCGGTCACATTGGCTGAATCATTTATATAAATTCCTAATTTATATTTGCGCGCCTAAGACACTGAAGAATAATAAATTTTTCCTGTCCTCAATATCAAATTACCCTGATCTCATATCTTAATAAGAAATAACGTTTTGATATTAACTTAGTTTTTAATAACAAGTTTGTTATGTCTGTCTTTAAAATTCTTTACGGGTAAAATTCAAAAATACACATTCTTGTTATGAATAACTTAAAGTAAGTTAGAAATACCCGACATATATATTTTGGCAAAAACTATTCACTTTTTGATATAATGCTTTCCATGAAATTTCAATACTTCAATTACATTTGCCTGGTTCCGAAGATATGAATTGTGGTGCAGCGACTACGGAAGCATGATTCACTATAATTTAAAAGTGAAAGAATTATCCTTGCTCATTATCACAATGAGCTACGGCTTCACGTAGCAAAAAAAACCAGCATTTAAAGAGAAACTAATAAAAATGATAACCCCGGAACTTGGCTTTGAATGTGATAATGGTGAAAACACTTGTAACTCCTGAAACCTTAAGGTTTATACACAATAACAGTAGTTCTTTTCTCACATATTCAATTTATCTTACAATTCATTTAATAATCCCGCCACTAGCTGCTTGATGCGCTGAAAGTAAATCCCTCACGGTTGTCCAACGTATACTGGGATAGCGATTGTTATCGAGCAAAGTTATATTTGACCTTTCGTCTATCATGTTACGCATGTATTGCATTCCTTGCCATGCTGGGTAAAGTTCCTTTTCTTCGGGAGCAACCGTGCGCGCAATCTTTATAATAGCGCTGAGCATTCGCGGACCTCCTGCACGAAACAAGTGAAAATTTTTTCCAGTTGCTTCATTTACCGCTGCTTTTATCTCTCGAGCGCTGATTTGATCGCCGGCAATTCGGAGAAATCGAGGAGTGGATGGCTCAAGAGCTGCATTTGCTGTGAATTCGGCAGTATTGTCTATTGTCGTAAAGCTCATTCGATGGTCAGCATTTCCCCAATATAGAACTATTTTCTGTTTGAAAAGTATGAGCGGCATTTGACCGGTCAGCATCTCGGCAAATGCGCCATTGAAAATTGTTGTTGCTGAAATTGAAGACTTATCAAGGTATTCATGAAATTCTCGTCTCAAATCTAAATTACGGTTTTCACCTGCTGAAAATTTTGTAAAGTCTAATGAATAGTCTGATGGTATAAAGCGAGGCACACCTGCGGCTATTGCTGCATCCAACAATATCTTTTGAGTATCTAAAATTACTTCGCGTAAGCCTGCCAATGCAGAAACGACACAAGATACTCCATTGCAAGCATTTGTTACCTGTTCTATATTTGAAATGTCTGTTTGAAACACTTTTACACCAAGATTCTCAAGGTCTTTTATCTTGTCAATGTTACTGCTTGCTCTAACAACAACCCGAACTTCAGCGCCTTTTTTAAGTAAAGCATTGATAATTCTTTGACCTAAATTGCCTGTCCCGCCTGCTATTAATATTATTCTTTTCATTTTTTCTTATCCTATCCTGAATTTTTTATGTTATTCTGCGCGGCAAAATGACGACTATTTTCTTGTCCTTTAGTCCATTTGCAATTGCTGTAAAATTTCATTTTTAACGATTGCCTTTATATTTATATAATCCCGAATCGGTGGATAACCAGATGTTGCCGTATGAATCTTCAGCTATTCCGGTTAGACCGCTTATATTCAGCCCGGTGTTAGCGTTGTCAAAAAGAGTCGGTGATGCAGGCGAAGTAAACATTACTAAACCCTGATCAGTTCCGACCCACTTAACATTTTTGCTGTCAATAAAAATAGCTGTGGTCTTACTATATGTAGGAGTCGGATAATAGTTATGCCAGCTTGTACCATCAAAACAAGTTAAACCGTGACCAAGTTTATTATCCATGCCGTAGCCAATCCAAACTTCTCCTGTTGGTCCGGCGGCTATTGCCGTTATATTATTACTTTGTATTATTGAATTATCAACAGAATAATAATGCCAAGTATTAGAAGATGCCTTTTTTACTGCCACGCCGATATTTAATATTCCAGCCCAAACATTGTCATTATTATCTACTATAGCAGTCACGATATAATTATTAGCGATGCTTCCGTTTGAATCACTGTAACTTATCCAGTTCATTGCTCCATAAGGTTGAAAAACTTCCATTAAACCACCCTGAGTTCCTATATACCAATTACTTTCTTTATCTACAGCAATAGTCTGTACACGATAATCCACTAAACCTGAAGTCATAAAACCGTATTGTTTTAATATGGACCCATTATAAACGATAAATCCACGGGGAGTACCGAAAAGCAGGTCATTATTATTGTCAATGGTACTGCAATTAATTTGTGTGCTTAAAGCATTATAATAAGCTTTCCAGTTTTTACCGTCAAAACTAAAAAAATAATTGCCTGTGGATCCGGCATACACAATATTATTTTTATCTATAATGACGCAAGTCAGATTCTCAGATAGTATAGAGGAATTTGACAGGTCATAATTCAGCCAAAGTGTTGTATCTATAAGTAATTTATATACTGATGTATAATTTGAACTGCTTACCGTTACAAGTTCGCTATCATCCCGGTAATTCTGTAGATGATACCTAATATAGTAATTACCGGGTAAAATATTTTGTAAGGTATAAGGCGTAAAGTGTCCGGTACTGGAGTCATTAAGAAAAATTTCAGCTTTACTTGGTGTACTTGAACAGCTTATATTGCCAAGCATTAAGGAGTTCTTGGAATAATCAACGAAAATGGAGAGCCTTTTCCCATCAACAACATTTGCAGCAAAGGAACTATCCCTATATAAGTTTTTTTTCAAAGTAATACTATACGTCCCGGTTCCGAGCCACGTTAAACTATCCGGTGTAATTCTTCCTCTTTCCAGATTATTTAAATAGATTTGAAAACCTTCTGGATTCGAGTCTAAGAAGATATATCCATTTGGCGGCGGTGTATCCGGCGGGGTAACTGATACTTCTTTATTGCACGAATAGAAAACTATTATGGCTGTAAGCGTAATAAAAATTTTAATAATAATATTATATAAATATTTTATCATTAATAATAATTGTTATACCCTAAAGTGTCTAAATATTTATCGTCAAACCTTAGATAATAATCGGTACTAAAAAAGGAGCCGAAAATTCCATATCCACCATGAATATTAGAATTGCATTGGTCTAAAGGAAACAGAAATTTTGGATTAGTCAAATATGGGAAAAAATTAGTTAGCAAATCTTACCTCGGATTTAAAAAGTTTTGCTTTATCAAGTTTCCTTTCCCTGGCATTTGTTTTTCTTTGTACCTTGTGCAAAAGAAAATTTTCCTGTGTTAATAAAACAAAGAACTGTGAAGTCTTTTAGTATTATAATAATTAATATAAGAAGCAATTTGCTTTCTTGCATCATTTAAATTTATAAAAGAAGTTTTGATAAGACATTCCTCATGAATGAACCTATGGAAACGTTCAATCTTGCCATTGATATGAAGATATGCAATAGATATTCTGATATGCTGCAAGCCAGCGATCCTTAAGTATTCGGCCAAATCTTTAGAG
The DNA here is from genome assembly GCA_964618785.1 of uncultured Ignavibacteriaceae bacterium. Lineage (GTDB taxonomy): Bacteria > Bacteroidota > Ignavibacteria > Ignavibacteriales > Ignavibacteriaceae > FEN-1297. The sequence continues at coordinate 15,417 of CAZUCY010000007.1, read as the reverse complement.
ATAAGCTGCGAGCCGTTGTCGGAGATAAGTCTTAGCTTAACAGAAGGATATTTATCTATGGCATTTTGTACGGTCAGTTGAACATCAAACTCTTGCATATTTTGCATTAAAAATACTCTTTTCAAAATCAACAACGCTTGGAATCCCGATATCTATTCCCGGTATTTCATTATTCTTTCATTTTATTCTTGATTCATTGATTATGGAGTGCAGTACAAGTATTTTTGAGTAAACAAAAATATTCTACAATCGGAGTAGATTAAATTTGGCTATTGAGAATTGCTTACCGGTTAAATACGAAGAACTATCTTAATTCTCTTAAGATGAACTTGATCAAAGGTATAATTATTAATCAAAGGAATTACAATGAAGACAGTATATTTAATTGCTAATGGTGATTTGCGATTATCTGCTAATCAAGCTTGTGAAAAAGCACAACAGGAAATGGAACAAAAATTTATAGAAGTGCTAAAATTAGAAGAAGTACAGGTCAAGCGGGCACATTTATATAACCTGGAAAAAAAGCATAGTTTTATTGATAGTCAAAAATACGGTATAGAGGTATTTAAATCGATCCCACCTGATGCACCGTTAGTGGTAGCGCAAGCGGTCTGGCAATACAGTCAGCAAATATTACCGGGTCTTATTACTCATAGAGGCCCAATATTAACAATTGCAAATTGGAGCGGAACCTGGCCGGGTTTAGTCGGGCTTTTAAATTTAAATGCTTCTATGACGAAAGCAGGAATAAAATACAGTACTATTTGGAGTGAAGATTTTCGAGATGAATTTTTCTTAAAAGGATTAAGAAATTGGTTAAGTAAAGGTAAAATTTCACATAATATCTCCCATGTTAAACCTTATGAAAAATCCACAATCAAGTCAAGTGCAGTTAATTTAGGTGTTAGATTTGCCCGGGAACTTAAAAGTAAAAAAGCAATTTTAGGAATTTTTGATGAAGGGTGTATGGGAATGTACAATGCTATTATTCCTGATGAATTACTCAGCCCGCTCGGGATATTTAAAGAACGGTTAAGTCAATCTACATTGTATGCAAAAATGTTGACTGTTCCGGATGAGGAAGCAAAAAAAATATTTGAATGGTTACTTGAAAAAGGTATACAATTTAATTTTGGAAAAGACGAAACAACTGAACTTACAGAAAATCAAGTTTTACAACAATGTAAAATGTATATTAGTGCAATGCGCATCGCTGACGAATTTGGTTGTTCAACTATTGGTATTCAATATCAGCAGGGATTAAAAGATTTAACTCCAGCATCAGATCTGGCTGAAGGACTTTTGAATAACATTGAACGTCCGCCGGTATATCATGAAGTATCAGGCAAAGAATTGTTTGCAGGAAAAGCATTACCTCATTTTAATGAAGCTGATGAATGTGCCGGATTAGACGCACTTATAACAAATCATTTATGGGAACGATTAGGTTTTGCACCTGAGACTACGCTGCATGATATTCGTTGGGGCAGACATTTTAAAGGCAGCGGAATAGATGATTTTGTCTGGGTTTTTGAAATTTCAGGTTCTATTCCTGCTGCTCATATAGCGGGTGGGTATAGAAGTGCTGTCAGTGAGCGTCAACCACCTGAATACTTCCGGCTTGGAGGTGGAACTCTCAAAGGAGTTAGTAAACCTGGTCATATTGTATGGAGCAGAGTATTTATTGAAAAAGGTAAACTCAAATTTGATATTGGCTTGGGTGAAGCTATAAAATTACCATTTGAGGAAACTGAAGAAAGATTAAAACTTACATCCTATCAATGGCCTATAATGAACGCTGTATTAAAAGGAGTTTCACGTGATCAGATGATGGCAAGACATAAATCAAACCATATTCAAGTTGTTTATGCCCCCGATCAAAAAAGTGCCAAAAAAGCGTTATATGCTAAAGCTGCGGCAATGAATGAATTAGGGCTTGAGGTTTCTTTATGCGGTGAAATCTGATTAGTCAAATGCCGGTAAATTGATAATTTGAAAACTATAAAAAAAATTGACCGTTTGTAATTAAGTGCTTTATTGTACAAGCCCGTAAAATATATCATTAGGAAAAGATTATCGAAAATCGGTACAAGATATAAATTTTTAGTTCCCCCTTTAGACAGTTGACTGATCAAAAAAAATAGGAACCATCATGAAAAATTTTCCCATTCATTTTATTGTATTTGTTGTTCTGGCGATTCTATTAGCTGCTTGCAACAAAAGCGGAAATAAAGGAGCTGCTCCTGAATATTTAGTTGGTTTTTCTCAATGTAACAGTGCGGAACCCTGGCGTGAAGCAATGAACAAACAAATGGAATCAGAAGCTGCAAAACATTCTGAAATAAAATTAATTATTTCAGATGCACAACAAAGCAATGCGAAACAGGTTGCCGATGTGGAAAATTTTATTGTTCGCGGTGTTGATTTGCTGATGATTTCACCTAATGAAGCACAACCGCTTACCGGGGTCGTTGAAAAAGCTTATGATAAAGGTATCCCCGTTATTGTTATAGATCGTAAAATATTATCGGATAAATATACTTGCTTTGTCGGTGCGAACAATGAACTTATAGGCAGAGAAGCCGGAGAATATGCCGCTGAACTGTTGAACGGCAAAGGAACGATCATAGAAATTTCGGGATTAAAAGGATCAACTCCTGCAATTGAAAGGCACGATGGGTTTATGGAGGGGATTAAAAATTATGCAAATATTAAAATTATATACTCTCAGGATGGTGCATGGCTTAGGGAAAAAGGAAGATCAATAATGGAAAATGCATTACAGCGATTTGAAAAAATCGATTTAGTGTTTGGTCATAATGATCCCATGACTATTGGTGCATACCTGGCTGCACTATATGTCGGAAGAACAAAAGATATTTACTTTATCGGTATTGACGGGTTATCGGGACCGGAAGGGGGAGTGCAGGCGGTCGCAGATAATAAACTTAACGCTACATTTATTTATCCAACCGGAGGCGGGACAGCTGTTCAAACTGCCTTAAAAATTTTAAAGGGAGAAAATGTTCCTAAAAATATTACACTTTCTTCAATTGCAATAACTCCGAAGAATGCGAAAGAATATTTATCGGAAGGAAATAAATAAATTGTATTCTCTATCAATTAGAGCCTTTATTTATAGATTTAAAATCATAGGATAAATTCCCGGTCATCCTGCGTAACAATTGTTTATTATAGGTCAGCAATATTACACTAATATTTATTCTTATATGCTGCGATTATCGACAATAAAAAAAGCTTTTTCCGGTGTTGAAGTATTACATGACATTTCATTTTCGATGGAAAGAGGATGCGTTACCGCGTTAGTAGGCGAAAACGGCGCCGGTAAATCAACATTAATGAAAATATTGTGCGGTGTTTATACCGATTATAACGGAGAAATTTTTATAGATGATGAAAAGATTTTTTTTAAGAATCCCTGGGAAGCAAAACATGCCGGTATTTCCATTATACATCAGGAGCTTAGCTGTATTCCAGATCTTACTGTTGCTGAGAATATATTTTTAGGGAACGAACCTTTAAGAAAATTCGGACTCGTAAACTTTTCCAGACTCCGGGGTGATGCCCGGACAATATTAAAAGAATTTGACTTCCCTTACTCTCCTAATACGATAGTTAGAAATCTAAGTGTTGGATGGCAGCAAATTGTTGAAATTGCTCATGCCTTATCAAGTGATGCCGGGATTTTTATTCTGGATGAACCCACTTCTGCTCTTGCCGAAAGTGAAATAAAAATACTTTTTAAGAAAATCCGTCTGCTAAAGGAAAAAGGAAAGATTATTATCTTTATTTCGCACCGGCTTGAGGAAATTTATGAAATTGCCGATGAAATTGCTGTAATGCGCGACGGTCGGTTTATAGGTAAATATTCTGCGACGGAAATTACACGCAGTGAACTGATCGGCAAGATGGTTGGCAGTAAATTCTACGAGACGAAACTAGCAAAATCAGTCGCCTGCAATGAAATGGCATTGCAGGTTGAGGATCTTAACGTATTTGATAATTCTACGACATATCTCTCAGGCATCACATTTACTTTGATGAATGGAGAAATATTAGGTCTGGCAGGACTTCTCGGCTCAGGAAAATCCGAACTGTTGAAATTCCTTTTCGGTGAACTTAAAGCACAGCACACCGGGAAAATTATGTTGGGGGAGAATATTTACGTTCCCAAATCTGCTTCCCGGTCGCTGACTAAAAAAATTTTTTATTTGCCTAAAGACAGAAAAACAGAAGGGATTTTTGCAGGGCTTGATATAATTAAAAACAGCAGCATTTCCGTTCTTTCGAATTATGCTTCGGGCGGATATATACATAAAACCAGAGAGGCGAAAGCAGTAGCTAATAAAAGTTTAGAGTTAAATTTAAAGTTTAAGTCTTTATATCAGAATATACAAACGCTAAGCGGCGGAAATCAACAAAAGGTTTTAATTGGCAGGGGATTGCTGAATAATCCTAAACTATTACTGCTTGACGAACCTACACGGGGAATTGATATTGGAGCTAAGGAGGGAATTTATAATCTGATTAACGGATTAAGTTCCAAAGGTATGTCTTTTATTATCAGTTCTTCCGATATTCCCGAACTATTAAGAATTTGTGACCGGATTTTGGTACTTTTTAACGGAGTGCCGGCAGCATTGCTGAATGCTCAAGAAACCGATACAAATAAAATATTACATTACGCTTTTAATGAAGGGCAATTATGAGCAAACTGAACAAATTAAGGTTATCCGAAAGAGAATGGGTTAGACCCGTTTTGGGAGTTTTTATAATATTCGTTTTGTGTGTTATAGTCTCTCCTGCCAATAGTAAAGGGAGTTTAATTTTTCTGAAATTTGAAAATTTGACGAATATTCTACGGCAGGTTTCGGAAAATGGAATAATTTCCGTAGGAATGACTTTTGTTATTATTGCCGGCGGAATTGATCTTTCCGTAGGTTCAATTTTAGCTTTGAGCGCAACAATTACCGCATTTGGTTTAATGGATTGGCAGCTTGGATTTTTTTTGACTCTGCTGATTGCTTTAGCCATAAGCAGCGCTGCAGGTTTTTTGAACGGTGCAATAACTTCATGGGGAAAAATTCAATCTTTTATTGTTACTCTTGCAATGATGACGGCAGCCAGAGGATTTGCTCTCTTTATTTCTAATAATAATTCAAGGGATATAGGTTTCGGTCCGGGCGCGGCACCCGATATTTTTAAAATATTTACAACAAGCTACTTCGGTATACCTTTTCCCGTGTTCATCTTTATAACCGTTTCTATCGTCTTTTTAATCATATTAAAAATGACGCAGCTTGGCAGATACGTTTATGCAATCGGCAGCAATGAAGAAGCGGCAATTCTAGCGGGACTAAAAGTAAAACGGATCCGGACATACACATTTATTATTGCCGGATTTTTCTCAGGCTTAGCTGGAATTATTCATACAGGACAGTTACTTCAGGGAAATCCGAACGACGGAGTTGGTTTTGAATTGGATGCTATTGCTGCAGTGGTCATCGGCGGTACCAGTCTTAATGGTGGGAAAGGCACTCTTGAAGGCACATTTGCAGGCGTTCTGATTATCGGATTGCTGAGCAATATCCTTGGTCTCCACGGTATTCAGAAAGATTTTCAACTGATGCTGAAAGGAGCAATTATAGTGGGCGCCGTATTTATACAAGGAACCGGGTTGCAAATAAACTTTTTACATTTCTTCAGACGGCAGGTAAAATAAAAAATAGGAGCGGGGCATAACTTGTTTTTAAATTGTATTTGGATCATACGCAAAAGAATATATATCAAAACATGAATGGAAACACGGCTATTAAGATAACCACGCTTAAGATAAAATCGATTTTTTTTTTGCGCAGAAGTATTTTTTCCCCCTCATTGCGGAATAATCAAATTTTTCGGTATTGAAAATCGTAGTGCCAAGCTTCATGCTTTTCCCGAAGGAATGAATTTCCAGACACTACCTTAATATTATCGCTGTTAATTTTACCAATGAAATTTTTGATTGCAGATTTCTTCCAAGCGGACTTAGAAGATTCACAGGGGTTTTTTTCGTTTTTTGGTTCCATTTTTTGCAAACTTTTTTTATTGTTTTCTCTTTCGCCTGCAATTTATTAATTATTTTTTATAAAACTTTCCCTCTCATTGTGCCGAATATTTTTTCAGTAATAACTACCATTGCTGCCAGCAGCATGAAGGGAAAGCCGGCTATTATGGTGACCGCGCTTAAGATAAAGTCGAGTATATTTTTTTCTTCTATGTACCTTTTATCCGTCATTGCTTGATAATTTAATTTTCCGGTATTAAAAATTGTAGCGCCAGGCTGCATGCTTTTCCAGTAGGGATGGATTCCAAGGCGCTGCCTTAATTTAAAATTTTAGAACACTCATAGCTCATTACAACTACTTAATGATTGAGACGCACTTATGCCTGCCTAATATTATCTCATTAAAATCATTTTCTTGGCTTCTGTTTTCTCACTTGTCTTAAGCTGATAAAAATAGATGCCGCTCGCAAGTTTGTCACCGTTAAATATTACATTATAAACCTGTCCCGCTATTACATTGCCGTTGAACAGCGTTAAAACATTTTCGCCGAGAACATTGAATATTGTTAATGCCGCATAAGTATTTTTACTTACCTCGAATTGTATCTGCGTTGAAGGATTAAACGGGTTAGGATAATTTTGATTAAGTAAAAAGCTGTATGTGATTTGCCTTGTATTAACTTCTATAACGCCGCTGTATGCGAATGTACCGTTGTCGTCAATTTGTTTTAGACGGTAAGCATAGCTGCCGTACGAAACAGTACTTTCTATAAAAGAATAATTCTTTGGGGAGTTGCTGTTTCCTGATCCATATACAAAGCCGGCATTTGTCCAACTATAATTTTGAGTATCGTTTAATGCGCCTGACGACGGACTTCTCTGCACATCAAATCCGTAATTATTTACTTCTGTGGCTGTGTTCCAATTTAAGTTTACTGCATTGTTCTTAAACGCTGCCGTGAAAGTTGTTAGTTCCACCGGCAGTAAATCGGAGCCTATTGTAACCGCGGCGGTATTCGCCAGCAATTGTCCTGTCACTAATGTAGCGCCGATATCTAACGTGATTGTCGTTTTAGCAAGTATGATTCCATTGAAAGTCGATCCACCAATGATAGTCGCTGAAGTTCCTAAATCCCAAAAGACGTTGGACCACACAGCCCCACCGGTTAACAACACGATGCCGCCGTTTATATTGAGAGTAGACGAAGCCCTTATGATGAATACGTCAGTAGCACTGCCGTTAAGCGTTAGAGTCTTTCCCGCTGAAAGAGAAAGGGCGCCTCCATCATAGACACCACGTGTTAGAGTTTGTCCGTCGAGGGCATCCGGTATCGTAAGGTCACTTACCCGGGCACTAGCATTTGACAACGCGGATTCCAGGTCGGTTTGGGCTTGCGTATTGTGATCGCCGCCCACTCTTGAGGGTAAAACAACTATATCTGCTGCTGAATAATAAGGATATGGATTCTTTACAGCATCCAATAATTTTATTTCAATAGGAAGATTGTTTATATGAATAAAACCCATACATAACAGAATTAAAAACAGCGCTCAACCCCCAGCAAAAATTAATCAGGCTGATTATTAAGACGAGCGCCAAATTCGAATTGACTGTAATTGAAAAGTAGATTAGAGGTACAAGTATGTATAATAATAATGAAATAATTTTAACATAAAAAATCGAATTGACTTTTTTACTAATGTCATTACCTATTGCAACTTCGCGTTGGATATAAAATGGCAAGCCCAAATCAAATATCGCTTGAAGTATATTTGTAAGGGCAAATATTGTTGCAATAAACCCATATTCCGATTTAGGAACGGTACGCGCAAGGAAAATATATAAATATAACCAAAAACAAAAGAATACTTTACTTATCTTTTCCGGAGTGCATTGGTTCAAGAGCAAAGTAATTAAAATAATTTTGAACTTTGAATATTAAATTAAATTATGTTAATCATGCAGGGAAAATGAAATTGTTTGAAGTCTCAGTTATTTATTTTCCGGAAAAAATGCGGGAAGGATTACAAGGCAGATAAGGCTGCGGATACCAAACTGAGACTCTTTAGAGTTACTTGTTAGCTGCCGTCTTTTTATATAGTCCTCATTCTTAATAATTGTAAAATAAACTCACCCGAAAGATGTAATTCTTTTTTCATTCCTTTGCTCGATTGATATTGCGCTCTAAATGATTAAATTGTATTTAGGATAAAAGGAAAACGAAGAACAGTGTGTATAGAATACACAGACATACATCTTCACTAACAAAAGGTACAATGATGTTATATAACGAAGATCTCACATACCGCCGTAAGTCTTTAATTTTTGCTGTTATTTTTTCAGCTCTGCTTATTATAGTTGTCTCAATTATTAGCTTATAATAAATTAAAACTTAAAAATTTCTCAAAATCTTGGCATTATGATTAGTAAGTGTACCACCTGTATTAATATTGATTTTACTGCCTTAAATTACTTTATGCACTTTTAATCAAACGCTAAGTAAAAATCACTTCAGCATCCTAAGCATTTCTTTTGCAACAAACTGGTTGCCTGCATCGTTCATTGGAAGGTGAGTTGAATAAAATCTGTTTGCGAATGTAACCGGTGTATTTTTAAGGGCGAATATTTTGTAATATGAATACCTTACTTAACTGAATAAATTATTCTCAAGTGAGTGTTTCTTTTATTTTCTTGACAATAAATTATTGAATTTACTATTTTTACCGGCACTTATTCAGTACTTTTCGTTAGGGGGAAAATTTCTAATAGGTTTTCTCCATATCCAGGTAGACATTGGGACTGCAGGACGTAAAGAAAACGGGTTTAGCGTTCGTTGCTTGAAAAATTAATCTGTTTATAAATTTGTTTTTGTTCCGTAAGAGACCCGCTTTAATATAATAAAAACAGTATATTGCATTAGCAGAAGAATTAGCGGAGCAATATTTAGAAAAAATGAATAAGCCTAAAATAAAAAGCTGTCTGATTATACTATTGGTTATCCTTGTGGGGCAGTGTTATGCTCAACAAATTGAAATACAAATTTCTAATTATAACGGTAAAGCATACATATCGGAGTTAAGCGGCGAGAAAATTGTATTGATAGATTCGATTTCTGCCGGTGATAACGAAATTTATAGATTCCCATTGGATAAAAATAAATACCACGACGGTTTTTATCGTTTCTCTTTTGGCGCATTCGCTCAATCTTTACAAAGCAAAACCCCGGCAGGATGGTTGGATTTTCTGTTTGACGGCGAAGATGTAAAGATAAAAACAGATGCAGATAATATCCTGGACGGTATGAAAATTATTTCTTCCGAAAGCAATAAGAAGTATTACCAATTTATTAAACTGAACAAAGCTTACAAGACAAAAACAGAATTGCTGCTGTTAATACTTTCCCGTTTTCCTAAAGATGATGAATATTATGACCAAACAAAGAAAAGGCTTAATGAATTGCAAAGCGGGTATCTGCAATTTGTAAATATTACTTCTCAAACAGACCCGGACTCTTTTATTGCTCAATATATCCGCTCCGCCCGGCTGCCGGTCGTTGATTATACAATTGAACCGGAGCAACAGCTTCCATATTTAAAAGCACATGCGCTGGACTATGTTGATTTCAATAATAGCTCGCTTATTTATTCCGATGTTTTTACAAGCAAAACGATAGAGTATTTAACATATTACCGGAATCCGAAGTTACCGCTTGATTTATTAGAAAAAGAATTTATGACTGCCGTTGATTCTATTCTGAACAAAGCAAGAATAAATCAAATTGTTTACGAACAGATTGTTGAATATCTAATCGGGGGATTTAAGAAATTTGGTTTTGATAAAGTATTAGATTACATAGTGCAGAACTACGTTATAAAAGATGATCTATGTTTAGATCTGAAAACGGAGAGATTAATAAAACGCCGTATAGACCAGGCAAAGGTATTTAAAATTGGCAGTGTTGTTCCCAATATTGTGCTTTCAGATACAGCGGGTAACAATATTGAGCTGGATAAAACTAAAGTAAAGAAAACGCTGATTGTCTTTTACGCAAGCTGGTGCCCTCATTGTAAAGAGATGCTGCCAAAGTTGAATGAACTGTATAACAGCGAAAAAGAAAAGAATTTTGAAATTTTTTCAATTTCACTTGATACAAATAGAAAAGATTGGACTGATTTTATAACGAATAATAAATTAACTTTTATAAATGTTTCCGATCTCAAAGGATGGGATGGTGAAGCGGCATCAGATTATTTTATTTATGCCACACCGACAATGTTTATGATTGACGCGCAGCTTAAAATAATATCCAAACCTATGTCTTTTGAAGAAGTTAAAAGTGCATTGAACTAAAAAGCGCCGGGTTTCCAGAAAGCGCCGAAGTAAAACATAACCCAGATACTGTCGATGCGTGTTATAAAAGCATCTCCGGAAATACCCGCTTTATGATCAATTACCGGCTCATTACCAAACCTTTTCCAGTTTATCATATCGTCGGATACAGCCATACTAATACGCTCTGCCGAAATTTTTCCCGCTAAACTATCGCTGCCTTTTGCATTATAATACATTACAAACGGATGACCGAGTGTCCCGTTTTTATCCCATATAACCGTACTCTTATAAATAGTTTCTTTATCATACCAGTGTTTATCTTCATCAAGAGGAGATAATATATGGCGGCTTAAGGTTGACCATTCCTCAACCTTATTTAAATGATCGGAATATGCAATCCCAATACCCAAAACACCCGCTTCATATCCCTTTATCGAGCCGCTTCCATGCGGTTCCAGATTAAACATAATCCTGTTTTTCAAGCTTCAATTCATGTTTCAAAGTAAAAATATCAGGTATAAATGTCAATTTAAAAAAGGATTCGAAGTGTTTTTAACCTATCGGAGAATATCTGACTCTTCGCAATAAAAAGTCCTGCTATGTCCCGGGATTTTTTATTTTAAATATTTTTTTGAGAAAGCCGAATGACTAACTCTAAAACAAAGGACGGTCATTCTTTTCTGGCAAAAGTATCCGGGAAGACCATGAATGTTATGAGAGCTATTTTACCAAAGCAGCCTTAAGATGTTATTTATTATACACGACGAGAAATTTCGGTTAAGCAATCCCGGTACGGATTGGAATAAAGCAACCGAACTTTTCAGAGCAAACCGGGTTAAATTGATTTTTTGTTAATGGTTTTAAAGAGTTATTTACGAGGGAACCAAACATATTTACCTAAATGCCTGCCGTCCGGGTTATGATATATTATGATTGTAATGTTATTTGCGGAAGTTTGCCTTCTTCCGGTATTATTATTAACGATACTGAAAGAGAAAAATGAATATTAAATTTTCTTTCGTAACAATTATATGTTTTCTTTTTATAGAAATAAACCTTCACTCCCAAACTGTTTCATCACATGAATACAACATTCTAAAGTTTGGGGCAAAGAACGATGGCAAAACTATCAATACAAAGTTCATCCAGAAAGCAATTGACAGATGCACCGCAGACGGAGGCGGAACCGTTATTGTTCCCTTTGGTAAATTTGTTACAGGTATGCTGGAATTGAAAGATAATGTAACTCTTAAAATGGAAAAAGGCTCGGAACTTCAATCCAGTATTAATATAAAAGATTTTCCGACCAGATTGCAGCGTGATAAATGCCTTGTTTCAATTAACAATGCACGTAATGCGTCAATAACCGGAGAAGGCACATTTGACGGTAGAGGCAGCAAATTTACGGTTGCCAATGAAGCTCCGGACCGTCCGTTTGTAGTGCTTGTGCAAAAAAGTAAGGATATACATATCAGTGATGTTACTTTAAAAAACTCTGCCCGCTGGACTTGTAAATTGTTTGCGAACGAACATGTTTTTATCCGCGGAGTTACAATTTATTCACAATCAAATTATAATAATGATGGGATTGATATCGATAGTAAAGATGTAGTTATTTCCGATTGTATTATTAATTGTGATGATGATGCTATTTGCCTGAAAAGTGATTCTATATCAGTCTGCGAAAACGTTGTTATTACAAACTGTATTCTAAGGTCGAACAGGAATTTTATTAAATTCGGGACATCAAGCTTTGGCGGATTCAAGAATATCTCTATTAGTAATATTACTATGGATATTCCATTTGAATCTCATTTTACCCACTGGGATAAAAGAATTCTCGGTGTAAGTGAGCCAATAACAGGTATTACGGGCATTGCTCTTGAAATTGTTGATGGCGGACAGATGGACCGGGTAACTATAAGTAATATTACTATGAATGGCGTACAGTCGCCGATCTTTTTAAGGTTAGGCAGACGCACCCGGCCTGCCGGATCACTTAAAAATGTTTTAATTAGTAATGTAGTTGCAAAAACCAGCAGCCTGATTCCAGGTATAATCACAGCTGTTCCCGGTTCTTATATAGAAAACGTAACTCTCAGGGATATTCTGGTTTATGCAAAAGGCGGCGGAAACCTTGAACAGGCAACACGTGATGTAATTGAAAATGAAAAAGGTTACCCTGAAAACAGAATGTTCGGGGATAATTTACCCGGTTACGGTTTATATATACGTCATGCAAAGAACATTTTTTTAGACAACGTTCAGTTCTTTTTAACGGAGCCCGATTATCGTTCTGCAATTTATCTTGATGATGCACATGATGTTAGAATAAGAAACTTTAAAGCAGACAGACCGGAAGGAACTCAGCCCTTAATTTACCAGATTCGTTCTTCGGAATTAGAAACAGACAAAAATTATAAATGATTTTACCGGACATGTTTTTACCCGGTTAATTTTTTACCGGGCATTCTCTTTATATTCCAGTGAAAATACTGCTTAACTAATACGGGGGTAATATTTACCGTAATACCAAAGATATATACATGAATACCGGACAATAGAGAAAAGTAGATTTAATATTACGATGTGTTTTTCTTTAACAAATAGGATAATTATAGGAAGGAATATGAACCGGAAATTGGCTCTTACTTTTTTATTCTTGATTAATTTTTTATTTGCAGATAATAACCTTATGGCACAGCCAGTTGCCGGTACCGATGATCTTGGAAGAACTTTAATTCAAAATAATTCTGCCGGTAATCCGAAAAAAGACAAATATGTTGCCATATTTTACTTCTTAACGCACGGAGACGGGACGGCAGAAGATTATTGGGATTTAAGCGAGATCGTTCCAAACCACCCGGAAGTTCTAAATGATTATAATAATAAGTATTGGGGAACTCCTGTTTACCATAAAGGGGGACCATGTACAGTTTATTACTGGGGCAAACCAATTTACGGTTATTACCGCGCAGATGATTACTGGGTGACCCGCAGAAGTGTTCAGCTTTTAACCGATGCCGGGGTGGACATTATCGTTATTGATGCAACAAACGCTACAACGTACCCGGAACGAGCCGATCTTTTAATGAGAGCAATAGACGAAGTAAGAGCGCAGGGGAAAAATCCTCCTAAAATTGTTTTCTACACTAATGCCGATTCCGGTGAAAGGATGGAAGAAGCATATGAAAACTTTTATATGAAGGGGGCTAAATATCATCATCCGGATTGCTGGTTCTACCTTGATGGTTATCCCCTGATCATTGGTCATACACCGGAAGCAGTTGGCTTTGATTGCGAAGAAAGTTTTACATGGAGAGAATCTCAATTGCCAACTGAAAAATATAAAACAAACAGCTGGTCTTGGACTGATTTTACCCGCCCTCAGCGCATTCATTTTAATTACAAAGGTGAAAAAGAAATTATAAGTGTTTCAGTTGCACAGCATCCAAATGCAGGAATGGGTGAATCAGCTTTTTATGGCAATAACAATAATTGGGGAAGGAGTTATCATAATGGCAAACCGGGCAACCCTGAAACAGATATTATTTACGGGTATAACGTCCAGGAACAATGGGATTTTGCAATAAAAGAAAATCCGAAATTTATCTTTGTTACAGGGTGGAATGAATGGACTGCAGAGAGATTGCCAGGTAAAGACGGCAGCCCGGAACATTCATGGTTTTGCAACGAAGCTAGTCCTGAATACAGCCGCGATATTGAACCAACATTAACTGCTAACATGAAAGATGACTATTATATGCAGCTTGTTAATAATATAAGAAGATTTAAAGGTGTGGAAGCCAACCCGCTCCCTTCTGAAAAAAAAACAATTAAAGAATTTTCAGATTGGAATAAAGTTACGCCTGTTTACAAAGATTATACGGGTGATACGCAACCAAGGAACTGTAAAGGCGCACAGTCCAGACCTGTTACCGTCTATACAAATAACACCGGCAGAAATGATTTTGATACTATGAAGATTGCCAGGGATAATGATAATGTTTATTTCTATGCGCAGACGGCTGCTGACATTACTCCAAACTCCGGGGATAACTGGATGTGTGTTTATCTTGATGTTGACAGGAATTTTTCAACCGGCTGGAATGGTTACGATTATAGGATTGTTGGCGGTAGTAAATTACAGAAGTATTCCAACGGAGAATGGAAAGATTTATACAACGTTGAATATTCTGTTAGGGGAAATAAATTAATGATTACCGTTCCGCGTAAATATATTGCTGAGTTTTCCTCATCCCTGAATTTTGAATTAAAATGGTCGGATAACATGCAGAATTCCAACGACCCGCTTGATTGGTATATAAACGGAGATGCTGCGCCGGGCGGAAGATTTAACTGGATTTATTCAGAAAAATAAAGCTATACAAATGTCACTCCTATTGCATATTGAGAAGCCTTCCCCTGCCTGGTCTGCCCTTTAAAAAGTGAATACTTGTTTGATGACTCAATTACGATTTTAAAGTAATCAAATAGTCATCAATTGCATAATTGGTAAAAACGAAGCGGACTATAAAATGAGTGCCAAGCGAAGCTTGGACTAGTCTAATCGGGTGAGGCAGGAAATGCAATCCTGCCAAGTCCCAATCGTGGTAAAACTCTATAGCCACGTAGCGGGAAGCCGGATAGTATTTGGAAACGACTACTATCTAAGCAGCTTGACAAAGTAATCTGAAAAGATGCAACCTTTTGATGATAAAGGCTTTTTTTATTTAGAAGGAAAAAACACTAAACGGCTTAGTATGATAAAGATGTCCGGGAAATGGATTCATGAGTATCTTATATTTTTTGTATATTTTAATTTGAAACTATTAATAACTTTCGGCATCATATTATATGGAAGAATCGGAACTAATTAAACAAGCTCAATCAGGCAATAAAAAAGCACTTGAGCAATTGGTGAAGAATTATGAGAATACGGTTTATAATTTTTCATTTAAAATTTGCAGAGATAAAGAACGGGCTGAGAATACAATGCAGGAAACATTTCTCAGTT
>CAZUCY010000006.1:0-53937 GCA_964618785.1 uncultured Ignavibacteriaceae bacterium | reverse complement strand
CTTTAAGCGTTTTTATATCATTCCTGCCTGTTGTATCGATATATGGACCTGCTTGCCCTTCACCATAATAATTTCGATGTTCGGTATCGCCAATATGATCATAATACACTGCCAGTACACTGTCCCATTGACCGAAGCCGCCATTGATATTTATTGTAATCTGTTTCCCTGCTTCTACTGGTTTTTCTACTCCTTTATACCTTCTTACGTTAGCAACTAATTGATAATAATAATCATCACCATACCCCCCGGTCATAGGTTCAATATCCCGGCTGAATTCTTCATTGTACTGATCAATAAAATATGATTCACCTGTTTTGATTGTTTTACCGCCGGGTTTGCCAAGATGTGCCCCTGGATAGAATTTCCACTTTAGGAGTTCCTGATTTATGTTCTCCCCCATTACTTGTCTTCCCGCGCTCCATTCATTCCAGCCTGTAACAAAAACAAACTCAGGCTGCACATCAATAGCCCGCGACCATTCTTCCTGGAAAAATAACCCTTGATCAGTATAAGGTGTTACATCATACTTATCAACATTAGGCTCGTAAAAATTATGAAAGCTTCTGCCTATATTAGACAACGGATGTTCGGCAACTGCAACAGGGACCATTTCTTTTTCATTTGTTGAATCATGCCAGCCAACGGCTTGCGGATAATGATCGACCCATGGCCAGTCATCTTTTCCGTCATTATACCAGGGAAGTGAAGTCCATGCCCAGCTATATCTTATATTAAAAAAAGATTGGATTTCATCCGCGAATTTTACGTCTTTCATTTTTTTCCTTTCCGGTATCTCATGTTGACCGAAAAGAATAAGAGGTTTTCCTTTCCATATAAACCAAAGATCCGGGTATAGTGCTTTCTTATAAAAATCTTCCCATAGCTTATTTACTGATATCTCACTTCCAAGGAATGCAATATCAGGAGTTTTTTCTCCTTCAGCCCTCATTTTTCGAAATACTTTACATATAGTTAAATAATCGTCAGGAAAAGTAATATCATTAGTCACATCAAAAATGAGTACATCTATTCCGGCATCGCTTAATTGATACGCATGCCTTCTAATTGCCCACTCATCAGTATTAAGATAATACCCAATCTCCGGCTCACCCCAATAATGGCTGCCGTCCCCCCAATTAGGATTTTCCGGGTTATCTTTTAACATTTTGGAAACATCAAATGGACCTTTACTTCCATGTTGATTATGTGTCAAAAAATAAAATATTCCTACAAAACGATTATCCTTAACCTGACCACATTCATTATAATCGGGCAGACTACGCCCCAGTGCATCAGTTGCTGCCCAAGTGTCGCTTTTAATATCCCGGAATGACTTTGCTTTTTCTTCATGATCTATCGGCCCTACATACTTTATTTCCTCCCAATCGTTTATCCCAATAACTTTTTTATATTGATCAAAAACAGAGTCTTCATATTTAGTACCTGCAGCTTGAAAAACATACCAAACAGGTTTTGCTCCGCCCGGATCGAATTCATCATCATGAAATCGTCTTAACCCTATCCTCAAACCTCCTTCACCCCGCTCATCCATCCAATTATGCCACTGAAATGCATCAATACCTTTTAAGAATTCCAGCTTTTTCCATGTATAAGCAAAACCAGCAGCCTGCTCCTGAAGATTCTTTTCCGAATAGTCCTTCGAATTAGTCCCATTTTCGGATAGCCATAATGTTCTTTTATATTTGCCCTTATACAAAACTTCAGGTTTTTGAATCCATTCATTTAACACTTCTAAGTTTTTAAAAGTAATCAGAGGAGTATTGAAATCATAAGTTACCTTCGGATCATTCCATGTTTTAGGTTCAAACAAATCTTCTGGATAAGGATGCTGTGCCATAGCCCATTGAAAATCACCTTCTGCTTTTGTGTACTGCAATAAAAAATTCATTAAATCTTTAGCAGGATAGAATTTTGAATCCGATGTCCATGACCAATAATGAGTTAAAGTAACAAATACTTCCGAATAAGGGTTGTAATTTCTGGCAATGTTGTAACACATTCTCATTGATTTTATATAAGTATCCATAAAGACAAGAGCTGTTTTATCGCCGGCATTTGTCCAAACCCATCCCGCATCAACTTCATTATGCATTATCCAATGGTTAATTCTTCCATATTTTTTATCAGGCCGGCTGTAACGTTCTGCAAGGAAATCAAGAGCCGCTGCATAGCATTCTACGCTTTTAAGATTCGTCATATTAGGCATGCTATAAATACCTGAAGGATCACAATCAGGATGCTGTAAAAGTTTTCCGATCTCCGGATCAGGACAATCTTTAGCTTTACGAACTAATAGTATAGCAGCAACAATTATATTTTTTTTAGCTGTCGTTCTTAGTGTAGAGTCTAACTTTTCTACTTCTTTTTTATCAAAATAAAAAGATATCCCGTTATATTTGTGTTCAATTCTGCCAGGCGAAGGTTTTGTATACAAAAAATCAGTAATAGAAACATTTACAGTAGCACTTGTAATATTTAATTTATCTAAATCTACAATATGACCTCTCCATGCA
Organism: uncultured Ignavibacteriaceae bacterium; assembly: GCA_964618785.1. Classification (GTDB taxonomy): domain Bacteria; phylum Bacteroidota; class Ignavibacteria; order Ignavibacteriales; family Ignavibacteriaceae; genus FEN-1297. The sequence goes on along the minus strand of CAZUCY010000006.1, from coordinate 51,400 downwards.
CTAAATCCACCGAGTCCCTTTCTGCTTTTTGGCTTTTCATCTGGAAGATTATACTTAGCTTCGATTTCATCTGCATAAAATGCATGTGATATTAATTCAAACCTGCCGTTTAATTTTTCGGCTAGCACCCATTTTGAGAGCAAGCGGTCATAGTTATATCCTTCACGCTTGATATATCTATCTGCTGCAATTTTAAAATTTTCTTTCGTTACGGGAATTTCGGAAGCAAAAACCTGCTCTTCGGTAACATCCTGGTATGGAGGAACTTCGCATAAATAAACATTCTCTTTGTTCGATATGGCCCCTTTAATTATTATTTGATTTTTGCTTACTGATATCGACTTTATCTTGGAAGAATAATTTGTTGCAAGATATTTTTTTAAATCCGCCTCAAGATGAACTTCATTCTTTTTTTTCTCTTCCTTAAGCGCTGCCGACTCTAATTCCTGTCTAGTCTGTCTGCGTAACTTTAAATCTCGAATTTGGATTTTTACTGCAGGTTGTACTCCAAAATCAAATCGTAAAATATCTCCCTTCTTACCCCAATCACCAAGTTTTTCTTTAAGATCAAGAGAAAATGATACCCATCCTTCACTGGGTACTACATCACGAGAAATCACAAATCTGTTTTCATCAGCATTAGGCCCGAAAAATATTTGTAAATAATTAAACCCCTTGGGACAAAAATATTCGAATGAAAGTACACGATTACTTGAATCAAATTTTTGTCGAACAGGCTCACTTAAAACATACGGTTTTATTCCCAATACTGTTATTTCATACACATTTCCACTTTTAGAATTAATTGATATATCATGGGCACCTATACCTGACAGGGCTAATTTGTAATTATACGGTAACTGGCTCGTATATTTATTCCCTGCATTCAAATTTTCCATTAATATTAATAACGTAATAATTAATGGAAGGCAATGTTTAATTCTTATAAGCATACCGCTCCATAATAATGTATTTCTAATTTGAATAAATTTTGTGTGCTTATTTTAACGCTTTTTATAAGTCAATATTCAAGAACTATAATAAATTATTTCGTAAACCCTTTCCGGTAGCCATCTTCAATCTTATCAGTGACTAATAACACTTTCGGAAATTCACAATGAATTTACAATTTTTTTAAGTTTAAAATTATTATTATTTGAGAAACCCACAACTCCATGCAGTTACTATACATAAAAGTCATGGGTTCTCAAGTGAGTTGAGATAATTTAACAATATCAAAAGGTTAATTTAATAATGAATAATTTATTGAATATATTAAAATTAGTTAAGATTCCTGAACTTATCATTTCAATGGGTCAATCTTTAATTAATTGCGCGTTCATTTTAATTGTCTTTAGCAGTTTAATATCAGCACAGGATTTCCCGATTTGAATTTCATATTTACCATTTTCCACATTCCATGCTTTTTCTTTTACATCATAAAATGCAAAATCTACAGGATCAAGTTTAAAGGTTATCCTCTTTGACTCACCGGGATTTAAATATATTTTTTGAAACCCTTTTAACTCACGGATTGGCCTTTCAATAGTCGGAGTCTTTTCATGGATATAGAGTTGAACAACATCCGCCCCGAACTGATTTCCGGTATTTTTCACATTTACACTGGCAATTACGGAGCTGTTATCGCTTTTTGAAACCTGTAAATCAGTATATTGAAAACTAGTGTAACTTAATCCAAAGCCGAAAGGGAATTCAGGTTTTATTTTTTTTGATAAATAATAACGATAACCAGTAAATACTCCTTCTTTATAATATACAAAATCCTTATCCTCTGTTCCTATTACATGTGAAGGGCTATCTCTCAGTTTTTTTGGCCATGTAAAAGGCAGTCTTCCTGAGGGATTGATATCGCCGAAGAGAATTTTAGCTATTGCAGTACCCGCCTCGCTGCCATTATACCAGGATTCAAGAACAGCCGGGACATGCTTTAGCCATCCACCGACTTCGAGCGGTGAACCATTTACTAAAACTACTATAGTATTTTTATTTTTTGTGCTTATGTGATTTATTGTTTTTTCCTGTGAACCTGGAAAGTTGATATTTAATCTGTCTCTGCCTTCTGAATCAAGGCTATGATCTATACCTCCTACAAAAACAACTGCAGTAGCATCAATAATTTCATTATCAAGTTTTCTATAAGTATCTTTAACTACCGATTCATTTACAGGCATTTGCCAATCTAAACGGCAATTAGCATCGCCGGTATTTTTATGATAATCAATTCTTAATAAAAATGGTTTCCCTTTCTCCATTTGAACAGTAGCTGTCGCTTCATCGATTCCTTTATTTTTATCGCATACCGCTATAGGGGCTCCGCCTTCCGGATCTACAAAAAGCCATGCGCTATTGTCAGCTTTGATCCGTAAAGTATATGTACCAGTAACAGGAGGAATTATTTCAGTCTTGAATTGAGCACTGAAGTTGTCAGTATTAATCGTATTTATCTCCGGTGATCTCATTTCCCAATTAAAATCAACATTTTCCTCGATGCGTTCAATTAATGGTTTAGTGTCTAAGCCGCCATTATAATATTTAGCATTAAAACCATTTACATTATTATTTGCCTTTAAATACTTCGGATTAATAAGTTGAAATCCATTTAATTCATCCACCGGAAAATATTTTACATCGGTATTTTCATCTACAATACCTTTAATGCCATTTAAGATTGTAACCTCATCCGGTGAATCAACCCATGAACTTCCACCCAGCCCTATAACGCAAAATTTCTGGTTTGCATTTGGACCAAGTACAACAATTTTTTTAGTATGCTTCTTATCTAACGGCAATGTATTCCTGTCATTTTTTAATAATACCGCACCTTCCTCTGCAGACTTCAATGCTATCTTTTTATGAGCTTCAATATCAATTTTCCCATTAGGCTTTATTCCGTCTTTATCCAAATTCCCCGCCCATGCCATAACTTTTAATATTCTGTGAACTTTATCATTAATAATATCTTCTGATATTTTCCCGGAATTAACAGCTTCCAATAAAGGCTCGCCGAAAAGTGATTTATCGGAATAAGGCATCGAAACATCCAATCCTGCTAAAGCAGCTTTATCTGTAGAACGTGTTCCACACCAATCTGTTAATACAAAGCCTTCAAATTTCCATGTTTTTTTCAATACATCATTAAGTAGATATTGGCTATCACTACACAAATCGTTATTTAAACCATTAGCGGCAGTCATAACTCCCAGCGCATGTCCTTCTTCTACACCTGCTTTAAAGCCCGGAAAATATATTTCATGCAAGGTACGTTCATCAACTATAGACATGTACAAATTACGATTCCAATCGCGGTTATTACAAGCAAAATGCTTTAAACATGCTGAAACATGCTGGCTCTGCACGCCTTTAATAAAATCGACCGTTATTTTAGAATTCAAATAGGGATCTTCAGTAAGATATTCAAAAAAACGTGCCCCTAATGGGTCTCTGTTTATATTTATTGCTGGGCCTAATAACATACCAATTCCCCTTGAACGGCATTCTTTTCCCATAGCTGCTGCTTCTTCTTCAATTAAATCCGGATTAAATGTAGCAGCCATACTTATGCCGGCTGGATAACCAACGGGCCCGTGTGGACCTCTTGGACCATCGGAACAAATCATATTTGGGATACCTAATCTTGGTACTCCCTTAAATTCACTTGGACCGCCGCCTGTTAACATTGCGATTTTTTCATTCAACGTAAGTTGCTTTAAAGCTACATCTGCTCGCTCGTCGTAGGACTTAGTCGTATCCCAAAAAGTTTGTTTTTCCTGTGCAACTAGAGTCGAACATATAATTAAAATTAGACAGCAATTCAGAAAAAATATTTTTGAACTCATGTTAAATTTTTTGCCTTAATTGAAATTTATTTATATAATATTATTAAACATTAAATCCTTGATAGTTTCAATCCGCTTTCATTGTAAATCTTTACTTTATAACCATTTGGAATATTCAATGAATATTGGATAATAATATCATCCCTTTTCCAGTTAAATGATATTATCTCATCACCCACGGGAATTGTACCGTTGCATTTTTTTATATTTGATCCTGAAAATTCAATTCCAATTTCTTTCTTATCCGGGTCAACGTATTTTACGCCAAGAACATCTTTTAGAATTAAACATGCAGTATATGAGGTATAGCCATGATTATAACTCCCCCCATCATAGTCATAGCAATGCTCCCAGAACGTTCCGGTCAGTTCGGCCATATTATAGAAATAACCTTTTATTTCATTCATTAGTTCTTGTTTGCATTCATACCGGGAAAGTAATTCCAACCTTAACATAAGTCCGGCTAAAAAATCTGCTTTAGCTACTTTTGAATTTAATGCCTGATTGTTTGTATTCGTCCCGATTTTATTCATCATTGTTTTCCATAAACCGGGATAGGCAATCGAATCGGCAATATTGAAATAAAATGCATAATACTGACATGCTTCGGATATGTTTCCTGTAAGATTCAATTTACCCGAATTATCTCTCACCGCATTATCAACAAAAAATTCACCGTTAAATGATTGATTCCGGATAGCCGCCTTTATTGCTTTTGCTTTATCGATAAACTTTGGCTTTGCATATAAATTCCCGATTGCCTCAAGCATCCCGGCATAAATCATATTAGTAGGATAACTAATACCTTTTGTAAAATCATTAGCTTTTGATGCATCAACAAAAACTTTCCCATCAAGATTTTCAAGCAGGCCGTCTTTATTTTCAAATTTCTTAAAATAACCTGCTAATTGAAGAACCCTTTTATTAAGTAATTTAATTAGTTCTTTGTCCTTACTTCTTTCAAAATATCCATTAAGTTCAAGCACAAACCACATTGGCCAATTTGGGATAAAACCACCGCCGATAATATCGGAAGGATAGCATTGCGGAATCATGCCTTTGGGCAGATCAGGGAATGAATCGGGAAGTGCAAAATTTTCTAAAAAATTTTTTTCAACCAATGTATTACCGGAGATGTAAAAAGCTGCGCGGCTGGTAAAGTAACTATCGCAAAGCCATCCCCCCCTTTCCCTTGAAGGGCAGTCTGTAAAAATATCTGCCGAATTTTGCCTGAAAGTTTGAATAGCAGCTTTAAATATTTTATTTAACGTATCGTCACTGCAATTAAAAGATGAACGTTTAATATCGGGATTTGCATATTCCCGCAGGTAAATATCATTTATATTGCAATTCCCTTTTAGTACAACCACCTTAAGATACTTCATTGTGTAAGGTTCAAGAGACTCTAAATTATATTTACCCGGCGCCAGGTTATATGATACTATCGGCACTGTAATCAGATTTTTATAGTCGACGTCGTTCCCTGTTAATACTTCATCAAATATAAAAAAAAGATTGCAGGAATCATCGCAGGTCAGAGATGATCCTAAAAAGCCGGTCCTGTCAACGTCAAATTCCAATATTTTATACTGATTCTGCGCCAGGTGGATTGTTTTAACCGTACTATAATTTGAATCGATTCTAATATTTGATTTATTTTTAATTTCCTGAAATCTAAATGACGGCTTAAATTCTATTTCCTGGTCTTTATATCCTTCAATGAACGGAATAAATTCCTTCAAAATAGGATTTACATAAAACGAATCCAATTTTGTTAGGCTAACTTCTCCTCCAGAAAGCAACTTCTCTGGTTTTACTATATTAAAATCCGGAAACATAACTCTCCGGGGTAAATATTTCAGTGGTTCTAAATTTGCCAGTTTTTCCGGTACAATATTATAATCAGCATCTTCCCGCCATTTTTTATATTCACTGTCCAATTTATAATACTCGGTAAAAGTTCTTTGAAATGAAAATCTTTCAACTTTTTCTACATGTTCTTTTATTTCGAAACCCTCAAAGTTTCCAGTTGAATGCCCTGTTGCTAATAGTATTTTTCCATTGCATACTAATTCTGACTGCAGGAAAGAAAAATGTTTAGGAATATAAAAACTTTTAACATTGTAACCTATTACTTCAATAGCAACAATATTTTTCCCATTTACAATATATCTTGAAATATCCCATTCATCAATTCTATAGAAGCCGGGAGCGGACCTTGCGGATCCACATCCTACAAAATGCCCATTAATAAAAAATCTATATAATGATGAAGCAGTTATTCGAAGTATTGCAGAACTTCCTCTTGTAGCCGGGAAAATACCTTTAAATCCCATCAGGAGATTCATTTCATTTTCCCTGCCTTCAGCCCAAACAGGCAGAGCCTTTTTAAACTCAAGTATTGTCTGCTGCGGATTGCAAATATTTTGGGAGTGTAAAAAAGAAGAAAGTAAAAAAAAGATAAGAAAGTAGAAGGGAAGGGAAGATATTAATTTTTTCATTCTTCAAATATAATAAAGGAAGTAAACTAATAGGCTGAAATATTTTTTACGAAATTTTATAATAATAAGATATTTCCTTCATTATTTCTGAAGGGAATTTATTTGTCGAGGCCTTTATATTCGAACCAGTCAAAATCTGCAGGATTTTTACAAGTCTTGCCGTTACCGGTTGCATACATCCCATAAAACATTCCTGACCAAACGTCGGCTACCTCAGTTGAAATTAGTCTGCAATTGCCGGTTCCTAATATTTTCCAGTTATTATTATCGTCGGAAAAATAGAAATGATATAAATCCTTATCAGATTCTATTTTAAGATAAAGTTTATCAGATTTTATAGAAAAACTGGCAGCTTCCTGTTTAATATCTGCAACTGTTTTCCTAAGTGCCACAACTCTGTTCCCATTCCTTATGGTCATAAAAATATCATAATGGAAATTACTTCCCTGAAAAACTGTTAATCCAGCTTCATCGGTTGTAACTTGAGGCTTAAACTCTATTGATGCTTTACAAATAGAATTTATATCTTTCTGCCTTTTTCCCATAAACGCAACTTGTTTGGTTTCTACCAAACCATTTTCATTTCCCCAAAGGCGTAAATATCCCGGACGATCAGTCAAAGAATACATTTTTCTATTCGGATATGCTAAGAAATTCCAATCAAGGCTTAAAGTTTCGGAATTAAAGTCATCTATGCGGGGTCCAGATTCCCATGGATGCAAAGGAAGTGTTTTAGTATTTACTGTTAGTTTATAAACATTTTGAGCGTTCACACGAGGCCATCCATCTTGCCATTCAAACGGAACAAGAAAAGTCTCCCGTCCTAAATTGCTGAAATAGTTATAGCCCATGTGTCTCGTAGCTAAATATACAGCCCACCACCTTCCGTCTTGAGATTGAACCAAATCTGCATGTCCAACACATTTAACCGGATGCCACCAGGCATTATGCTGCGATAAAATCGGATTATAGGGACATGGTTCAAATGGTCCCCAGGGACTTTTACTCCTGCCAATTGTTTCCATATGAAGCGCACGTGAACCGCCTTCCGCTGCCATAAGATAATACCAACCATTCACTTTGTAAAGGTGGGGACCTTCAATATCATCGGACACCATGCCTTTTCCAATTGAACGTAATTCTGTCAACAATTTCCCCGTATTAATATCTATTTCCGCTTGAACTATATCTTTATTTTCAAATGATCCTCTCCTTGTATAATAAACCTTCCCATCATCATCAAAATATAAACTCGGATCAAACATTGGCTTATCAATAAATACCGGAGACGACCAGGGTCCGGCAGGATTTTTAGCTGTAACATAAAAATTACCTCCACCGTTAACCTCGGTTGTAATCATATAAAAGGTTCCGTCATGATACCTTAATGTGGCTGCATACATCATCGGCGAACCGTTATTTTTATCCAGGCAGAAATGATCTTTATTAGTAAGACAGTAGCCTATTAACTTCCAATTTATTAAATCTATGCTATGATATATTGGAACCCCTGGATAAAAGAACATTGAACTCGTTACTAAATAATAATCATTTCCGACCCTGCATATTGATGGGTCGGGATTCATTCCCCGATTTACCGGGTTTTGATAAAAATCAGCTACTCTCCCTTTATCCCCTGATTGACAAAAAGAAGCGCTTGTACCAATATTGGTAATAATCAAAGTAATTATTAGAAACGATTTTATTTTTAGCATTATTTAGTTTACAACACTTACGCCCTTTGGCAAAACATACTTGGTTTTAATTTTTCCATTTGGTAATTTTTCATGGCTTACAGTTATAATTCCATAAGGAGTCGGGAAAGTACCCTTAGCCCATTTTAAATCACCTAAGTTTGGTTTAATCCTAACTTCTTTAAAACCGGGTTCAACAGGTTCAATACCCAAAATATGTTCCGACAGCCACGCAGTTGGTCCGGAAGCCCATCCATGGCATAAGCTATGTCTAAATCCTATATAACAATATTTTCCATAATCTCCATGTATATCTTTTTTCCCCGGTTCCGTTAATTCATCAATTCTTGAAGCATTGTCCATCCAATTTAAATCAAAATCTTCCCAAAATGTTGTTGCACCCATTTTTAACATTCCGCCCCAATATTCTCTTATAACATCCAGGCAGCCTTTTATATCTCCTGCAAGAGCTTTAGCCTGAAGGATATAATAGCCGTAAAATGTAGATAATCTTTGGGCCCCATCCACAGCCATCACTTTTGTATTTAATTCTACCGGGTCTCCCAACCCCGCTATTGCCATTAGAGCAGCAGCCTGTTTACTATTACCCGGATCAGGTACATTACTCCTCAACCGGTTTTCTGCATCAAGACATTTCTTTTCCATTTCCGGGTTATTAAAAATCCTGCATAAATTTGAACCAAACAAAAAAGTTTTAATGAGTAAAGACTGCAATCCGGCATGCACTGCTAAAGTATCTGCAAAAGTAGGCCAATCTAAAAATCTCGTACCGCCTAATTTTTCACTATTATCATCGCCAATATATGTTGTAAATTGCTCAAGAAGGTCTATAATATATTCTTTATTACTATCAAGATATTTTTTATCCCCGGTATACATATACCAATTATATTGGATTATCAACCACCACATAGAATAAGAACTTATCCCATTCATCCAATTTGGAAGAGGAGTTTTGGATTTAACCAAATCCAGACTTTTCTCAACAATATTATTTGCGCCAAAAACGGAAAGCAGAGTCATTGTTTCAGGGTGCATATCACCGATCCAAACTAATCGATCCCTTTTAATTCCATCCCATAAATAATCCTGCATACATAGTTGAACAGTATATGCCCCTGTTTTCCATATCTTATCTAATAAAGTATCACTGCAGCTAAATGAACCTTTATACTCAAGATCTCTATGAAGAAAAACTGCACGCACCTGTAAAACCGGGACACTTCTATTTTGATCTAATAAATCAATTCTTACAAATCTAAACCCTGTATTACCTACTTCTACAGTCCCTAACCAGGGAGCAGAAATATTGAAATCACGAACGGAATGATCATTAGTGGCATTTTTTATTCCACCTAATTCACTCATAGCTTCTTCAACCGATTCACCAAAACGAATTCTAAATTTTGCCGCAGTACTTTCTTTCATTTGCCCGAGCATAATCTGGATACCGCCTTGCAACTCGGTTCCAAAATCCAAAAGAAAACTTGAATTACCACCGTTATTAACCATTACACATAAATTTTTCTCTTCTAACGTAACTTGTCTTTCAAATTTATTGATCAAACTCTCGGAATTAATAACCCTGGATGAATCATTGCTGGATGATTGCCAAACAATCCTTGAAGGATATATATATTCCCGTACTCTTGGGTCAAGAAAAGTTTTGCTGATATTCTTATTATTTTTTAAAGGCATGGGTAGTTTATTATCAGATGAACTTTGTGGAAATAAGCATCTTGATAATATTAATGATGATATCAATAACCTGAAAAATAATTTTCCCATTTTATTAAATGATTTCCTTACAAATAATTATTAATTTTTATTAAAAGTCTAAATGTTTTTTATTATAATATAAAACAAGGCCTTTTTCAAAAAAGACCTTGCTTATATTATTTAGAGGAAAAAAAATTTTAGAAGTGTCACCTTCTTTATTAAAGAAAAACTACCAGATCGCCCTGAAGGGGTGCATATCCAGATTCTATATATATAAACTCCTGATGCAAAACGGTTTTCTTTCTTGTAAAAGAGACTTTAACACGAGACCATGCTGTTGGGTTCCCGTAATTATAAGCTGACTCAATGTTCCAGAACCAGTGTCCAACTTGACTCGGATTTGGATTTACATTATTAACATTAAAACACCAGGTATTCAACCCAGCCAGCAGTAGAATTCAGAAGTACATTGAATCTTGAATCGTAAAAACCCTGAGTCTGTAAATTGAGGATCCGTATAACTATTAATGTGCCATGCCTAAAATATCAAATTCTTATGGAAAACAAAGAATTGTGATTTACCCAGACAAAGTTTTCAGAATCAGCAGCAAAATGCTCAAATTTTCCACGTCTGTCCAGTTGGCATAAATGCACTATTTTCTATATTTAATGTAATAGGTTTTTTATAAATTATATTTTTAAAAGTATTTTTATCTTTCAAGAACTTCAGACTCAATTACAATATCATGGAAAGAATTTTCACTTTCTTTTGATTCTATCAACTTTATTAGCAGATCAACTGAAGCTTTACCTATCTTATATGGATTTTGTTGAACAGTATAAAAAGGAGCGCCTAATCTGCAAACGATATCATTGTCACCAAATTCTCCTATTATTACATCCTCAGGTATTGAAAGATTATGATCGAGAATAGCCTTTCCTGCACCATAGGTAATTAGACCCCCGACACTCACAACTCCATCCAGCTCAATTTTTTTATCAAGAAGAGAATACATTTTTCTATAACTATCGTCAAAGTTTCTAAAAGTTTGAACTACCAAAGCAGGATTAAATGGAATACCATGCTCTTTTAATGCTAATTTGTACCCTTCAAACCGTTCTCTTGCAACTGGAATTCCCGTATTGGGCCCCCAAAAAAGTATATTCTTTCTTCCCTGACTAATTATTCTAGAAGTTAAATTATAAGATGCTTTTTTATCATTTATGGTAACAGATCTAAAGCCTAGATCATCAAGCTTTCTATCCCAGCAAACAAATTTAATTCCCTCTTCATTTAATTTCTTATATACTGAATAATTAGCTTTACCGCCTGCCGCATCAAGTAATATTCCATCTGCATGTATGTCCGATAAGAATTCTAATTTCTTTTTTTCTTTTTCTTTTTTCTCATCATGTACCATTAAGATAGTTTCGTATCCTTTACGGCTTGCTTCCTCATACATACCTCTTGCTGCTTCAGAGAAAAATGAAATACGTAGGTCGGGAATTAATACCCCCAATATTTTACTACTATTATTTATTAGAGATCTCGCAAGTATATTAGGCCGGTAACCCACTTCTTTTGCGGTTTTTTTTATTTTTTCTTTCATTTCCGGTGATATATCATCACCATCTCTAAGCGCCTTTGAAACTGTTGCCGGAGTTACAGCAAGTATACTTGCAACATCTTTTAGGGTTACCTTTTTTCTTCTTTCTCTAATTACCATACTGCTTAATTAAAATTGGATGGTTTTAATTTTGTCAGATAATTTCGATAATGCAACAATATTTATGATAACAATATTTTGCTTAAAATAGTTAGTTTTTACTTAATTATTTTCGAAAACCCTTAAGTAAATGCAGAAATTATTTGCAAAATTACAGCTTCGCCCCGTAAGTTACATGATATCATTTTTTATATCTTACCTTAAAAAGTTCCTTAAAGGTTTTCGCAAACCATTAAGCAAAATATATCACTTTTTATTAATCATTGTCAAGAAATATTTTTTTTATTTTATAAAACGCAAATTAAATGCCATAAACATCAAAATCATTCTTTAGCATTAACTTAATTTTTTAAATTGGGTGTCAAGAAAACTCGATTATAAACAATAATTAGTTGATCAAGGAAAAAATAAAAGCCAGAAATAAACGAAAGGAAAAGATAAAAAATTAAAAAGTTGCCATACAAATAGTTTGAAATTTTGTTCAATTTAACTATAAGTGTGCTCATGATACTGTTTTCTGCATTCCACGGGCCTTCCGTTAGTTAGTAAAATTACTCCTTTTTGTTCTAGTTTTTAGCTGAGTATCTTTTTCTTATTATTATATAAAGCTGACCAAATTTTCTTGCTTTTTCAGCTGAAAAAACAATGTTAATGAAAATGTAATAAATGTTTCTACTATTACTTTCGCAAAATCTTCTGATTCATTAATAGTTATCAAATTATGCTACTATTTAATGTCGTTTATATCCCATTTAAGATTTTCTTCAAGATCAAAGAAATGCCCAAGAAGGCTCCATCCCCAGAATGGATTCATCCCTAAACCTTCCCCTGTTTCTGAATTATAATATTCGCGATTTCCCGAATTAGCGATCAGTTCCTCCGAACGTTTCGCAACAATAGTAGCTAAATCAGTATATCCGTAAAATTTCAAACCATGATATACCATATAATTAGTAGGCATCCAAACATTTGCACGCCAGTTACAGCCCATATCAGCCGGATGTTCTATAGTACTATACCATGGTTCAGATTTTGCTAATACCGAGATGGGGTAGCTTGTCCAAAACTCACGGGGATTAAATAGATGCTCCACAATCATTCTCTTTGCTTGTTCCGGTGTTGCAACTTGTGCCCACAGTACTGCAAAGGATTCAACCGATTTAACAGGAATTTTAGACTGATTTGCAGATAAATTATTAAGCTGTGAATATTCCCAAAGCATTTTAGATAAAGGTTTTTGGGGATCTGCCTTTCGATCATAAAAAAATCCATCCTTATCATCCCACAGTAGTTTTCTAACTGTTTGCTTTCTTTGCTCTGAAATTCTCTCATATTCTTTTGCCATTTCTTCTTTACCTGCAAGGCGCGCAAGTTTCGAAAATGCTAATGTCTCAAGAACTAAATAACAATTCAAATCAACACCTTCGCATTGTCTATCCTCCCAATAACCTGCACGCTCATGCTGATCATCCATTCCTGTATGCGGTCCACTCATCCATACACTTAATCCATCTTTCTTAATTGTCATCTCGTTTAACCAGTAATCAATATATTTTTTTAATTTTGTGAAGTAAGGCTCTTTTAGAATCCAATCTTTTTCTCCATAAGATTTACAAACCAAATAAGATATTTGTGCAAGAAATGGTTTGGCATGCTCTTTAGCATCCCATTGGTCGGCAGGAACCGATCTGGGTATTAACCCGGATTCTTTTTCATTATCAAGAAATATTATTACACCGTTTTGAATATATTTTGACGGCCAACCCATGTATATCTCTATTATTGTATCGAAATACTGATCCCAATCATAAAGTGTTTTGTACTTATACCCTGAATAAAACTGTAATCCGGTTGCTGAATCTGTCAGAATCCCGTTTTGCATTAATGAATCAATCCCACATAGATTACTTCGATATTTTTCTATATAGGATTGATCAGGTAGTTTTTGTGCATAAACTTGGAACACAAATGCTAATATAATTAGTAATATAATTTTTTTCATTTTGGCACCTCATTAATTAAGTTGATTTATTTTTTTATTATAATTTCTATGTATATAAATATTATAGGATATGTTTAAGAATGGTAGATATTGATTTTACACACAGATAAGAATATAAAAGCAAACAAAAAAATAATATTTCAACACCTTTACAATATGATATAGTTTTGTCTACACACTATAATAAAAGAAATTAAAAAAGTTATAGATAACATTTTATTCGTCTTATTTATAATATAACGGCTTCGCAACTAAGTTACAGCCATAAAAGACAATGTCATATTTAAATAACTCATGTCATGGAAAAGATATTTGACATAGCTATTCCTCTGGAATAAAAATGACCCCACACATGCCTGCCGGTAGGTTTAGGTCTGGCTTATATACCAAGAATCAAGGCAGTAATAGCTTTTCCAATAGCCCTTTTGAAAGTTCATGTGTTGGTAAAAATTTATCACCTGCTATATAGTTCAATAAACTCTGTTCAAGCTGCCTGGCTGCCGGGCGCTTATCGGCGTCCGTTTCCAGGTCCATAGCACATACAAGAAGCTTACCCTTTCCCACTCTTGTTTCAAAAACAATTCCTAATTTAGCATTCCTGTCATAATTATCTATAGCCTGAACAATCGGTTTAAAATCTTTTGGTGTTTCATCTAATATTATAGCCTTTGAACGGTCAACTTTATCACCGGCTTGCTTTTCCAAAGTGTCGCACATATCTAATGGAGCCCCGGCAACTCTGAAAGATTCGGCAGCCGAAAATCTACCAAGCAAATCCGCCCACTGCCAATTACTGTTACTCTCTGTAGAGAAATCCGCTAAAGCTGGATTTTTAGGATCGCAAAGAATTCCCAGCGTTCCTATTTGATTAAATAATCTCGTATTCCAAAAAACAGGCATGAAACTTCCGGGTATAGAATTCCTGCCTGCGCTGACCAATGGCAAATACCGGACAGAATCCGAAGCATAAAATGCACGGTTTGGGATGATTATCCCTTCTTTAGGTGAAGAGAATAACAAAACCCTTTTACCGGATTCAAGCGCTTCAAGTGTCTTACTATCAAATTCATGTGCAATTATAATATTTGGTGGAACCTTAACTTGCAGATCAGGATATACCCAAATATTCCAACTATTTGAAGTACCGGCAGCTCTTAAAGTTACAGTAAGCTGAGCAGGTGCAAAGACTTTGCCAAGAACTAAATTTATATTGCCTATTTTAGTCACTCGCCCTGTCTCAAGTTTTACAGGATTCAGATTACCTCTTGCTATTATATTGCGTTTTGAATCGGTAATTTTCCACGATGGTTTTACTGTTATTGACTTAGACCCGTAATGTGCAATTTCAGCTTCTGCAACCAACAAATCCCCTACTGTATAAATTCTCTTCGACATTCGCAAAAGACAAACAGTTGGTGCGCAGAACCGGCGGAATTCTTCAGGCGTTATAAGTCCTTTTGAATCCCAAAATGCATCAAGCCATCCTACAATTGCCGTACCTTGCCCCGGGTGATCGCGGGCTTCGAGGATTTCAAATCCTCCAAACGGATATGTACGTTCACATGCTTCTATTTCTTCTTTATAAAGTAGAACGCTAAACTTCCCGCTGGCTGTCGCAAATGCTTTATCCTGGTAAAGCATATGATGACTTTCAAGTGATTTGCGAAATCTCTTATAATTGAAAGGTTGATAATTACCTTTAAATTTTCGGATTCCATCAAAATCGGGATACATACCCCACTGCCCGTCCTCATGGTCCAATATTGGTAAATTCTTTAGGTTGCTGCCGCTGTCATTTCCTGGAATCCATCCCCAAAATGAGGATCGGTCCCAATTTGTGCTGGGTCCCATTACGCCGCGTTCCCCGATTTCCATATAGTCACCCTGTGCAAGCGTACCACTGCCTTCGCTCCGGTAAATATGTTGCGGATCCAATTCCTGTGCTAATTTTACTAAACTATCAAGTGCTCCGCTCGACTCATTACCCATTGCCATAAAAGCGAATGAAGGATGATGACCATATACACTAAGAATACTTTTTAATTCATTATATATAAATTGATCACGTTGTTGGTCATGTCCAAATGGCGGTGCATCCAAAGTCCAAAGAGGTAACTCTACTTGAAATAAAAAACCGAGTTCATCTCCTGCTTCGAACGCCGCTTCGGGCGGACACCAGGAATGAAACCTCATAAAATTGAACCCGTAGGATTTGCAAATGCCAAGTGTACGTAGCCAGGCTGCCTTATCCATAGGTGAATATCCGCTTAGTGGATAAACACATTCATTAACACAGCCCCGCAGTAAAACAGGTCTTCCATTCAAGGTAAACTGTTTATCTTTAGTATTCAGTTTACGAATTGAATACGAAATCGTTATTGAGTCATTGAATTTTTCAGCCTTTAGGGTTAACGTAAGTTTTTTTATCCCCGGTGAGAATTCATCCCATAACTGAGCTTTTTTTGTTACTGGTAATTCTACTTCGGTCTCACCTTGAGGAATCGTAATTTGTTGTGATTTGTTTTTAATTAATCGGGGGATTGAAGATTCTATTTTTGCATTTAGTATCCGTCCTGTCCGGTTGCATAATCTCACTTTCATTTTTTCAGAATAAACTTGTACACTCTTAATCCAAACCGGGTCATTCGCCTGTAATTCAATCCTTCCTATTATTCCATTCCAATTTCCCTGGCTATCTTCGGTAATGGCAGAGCCCCATCTTCCAATCGCAATCTTGTATGCATTATCGACACAAATTGTTAGTATATGTTTTCCCCGGCTAAGTTTACCAAGTTCATAAACATGAGGCACGGACAGGCTATTCTTCTTGCCTAATGGTCGTTCATCAAGCCAGACGTCGGTTTCCCAATGACACCGTTCCAGAAACAATTGAATATTTTTTCCTTCCCAAGAATCCGGCACATCAATTACCCGTTGATACCAAGCGGGTCCTTCGTATTTTAAAATACGCGTCAACCGGTCTAATTCCGGCTCAGGCGTTTTGATTCCATAACCTTGCTCTTCACATGATCCGGGTAAATAAATATTTTCAGGCAATATTGATTTAAACCATTTTTCCGATAGCCCTTTCTTTTCAGGATCTAATTTGAATTTCCATTTGCCTGCCAGAGAAATTGTCTCCGATTCGGGCACCCTGTTTTTCAGTTGTGTAGAAAAACAAGTATCTTTATTCTCAGATAAAAAAAGTTCCTCCTGATTTGTTCTTTGCCGTTCAGAATCGGTTTCCTCAATGAAAAATTGTTTAGCATCTATATAACTGTTTATGAAAATTGATAGCCATAGAAATGTGTAAAAAAATATCTTTTTAAAAGTCATAAGCTGCTCCCTATTCTAATAAGGTCAAAATTTAAAAACATAAAAAAATATAGTAATAAATGTAAATCATAAAATATTTTTAACTCAATCAATACCATTTTGCTAATCATAATATCAGGTTTTATTTTTAATATATATAAAAACATTGGGTTTAAACTAATTTTATAATTTTTATTCTGCTAGTATTTAAAATAATTTTAATAACGATTTTTCTTGATTATAAATTATTTATAACAACATTCATTTTGTTGAAAAATTGTTTCAGCCCAGTTGAAATATGCTTTTGCCTTTCCCTTTTTTCCATTTCCGGATGCATACATTCCCAAATATACTCCGGTAAAACCACCGGCAACTTCGGAAGAAACATTCTTTGCGGCAAGTGTACATAAATTTGTAGTAATTTTTTCATTAACAATCCCAAAGCTATAACTATGAGGCTCAAAAGTTATTGATAGTATAACAGGTCCGTCTTTTATCGAAGTTATATTATTAATTCTTGCCTTACTGACTGTTTCTCTCATAATTACAACTCTTTTCCCGTCACGATTTGTTACTGCAAAATCGTAGTGATGATTTTCATCCATAAATACTGTAACCCCGGCTTCTTCGTTTTCACTAACTGTATTGAAGTCAAGTTTAACTGTGAATTTTCCGTTGTATGCTTCCTGCCTTCTTCCTACAAAGGCGGGAGACTTATCGGTCTCAGAAAGTGATGCTGGAGAAGTATTAATTCGTAAAAATCCGGGCCTCTCGTTTAATGAATAATCACTTATATTCGGATTGCGGTTAAAATTCCAACATAATGGAAGCTTGTTTTCCTTAAATGAATATATCTTTTGTTCCGGCTGCAATATGATTTGGGGTAACATTGGAGCTTTAGTCTCTAATTTTAACCTTCCACCAGGAACTTCAGGAAATCCGTCTTTATTCCATACCACCGGAGTAAGAAAAGTTTCACGCCCAAGAGTATGAAAATCATCTTCTTGACGAACTCCAAGTAATACCATCCACCAATTTCCTTTTTGATCTTCTATCAAGTCTGCATGACCTGTACTTGAGATTGACAAAGTGAGATCATCGCGGTGAGTTATAATAGGATTACGTGAACATCCTGCATAAGGGCCTGTAATTGATTTGCTTCGCGCCATAACAACCATATGTCCTGTCCATGTCCCGCCTTCAGCGACAAGCAAGTAATAATATCCTTTGATTTTATAAATATGAGGTCCTTCCGGCCTGGTGTCATCAAATCCTTTCCAGATAGTATAAGCTTCACCTAATAGCTTCCCCGTTTTAATATCTATTTCTTGAAGCTGAATTCCATCAGTCATTTGCATGTGCATGAAATATGCCTTGCCATCATTATCCCAGAAAATATCCGGATCAAAAAATTTCCCATCAACATAAATAGGCTCTGACCAAGGCCCTTCTGGATTGGTTGCAGTAACATAAAAATGCCCGCCATTTGTTACGTTAGTTGTAATCATATAAAAGACACCATCGTGATAGCGAATGACCGGGGCATAAATACCTCCACTTGGAGTACAATTCTTCAGGTTAACCTGGCTCTCGCGACTAAGGCAGTAACCAATTTGTCTCCAGTGTACTAAATCTTTACTATTATATACCGGGACACCGGGAAAATATTCAAAAGAACTATTGACCAAATAATAATCATCGCCAACACGACAAATACTTGGATCAGGATGGAAACCCGAAATCACGGGGTTAGTATAAGCGCCTGAATTGTTATTTTTTATAGCTCCGGCTGTTTGGAAAAAACAAGTATATATAACCATTAGTAGAAGTAATATTTTTAATGTGTATTTCAAAATGCAGCTCCTTAATTGTTTTGATTATAAGTTGTAAAATCATAATTACCGGAGGGAACTTCAAACTTCCAGTACCCATCCTCATAACCAATTAGCTTTATAAATTTAAAACTGTAAATATTCTTTCCATTCACCTCCGGCATTATACTCTTTTCAGATTGGACATAAACTCTTGCCTTTGTTCCTACCGGAATTTTAACCTTATAATTTATTTTGTCTCCATCGTTTTTCCAAGAAGACATTATTTCCCCGCGTATAGATTCATAGCTCGCTTTAACAAACGTAAAACGCTTGTCATATTCAGGTTTAAGAATTAAATAATCATAAGCAACTCCGTCATTCTGAATCCCTGCAAGATAATGGAACATCCACTCACAAACAGAACCGAATGCATAATGATCAAATGAATTCATTCCGGAAGATGCAAATCCACTTTTTTTTGAGTAGCTATCCCAATGTTCCCAAATTGAGGTCGCACCGTTTTCAACTTCATACAGCCATCCAGGATATTCTTTATTCAAAAAAATATTATGCGCTAAATCTATATTTCCTGTTTCGGAAAGGGCAGGTAATAACTGTTTCACTCCCAGAAAACCTGTCGCTAATTTCCCATTATTTTTATTTATTAAATTCACAAGATGTTTTGCAGCTTTTGCCAGAAGGCTGTCCGGAAATAAGTGCATGTATATTAAATTTGCATACGTAGTTTGTGTGTTGCCGGATATGCCTTCGGCTTTTTTATATGCCGGATAAAAATCATATTTATGTTCATCGATAATTACTTCTCCGTTTTCATCAATATAATGATTTATAAATGCGGATTGAAATTTTTTAAAAAGCCGGGCAAAATATTCAGCGTCATTATTATAACCTAAAACTCCGGCTACTTCCTTCATCAATTTGATAGTGTAACCAAGATATATTGATGCAATAATATCATCAGAAGTTGTTGCTCCTATTGAAAGCCAATCACCTAATCCTAAATATCCTTTCCCGTAATCCGACCATTCACCTTCATTATAATAGCATTTACCTTTAGTTTTCTCATAACCATATTGGATTAATTTTTTCATTTGAGAGTAAAATTTTTGAAGAATTCGTATATCCCCATATGTTTTGTAAAAGGTAAATGGAATAATAATTCCTCCTTCCATCCAGCCCGGATGATAAGGATAGCCATCTCCCCAGGATAATGGAGTTGGCGCATAATCCGGGTAAAGCCCCTTCGTGCTCTGGTCATCATTCAAGTCTACTAACCACTTCTTAAAAAAAGCAGCTACGTTCATATTCACTACCGCGGAGCCAATAAATATTTGCGAGTCACCGGAGTAACCCAATCTTTCATCTCGCTGGGGACAGTCAGTTGGGACTTCAATCATGTTGGACCTTTGAGTCCAAACAATGTTTTTATAAAGCTGGTTAACCTCGGAATCACTCGTTTCAAAATTCCCGGTGAACTGCATATCAGCGCCCAAAACTAAGCCGGTTATAGAATTTTCATCCGGTGTTCCCGGGTAACCGCTAATTTCTACATACTGGAATCCATGATATGAAAATTGAGGGATCCATGTTTCTCCGTTCGGATCACCTTTAAGAATATATGTATCTGTAGCACGCGCTTTTCTTAAATTTTCTGTCATTAAACTACCATCAGGATTGAGCATCTCACCATATCTGATAATAACCTTTTGACCGGGCTTTCCTTTTACTTTTAATTTTATAACCCCCGCAAAGCTCTGTCCTCCATACATTGGCGGACAATAACCCTGTTATTATATGTTTGAAAATATGTAAAGAACCTATTGAATGTAGTAAAACCAATATTGAGATTATTATTATGCTTTGAATTTCTAAACAACACAAGTTCACGCGACGGGGTACCTTTTGAGTCCGGCTTTATTACATTAGCCCAGGCATTAGTAAAAAATGAATTGTTAAAATAAATTAAATTACTATCTCCAAATTGAGAATTAAAATTAACAATGAAATCCACAAATTTTATTTTTTTTGATTTTAATCTTTTCAATGTAATTTCTACTTCTTTTTCTCTGTCTATATTTTTTGAAATCAATTGAATGTTTGTATATAAATCCGATTTATTTAAAGGAGAAATATTGTTTTCAATAGGAATTCGATAAACGGCGCTGTCCGAATAGAATATTTCGACGTAAATTAATCCGGCGTTTTTTAATTTAAAGTTTTCTTCATTGGAGCCTGCTTTAACTTCAAAAGAAAATTTAAGCATCAATAATAATATTTCTATTATAACAATAATTTTATATTTCATTAATTTTATTCTAAAAGGAGAAAGCTTAAATAATATTATTTTATCAAACCGAGGGTTTGCATCCAGGTTCGGCAGAGTTCGGGCCAGGTTGAAACTTCGCCTTTATTTATTCCCAAACCGAAGCCGTGCTCGCCTTTTAGATAAATATGCATTTCCACGGGAACTCCTGCTTTTCTAAGCGCAGAATAGAACATGATACTGTTTTCTACCGGAACCACCGAGTCTTCAGTTGTGTGTACTAAAAATGCCGGCGGAGTTTTGGAGTTAACTTGTTTCTCATTTGACATTAGGTCAATAAGTTCTTGATTAGGATTTTTGCCAAGAAGATTTTCCCTTGAGCCCTGATGAGTAAAAGGTAAATTCATTGTTATTACGGGATAAATCAAAATCATAAAATCAGGCCGGCAGCTAATTCTTTCAATTGGATCAGATGAATTTATTTTTCCGGTATGATAGTGCGTTCCAAGGCTGGACGCAAGATGCCCCCCTGCCGAAAAACCAAGTACTCCGATTTTATCCGGATCAATGTTCAGTTCATTAGCTCTGCTTCGAATAATAGACATTGAACGTTGAGCGTCGTTCAAAGGATCGGGATGCTGGTAGCCTGCGCCGCTGTGTCCATGCCTGTATCGTAAAACAATTCCGGCTACTCCAAAACTATTGAGCCATTTGGCAACATCATCACCCTCGTAATCAGCGGCAAGACCCGCATAACCACCACCCGGACAAATTAGAACTGCCGTTCCTATTGCTTTATCTTTTAGCGGAATGAAATATGTTAACGTAGGCTTATCGCCGGGCGCATCACCTTTCGCGTCGGGAGCTCCGTTCGGCCACACATACTCCACTTTACCTGTCTGTGCGTTCGATGCAGCACTGCAGATAAATAAAATAAAAAATAATAATACATTAAACAATGGTTGAATTTTCTTTTTCATATTTAATCTCCTGATAAAATTATTTTTAAAATTATCCGTAAATAATTAAATTCTACGATACTTAAAATAGCTAAAACTTACTTTTCCGCTGCCGGAAGAAAACAAACCGGCTTTCAAGCTTAAAAATCCACCAAATGCATTATGGTTTAAAGCTGAAACTTCGCTGCTAGCTTCGTACATCTTCCATCCCCCTCCCTGAATCTGGTAATAATATGATACTTGATGTGATTCATTGCGAATTCGCAATTTAATTTTATTTCCAACAGGTTTGGGGTCCAGCAATAACGGAAGAGCTCTTTCATATTTAATTAAACCGTTTTTATTCAAGCCTAAACCGCAGTACATTTTTTCGTTATAGAAAAGAACTAAACCACCGGTAACATCTCCTTCCAATTTAAGCTCGGTTTCAATTTCATAGTTATGATCCAATGGGGTACAAAGCATCGGCGAACAATCAGAAGGGGCACTGCCCTCTGCATTCATAAATAATCCATCCTTACTGAAACCAAATCGATGTCGATCAAGCTCACGATAAAACCGCCATTGTAATCCGAGGGTATTTTCAGAAAATTCATCGGATAATTTCAAGTATCGTGATATTGCATCTCCCTTTGGTTTACGGATTGGTTTTTCAATTTCAACTCTATCTTTAGCTTTAAACCAGCCGTCGTTTGTCCATTCTATAGGTTCAAGTAAGGTTTGCCTCCCTAAATTATAATATCCATTTTCGTATCCATGGTACATTAACCACCATTCATCATCCGCCGTTGAAACAATTGTTGCATGACCTTTTGACCACCACTTCTCATTTGAACTTTTAGTGTGAACAATTGGGTTGTAAGGAGAATTTTCCCACGGCCCGAATACACTTTTTGAGCGGGCAGATACAACCATGTGACTTGTTGCCGGTCCTGCGGTCCCTCCTTCTGCAACTGTTAAATAATAATATCCATTATGGTAAATCAATTTCGGAGATTCCAAACAAAATCCTTCAACAATCCAGTCTTGTGGATACTTCCAGCCATTGTAAACTTTTATAATTCCACCTATTACTGAAAGTCCGTCATCGGCGAGCCGCACAATGTATCCATCTGATAAAAATAAATAGCGTTTACCGTCCCGGCCTACAACATGTCCCGGATCGATCTGCCCAATGTGCAGGTCAATTGGTTTACTCCATGGACCTGCCGGATTTTTTGCAGTAACAACCCAATTGCTTATTCCTTTGGATGTTACTGCCGGGAAATATATATAGTATGTATCACCATATTTAACCAGATCAGGCGCATAAATCGATCCGAGATATTCTGTCAATGCATAACACAACGGTTCCCAGTTAACAAGGTCGTGTGAATGCCAGATTAATAATCCGGGAGAATATTCCATTGCTGAATGCGTCATGTAATAATCATCGCCGTCGCGTAATACGGAGGGATCAGGAAAGTCGCCGGAAAAAATTGGGTTCTGGAAATAGCCATTACCTAAATCGGCAGTTCGAATTAATCCCGGATTTTGTTTTTTTACCGATACACTTTGGTCTGTTTTTACACAGGTCAAAAACATCGCTGAGCTTGATAGCATCACCAGATAAACCGCACATCTAATAGTTTTACTATTTTTCATAATAATATTTTTTATAGCTTATATAAATAATCATTTACACCTATAAAATTAATTTCCATAAATTCGGACAGGTAACCGGCACACCCATTTACCGGGTAAGCAATGTGTAATTTATTTGCGTATTTAAGAAATTCCAGACCCTTCTGAACAAATCTCGTAAAATTTCCTTGATTATCTTTCTTTTCCCAATCATAATCATCTCTTAGCGCGGCGGATCGAAATTAAAAAAATGTAAATCCCCGGTAATCAAATATTACAGACTCATGCGCATTTTTACAATATCTGAATCTTCCAAAGCCTTAGTTAAATAATTATAAACTATATTTTTTAAATTCTTATTTAAATGATATTTCTACTTTATTACCGGTATACTTAATAATCTTATCGGGATTGAACTCCGGTTCATAACCGGATCCATGATTTTTATCCACGATTATTACTTGAAAAGTTCTTTCATTAAGCATTTCCCGGTATTCACCCACGCGTTTTTCAATTATTAATATTTTGTTTTTATCATCCCATTTGAAGGGAATAATGCTGTGTTCTCCTTTTGTGTAATTGTATGTAATTCCATCATCCTCATACAAGTTAAAACTACCGTCGCCTCCCGGATAAATTCTTAGTTCGACCGGATCTGCAGGTTTTTCCATGGCAAATTGCAGAAACGGTCCCATCGGTAGTATTGAGCCCGAGCGTACGTAAATGGGCAGCTTATCCAAAGGAGCATCCGCGATTATTGTTTTGCCGCCTTCATATTTTTCACCCGACCAGAAATCATACCATAATGTTTTTGGCAGGTAGATCTCCCTCGACTTTGCCTGAAATTCAGTTACCGGGTTAATTAACAGATCCGGTCCGAACATAAATTGATCGGTAATATCCGCTACCTTAGAATCATTTTCAAAGTCCATCACTAACGCACGCATCATATTGTAACCCTGATCCGTTACTTTCCATGCAAGTGAATAAATATATGGTAATAGTCTATAACGAAGGTTATCGTATTTAGTTAATATTTTTTCTGCCTTTTCTCCGAATTCATAAATTGCCGTATGCCCTGTAGCGCCGTGTATACGGAATATCGGGCAGAAAGCGCCGAACTGGAACCATCGGATGAATGTCTCACGGTAAACGGTATCATTCGGATCCCTTCCATTATAATCTTTGTAGTGGGAAAAACCGCCGCCGAAGCCTCCAATATCCGTAGTCCAATAAGGCACTCCTGAAAGCGTAAAATTTAAACCTTCAGGTATCTGATGTTTTAATGTCCAAAAATCAACTCCGATATCCCCCGACCAGACAGCCGAAGCATACCTTTGCTGCCCAGCAAAGACACATCTGGTTAAAATAAAAACTCTTTTGTCGGGATCCGTACTGCGCTGCCCTTCATAAACTGCTTGTGATGTCATAAGCGGGTACTCATTGGCATACTGTAAAGCCTTCGTCTCACCTATCGTAGTTTCACGCCACCAGTCATTTACTATAAGATGTTGATTTGGTCCTTCGGAAGAATCCAGCCACCAGGCATCAATACCGAGTGAAAAAAGATATTTCTTTATCTGATCCCAGTACATTTTTCTAGCTGCATTTTTCCATGGATTGTACCATGCAAATTTATCGTTATCGTAAAGAATAAGAAGATTCCCGGCATTATTCATTTCTGTAAAGTTTGTATTTGTTATACCGTTGGGATTCTGGTCCTGGAAAATAGGCCATACGGTTAGCATAATATGCATATTGTGCTCATGGATAAAATCGATCATACTTTTGGGATCCGGGTGAGTATCAGGCCGCCATTGATGTGAACCCCACATTCCTTCAGGCCAATAATAAAAATCCTGAACAATAACATCAACAGGTATTTTCCTGTCTCTGTATCCTTTTACATAATCTTCAATCTCTTTTTGCGGTACAGGAAGACTATTATCTTTTGCAGTTGCATTGCTGTGAAATAAGCCGTACGCCCATTTGGGCATTAAAGGAGCTTTACCGGTAATTTTATCATAGCCCTCGTTTTGTTCATCTAAAGTGGGTCCATAGATAAAATAATAATCAATTGCACTACCAAGAGTAAAATTCCATGAAACTTCTTTGGAAGGTTCGTGCGGAGGTATCCAAAATAATTTCATCACCGATACACCTTCCTGATTGGCATTATATTCTACTTTTATATCATAACTGGTATTCCCTTTAAGCCAAATCTGCCCGCTGTCATGGCATTTATGATGAAATATCCAGTTTTCAATTACCATTTTACCATCTACCCAGAGTCTGATTCGGTAATCACTTATTGTGTGAAAGATATAGTATCCATCCTTATCCGGAGTTTTTATTTTTCCCAACCATTTTACAGCGTAGGCTTTAGGATTGACCTGATCAACCGGATTATTTAAGCCCCATTCAAAGTTGATATTAGTATCTGTCCTTACAGCCTTTAAGTCAGTAAAATCTTCGCTCTGAAAATATTCTCCCTGCAAACCGGGTTTAATTCCGTCAGAAACTGTGAATTGAGTCGCAGGGATTATCTGTAGATCAGGCCCGCTCTGGAAATATCCTTCGGACGCATTATTCCAAAGTAATGAATAACCTTTATTTGAATGGACAACCGGGTTTGTTTTTGTTGTATTGTTCTGCCAAAGTTCAACTGTAGTCCCTCTGAAATTCATGTAGCCATGCCATTGTCCTCCCAGTCCATAAAAATTTTCATCGGGCGGGCTAAGGAATTTCTGTGTAAAATCGTACAGGATATCCATCTTCATTCTTTCCGGTGTAAGTATTTTCCCGCCTGAAGGAACTTCCTGCAATAGAGTCTTTCCGGATTTATCATAAAAATTTACCGCCCCGCTTCTTTTATCCACTATTGCCTGCACTTTATCCGTACTGACGATAATTTCATCATTTTTAACAGTTACATTGAAATCAACTTTAGACCAATCCAGTGTTACAACTGCGTGACTGTCCATTTCTTTTGGTAATTCTTCTTTTGGCGTATAAATAACTCTTATTATTTTATCCGTACAAACCTGCAGCTTCAACAGACCCGGTTCCATTTTGAATAATACGCCGTCATTTTCTTTACTAAAAGACTTGACCTGAATATTAGGGTTAGCTAATAATGAATTATTAGCTAATAATTCATTATTAGCTAATAGAATAACAAAATATAAAAAAAGTAATCCGATTCGCACACGCATAGTTCCCTCAATTAATAATTTGTTTTTCAAATAGGATTTTAGTGATTTTTTAAATCTCAAGTTCTAAAAAAACGGGTTTATATGAGATATGAAATAGGGTTCGGTGATAGAAAGTTATTATTTATCAATAAGATTTTTTAATTATTAAGAGATTGATAAACCGACTCAACAAATTTTTTCCTTAATTCATTGTAGCTGTCTGAAGCCAATTGCAATACAAGTTGAACCACAAGTTTTTCCTTCGGGTCTATCCAGTATAGCGAACCGAAAGCGCCGCCCCATCCGAAAGATCCTTCGGAAATCGGAACTTGAGCGCTTCCAGGGGGTAATATAATCTCAAAACCAAGTCCAAATTTATCACCCCCGTTAGGGGTAAACAGGCTTCCGCAAAACAAATCGCCTATTTGATTGGTTCTCATCATCCTTATCGTACTTTTACTAAGAAGCCTTTTACCATTATATTCGCCGTCATTTAAAAGCATTTGTAAAAATACTGCATAATCATATGCGGTTGATGACAGCCCTCCGCCCCCGGAGAAATATGTTCCATCAGATTTAGGATAATCCGGGTCGAAGCTATCGGATTTTTTCATTTTTACAAGATGATTGGCAGAATCCATAGTATAAAGAACCGCCAGTCGGTTAAACTTGTTTTTAGGTAGGTAGAAATATGTATCTTTCATACCCAGAGGTTCGAAGATATTCTTTTTCAAAAACTGATCCAGACTTAACCCTGAAATAACTTCCACCATGTATCCAAGCAAATCCACACTAAATCCGTAAGTGAATTTTTCACCCGGCTGATGGGCTAAAGGGACATGGGCAAGTTTTTCCATTTCATTTTTCAGAAGCACCCTGCCATTTGATATAGCGCCTGCAATTTTGCACCTGGAATAAAATAAGTCCATTGCTTTATTACCGCTTGCAGGATAACTTATCCCAGAAGTATGTGAAAGCAGGTCACGAATAGTTACCGTGCGTTTTGGTTCAACCGTTGTGAAGGTAGAATCTGAGTCATTGAATTTATCAAGAACTTTTAAATCTTTAAAGTCAGGAAGATATTTTGAAATAGGATCATCCAAAAGAATCTTGCCTCTTTCGTAAAGCATCATTACCGCAACACTTGTCAGAACTTTTGATTGAGATGCAATTCTGAATATTGCATCTTTTCTTAAAGGAGATTTTGTTTCAATGTCATTATAACCGGCGGCTTTATAATAAACAATACCGCCGTTTCTTGCAATAAGAGCAGAAGCTCCCGCACAGCGCCCCATAGTAATATACTCCTGAAACAAGCTGTCGATTCTTTTTAGTCGCTCCGGAGAAACATTTTCTTTTTCTGGTTTGGATATCCGGAGAACAGGTTTACTTTTATCCTGCGCATTGACTGATACGGTTGTCTGAAATAAAATAATAGATAAAACAATATATTTTCTCAATTCAGGCAATAGGATAAATCTTAATATTTTATTTTTATTATTTAATATTACCTGCATAAATATATCCATCTTCCTGAAAGTTCAGGGTTAGATATTAACGTCAAATTGCGTTCTTTTAATTCATAATTCACATTAGCTATATAGCTTAACTTTTCAAGATCCACTTTTGCAAATTTCACTGTTTTTTCTTTGAAATTAACCGGTATTGTAATATATCCGTTAACATCAACCCAAATCTTCATTAAAGCATCATAATTTTTTATTTCACTCTCGGTTGCGGTAGTCCAGGAGATCATTTTTTGTACTTTATCACTAAAATTGTAAGTCTTGCCGTCAATCTTAACCCGGCTGCAATCATGTCCTTCAAAAGATTTTAAATTACCATTTTTATCTTCATTAAACACACAAATTTGCCTTCCGGTAAAATCTATTATATGACCGTTAACCTTGAAGTCAACCAAATTCATACTGTCCGAAGGCAATGGATTTTCGGTTAGAGCAATAGCATCTGCTGAATCGTCTCGTGAAAAGCCATCAGACCAATTTTCACGATGAGTACGATAATGTGTAACTATTACTGTAGTACCGTTTGGAAATCTTGTGGTTAAATAATTAGTGGTCCTTGATACGTATTCCGTATTATCGTTCACTCCCGGTATTTTTCCTGTTGCAGTGTATGCGCCTGCCGCATTAAGAATTTCGAAAAGTGTTTTCGTTTCATAACCAAGACTTGCAGATTGATCGTCTCTTGGTCTGAATCCCATAAAAAAAGTCAAGCCGTTTCCATTTTGTTTTTTAGTTCCCACAGAAAGTCCGTCAACTTTTGCTAATAACTCAACTCCATTGTGTAATTTTACAGGATAAACATGATCCACTATAAAATCAGTTAATATTGTTTGTTTAGAGATATCTTTAAATTCATTTTCAAAAATTATTTCCTTTCCCGGAGCCATCTGCCCAAAATATATGGAAGGAGTATAATCTACACCAAAAAGGTCCTCCCATTTTTCCAGGCATCTGGTTCCATTGCCATCTAAAAGCGGAGGAGGACCTGACCAAATAACTTTTCCGCCATTCCCGCTAAATTTCTCCATAAAATCCAACAGTCCCGCAGCCGGAATATCTTCAAACTGTGTTACTAAAGTAGTAAAAGTTCGTCCTGCAATTGTTATTTTACCATCTGGCGTAATCTGCCCAACTTCTAATAACTTTTCAGCAGTTATATAATTACAATAAGCATATTGTGTCATCCAGCTTCCGAAGCGCTCCTCGGTTGCAACTAAATTCATTGGATAAAGAATAAGCACATCTACATTCCTGTGAACATGCTCTGTTATTGCATCAACCGTAGGAGTTGCGTCTGCGCCGAAAGCGCTATTAATAGAATATTTCCATCTTTCAGAAACTCCCGGCATACCCCAGAATGCTGCATAAGCATCGGGATATTTATTTAGAATGCCAATAGAAGCTGCCATTGCGCCGCCGTAATAATCTCTATCTGCCCAGCCGCATTCTGCATAATCATTTCCGGTGGGCTGGAGATATTCTCCCCATTTGAAATAATCATAACAAGCGGCAGATGCTTGCTGAACCGTATTTGACCATACAAAATTAGAAGTATATTCATATTGGTAAGCCTGCCTGTGCAAATCATCCGTTTCCCACAAATCTATTGTCGGACTTTCTGCCCATGTTGCATGTGCATGTGTCAGAAGTTCATGCTTAAATAGTGTCTCACCATAATCTTTAGCATTTTTAAATAAATCTACCACTTGATTGTTCAGCATTTTGTAATATCGGTCTCTAAATAAAATTGTTTGGGAAATATCTTCAGGGCTTTCCCCCATAATATACTGTGAATTTAGACTTGCCTGCGGAGTGCGGTCAAAACTTTTTTGCCCATACATAAAATAAAGAAGATACTTATCCATATCGTTGTATTGTGTGCCATATTTATCAGCATAAGCTTTTGCAAAATTTGTAGTCAAGTACTTATTGCTGAACTGTCCGTTCTCCTGATGATTAAAATAATACCAATCCTGTTGTATATGCATTTCATCGGAATAAAGGCTTACAAGATTAATTTTTGCATCAGAATACTTCTTCAGAAGATCCTTCAGGAACGGCAATGCCTTAGGACTAAAATAGTCCATTTCAGGAGTATCATACTCGAGCAATACAAAAACACGATCAAACCCCTTCCATTCCTTACTCCCTTTGCAATAAAAACGAACCCGCTGAATTGGAAGAGTCACATCTCTTTTTATGCTTGTAGGTATCCATTTGGGAATAATGGTCGTATCAGGCCATTCTTCAAGCTTAATTCCATCTTTAATTTCATGAATATCTTCAGGATGCACTACGGAATATTTTCCGTCTGCTATTTCTTTTTCCCTGAATGCGAATGCGCGTATACCTTTTAATTTTAATGCAAATTTCCCTTTGTTATTTGTCCAGTAAAGCTCACGCCATAGCTGAACGTCGAACTTTCCTGACTTTGGCTCACGGAGACCAACCGCATATCGAATCCATCTCCCATTTTCTCCGGTTTGCTTTATAAATGCACCGCCAATATCTAACGGGCTTAATAAACTTAAGCTGATACCCATTCCATATTTTGCTGCAAAATCACTAATCGTTTTTAGTTTGGCAATATACTCATCCATATCCGGTGTAAGCTTGCGTTCTGTTCCCTCCTGCTTCCGGTACTGCCTGAAGAATTCATCAAAAGCAATGGTTAAAGTTTTTTCATGTCTCGCTTGAGCTCCTTCACATATATCACGCAGGCTTAAAATATTCTTTTCAAGTCCCGTTGAAAGATCAATTTTCTTATCCGGGTCCTGAAGCTCCTGCAATTGTTTATCACTGGTAAGAATTATGCCTTGTGAAAAGTCAGCGCTTTGACATAAGAATAATAATATGCTTATTATGAAAATACATTTAATCTTCATGTAAACTCCCATATTTATTGATTATAAAGTACAAAACCAGGAGAACTTAAGCAGAAATTCCCAACTTTGCAGTTATTGAATGAATTATAGATAAGATATTTAAATAGCCGATTATTTAAATAACAGCAGGCTTAATGCCTTAGTCCATCTCCGGAGGAGTAATTATCAACTGAAATAAGGAAATACAAGCCTGCCATTTATTTGGGAGGAGAAAAAGTGAGTGTATACTAAATAACGTAAGCCGGGAATGATATAAGTCTTTAATTGTTTATAAGAATTAAAACTTTTGGCAACTAAAGCAGCAGCATTATTTATTATTTAGATGAAGTAAATACGCGGAAGTTGAAGCAATCAGTGTAATATTAACCGAGCTTTGAACCCATATTGAAAAGCTTAATAAAAGTCGGTTAAATTACTAACTTCAATTACTCCTTTATTGCAGATTCAAATTTATATATACCGGAACCAACCTTTACCGGTAAATAACCATTCTCAAATTTTGCAATTTCTGCTCCCGATAATTTATTTATATTGGAGCTGCCCTCTTTTATAGAATTCCGGTCAATAGTCGGGATATAAATTACTGCATTGGAATTAACAGGTATAGTAACATTTATTACTAGTTTTTTCCCTTCAACTTTCCACGAAGATACTATTTTGCCATTCATAGAAATTAAAGAAGCATTTGTAAATAAAATTTTGTCTGCGGGAATTTCAGGTTTAATAATTATATTCTTATATGCAGCGCCGTCCGTTTTTATCCCTGCCATATCACTGAACATCCATTCGCAAACAGAACCAAAAGAATAATGATTAAATGAATTCATTCCTGCACTTTCAAAGCCTTTTCCTTTTGTAAAGCTATTCCATCTTTCCCAAATAGTAGTAGCGCCATTTTCAATTTCATAGCCCCATGAAGGGTAACCTTTATTCAATAATAATTGATATGCAGTTTCAGTATGATTTGTTGCAGATAATGCAGGCAGCAAAGGCTTTACTCCCAGGAAACCGGTTGCAAGATAATTTTTATTATTTTCAATCAATTGATTGAGATATTTCCCGGCTATAGGAATAAGACTGTCGGGAAGCATTTTCATATAAATCGCATTTGCATAAGCGGTCTGTGTATTGCCTGTAAACCCGCGGTCGCCGTCAACATATCCGTTCCCGTCTCCATAAATATTCTCATCACATATTAATCTTCCGTCAGAAGATACATAATGTTTAAGGAAAGCATCTTTCACTTTGCTGAATACTTCCGCATAATATTTTGAATCATCATCTTTATTTATTGCCTTTGCCATTTCAGACATTAAAGACGCACAATAGCCGAAATACATGGTGGCAAGCATATCCGGTGAAGTTTTCTTCCCTATAGAAAGCCAGTCGCTATATCCGCCTTTGGGATCAAGATCATCAAATGATCGTTCTTTAAAAAAATATTGTTCCCCGCTCTTTTCTTCTAAAAATTTCATGAACTTTGTGAAATTAGACCAGAACTTTTCAATTATTCTTGTATCATTGTAAGCCTTAAAAATTGCATACGAACAAATGATACCGGATTCCATCCAACCTGGCGAATAACTGTCTGAAGAACGTAACCGGACAAATGGCGCAAAGTCAGGATATGCTCCATTAGGCAGTTGAGAATCATTTAAATCTACCAACCACTTTGAATAAAAAGCTGCAATATCCATATTTAATACTGCAGAGCTTACATAAACTTGTGCATCACCGGTCCAGCCAAGACGTTCATCTCTCTGAGGACAATCGGTTGGAATATCCATGAAATTGGAACGCTGTGTCCAGGTAATATTATGATATAACTGATTTACCATTTTATCACTACAGTTAAAAGAACCGGAAATAGGCGTATTTGATCCCAGCACCAGTCCGGTAACCACACTAAGCACTGGCTTCTTTTTCAAACCGCTTATTTCTACATATCTAAATCCATGATATGTAAAATCGGGAGTCCATTCCTCACCTTTTGGATTACCCTTAATAATATAAGTATCTGTAGCTCTTGCCATCCGAAGGTTTTCAGTCAGTAAGCTGCTATCAGGATAAAGCATTTCACCATACCGGATAACAAGGGTATCACCTTTGTTTCCTTTAGTTTTTAATTTAATTACTCCGGCAAAATTTTGACCCATGTCAAATATGTACTTGCCTTTAATTAAAATAATAGATTTAGGCTTTATAGTCTCTGTAATTACTACAGGGTTACCGGGAGAACATTCCAGTTTGCAATCTGTCTTTCTAAATGTTTCTACCTGCTTCCATCCTGAGTCATCAAACCCGCTTTTATCCCAATCATTAAATTCTTTTTGCGCGTCATAAGTTTCCCCGTTCAGTATATCTGATTCAACAATAGGACCATAACCGGCTTTCCATAAATAATCAGTAACAAATTTTTCAGTACTGCCGTCAGTATATTCAACTTCAACCTGTGCCATTAAAACAGGCACATCACCGTAAAAGTTTTTCACTTGTGAATTATTTACAAGCAAAGCATAACCTACATATCCGGCATACCATCCGTAAGATAATATTGCTCCAAAAGCATTATTCCCCTTTTTAATTTCTCCGGTTATATCATAAGTCTGATAATACAATCGTTTATTATAATCTGTCCAGCCGGGTTTTAAATAATCATTTCCGATTTTTTTACCATTTATAAAAAACTGGTACAATCCTTTTGCCGTAATATATAGTCTTGCTTTTTTTACTTTATTATTTATAACTACATTTTTCCTTAAATACGGCGCCGGAGGCAGATTATAAACTTTTCCCTTCCCAAGATTATTCAAATTCATACCTATCCATTCACCTTTCCAATCACTATCATTCAAAAGTCCCATCTCCCATTTTGCAGGTTCACTCCATATGCCCGGATTGCCGTTTTTATCCCAGCTCATTATTTTCCAAAAACAAATTTGACGTGAATGTAATGTTTGCCCCTCATATTCAATCTGGTAAGTATTGCCGCTTAAAACT
Organism: uncultured Ignavibacteriaceae bacterium; assembly: GCA_964618785.1. GTDB lineage: Bacteria > Bacteroidota > Ignavibacteria > Ignavibacteriales > Ignavibacteriaceae > FEN-1297. Next base: position 17,279 of record CAZUCY010000006.1, on the reverse strand, counting down.
TTTTTAGAGTCCCATAAATCTGCTTTAATTTCGTCAAGTTTTTCTAAGGAGGACGCAACAATTATCCTATAGGCTGATTGAACTTGTCCTCTTTGATTTGAGTTTAGTATCCAGCTTAGCCTTGGCTTTAAAGCGTCAATGACTGGATTTTCTTTATATTCGCAGCGAAGGTAGGTTGCCTTTATATCACTTTTTGTAGTGCTGCCGGATATTATCGAATTTATAAATAAACAAAATAGAAAAAGAATTAATTTGTAATTTGGTGTTTTTTTCATATTATAATTCTATTAATATTTTAGTTCAAGATTTTAATTTAGGGTATTCGATCGTTCTGTAGATTACAAATAAATCAGTGTCCTTAAAAAAGCTCATTACCTATAAGCACAACTACTGCTGAAGTCCATCAATGTATCGCAGGATTACCATTCTTTAAGGCAGGTGAATAAAGATAAGACATAATAATTCTTGCACAGTCTAAGTTTTGAATCGGCAATTTTATAATAAGCGCTGCTCAACTTATTCAAATTGTCCTATTAAGATTAGCAACGGCATTTTTCTCTTAAGTAGTAAAAATAAAAAAAACAAATGATGAGAGCCCACTTTAAATTCACGAGGGTATGAATGTAATTTAATCGTTATCTTTCAAGAATTTCTGATTCAATTATAATATCGTGAAAATAATTTTCACTTTTGTCCGTTTCTATCATTTTTATTAGCAGATCAACCGAAGCTTTACCAAGCTTATATGGGTTTTGATTAACAGTATAAAACCGGACCTTTAATCTTGCAACAACATCATTATCGCCAAATTCTCCTATCATTATGTCATCAGGGATAGAGTACATATGATCTAAAATTGCTTTCCCCGCACCATATGTAATTAATCCCCCCACGCTTACTACTCCATTTATATTATTTTTTTTATCAAGGAAGGAACTCATTTTCTGATAACTATCGGAAAAGTTTCGAAAAGTTTCGACAACTAAAGCAGGATTAAACGGGATCCCATGTTCTTTTAATGCCAATTTGTATCCTTCAAACCTGTCTTTTGCAACGGCAATTCCAACATGAGGCCCTAAAAAAAGTATATTCGATCTTCCCTGATTGATTATTTTAGTAGTCAAATCATAAGCCGCTTTTTTATCATCTATTGCAATCGATTTGAAGCCTAAACCATCAAGTTTCCTATCCCAGCAAACAAATTTAATTCCCTCTTCGGCTAATTTTTGATATAATGGATAATTAGCTTTACCGCCTGCGGCATTTAGCAATATCCCGTCCGTATGTAAATCCGATAAAAATTCTAATTTCCTTCTTTCTTTTTCTTTACTCTCGTCATGTACCATTAAAATAATTTCATAACCCTTACGGCTTGCTTCTTCATACATACCCCTGACTGCTTCCGAGAAAAATGAAATACGCAAATCAGGAATCAAACAACCTAATATTTTACTTCTATTATTTATTAGAGATCTTGCAAGTAAATTTGGACGGTAACCTAATTTCTCTGTAATTTTTTTTACTTTTTTCTTCATCTCCGTAGAAATATCATCACTATCCCGCAATGCTTTAGAAACCGTTGCAGGTGTCACGGAAAGGATTTTGGCTATATCTTTGAGTGTTAATTTTTTTCTAAAATGTCTGACTGTATTCATTATTTAAATAAAAAATATTATAGACCCTATTAAAATTTACTCTTTTATAAAACCAATAACAAGATTGAATCATTTTTGAGGATTTGTTAAATTATTTTGTTGGGGTGAAAAGATATCTACGCCATAGCTTTCAAGCATATGAGTCTCGCCTTTATAAATGTACTTTGCTTTCCATTGATTAGTATTTACGGCAATTATTCCTGCCGGTTTATTTTTTTCATCTACCCTTTCATTTACAAATACACCCGGATCGGAAGTGCAGGATTCCTTATCCATTATCTTTTTAACAAAATTAATTAACCAGGAATCATCCGGCTTAGTTCCCATTACAATTACACGTCCTTTTCCGATTTTACATTCAACAATTGCCGGCATCCCATCTAATGCTCCTCCGGTATATCTTGCAATTATTTTATTGTCCTTACGTAATTCATAAGCATCACACCAATAACTGCATTTCACAGTGTCTAAATCCATTATAATACGTGTAACATCAAGAGGGGGCAGTCTATGGCGGACGTGTATTCCCAGCCAATTTTCCAGTTCGGAGCTATAACAAGCATCCCTATGTGAAGTTGCCTCTAATGTTCTGCAAGCCGACAAAGGTCCAAGTATCCAGGTTCCTCCGTTTTCAACAAAGTTCTCTAACTTTTTCAACTGATCATTTTCAAATGCCGGCTTATAGGGCGAAAAAACAAATTTGTAACTGTTCAAATTTGCATCACCCATAATAATATCTCTGTTAACTCCTGCATCTATCAACATTTTGTAATATAAAGATATTGCCGCATCATATTGAAATCCTTCTGCAATCGGAGTTGCTTCAAAAATCCATTGCATTGGAATTTCATAAAATAATGCCGCAACCGCCGGTTTTGGTTTTGTTGTCCGGATCCACTCTCCATAATGATCCAATTCTTTCGCTACTTGTTTAATTTCAGGAGTATTTGCACACTCATCACCCCAAGGATAAATTATACTTCCACTTTCCAATTCTTGCCCTGCCCAATGCTGCTGCCATAGCCAAAAGCTAACTAATTTAGCGCCAAGTGCATAATTTAGCCACATCTTAGCTCTAAGAGCCCCTTTTGATTGTGCAAAAACACCATCATTTGAAACTGATGAACCGCCGGTTAAGCTTACAGCCGTTTCAGCCAGCCAAAAAGGTTTTCCAAGTCCGCGCATCCAATCTGCTTCAAATCCATATCGATATAATTTCGTTGCAGGTGCATAACTATCTGTACAAACAATATCTAAATTTTTAAATAGATCGGCATAATCAATTTCCTGATATAAAGGATTGTGACCGTTTGTTGTTATTGGAACATTTGTATATTTTCTTAACGTTTTTACTTGCTCATTACAAAAAGACTTATAACTGTCACTCATAAAACGGCGGTATGCCAAAATAAGTGAAGGATGATGACCGGCTGCAACTTTGTTCGGATTTGGCAATGGAATTTGTTCAAACGATTGATATTCCTGACTCCAAAGCACGGTACACCAAAGTTTATTTAAATTTTCAATTGTGCCGTAATTACTTTTAAGCCATTTATGAAATTCTAACAAAGTATTGTTGCAATAACAGTCGCCCCAAAATTCGTTATCAATCTGCCAGGCAATTATACCATTATGCCTGCCAAACTTTTGTCCCAATTTTTCAACTATCTTTTTGCAATATTCCTGATATACCTTTGAATTAGGGCAATATTGTCTTCGCCCCCCGTGTCCTACTACCAATCCCAGATTATTAACAGGTAGAATTTCAGGATGTTTTTCTTCAAGCCAAATTGGCGGTGCGCCTGTCGGTGTACATAATTCTACAGCTATCCCTGCATTCGTAAACTTATCTATAGCATTCTCAAGCCAATCAAAATCATATTTTCCCTCTTGCGGCTCCATGCTGATCCAATTAAATTCGCCAAACCTAACTTGAGAGATACCAATTTCCTTCATCCTTTTAATGTCGGAGTCAATTTGATCTCCTGATATTTTAGGATAATATGACACACCAATGTAAATGTCATTTGCATTTGACTGCGCACTTACTTTCATATCAGTAATGCCGGCAATGCATATTAATAAAAGGGAAATATATCTTGGTAATTTATTAAGCCGTATTTGACAATACATTTAGTTTTTTTCTTTAAATAAATCAATGTGGATGTAACTTAATACCTTTTGTAATCCTTTAAATTTTTCATTTAACCAAAGCTCCGCCTCGTAAGTTACATTTTATTAATTGTTGCTTTCCATGTAGTTACTATTTATTACAAACTTAAAGGATTGCGAAATCCTTTAAGTAAATTACTTTACTTTTTTAAGAGTGTCAAGATAATTTTTAACTTTTTAATAAATAATTCTTACAGAGAATTATTGCTGTCTTCTAATATTATTTCTAAAAATTCTTCATTCCGCCATTTTTTGCTAAACATTTTATTTAATCACTGTATGTTTAAAAATGCTTTAAATCTCAAAAAATTTTAGTCCTATATTTTATTGTTTTTATAATTCATTTAAGACCCAGCGCTAAGTTTTGTTCCTTTAAACTTGTGGAGACATCCCGATTTATATCAAAAGCAACATCTACTGACCGACCTGATAAACAAATTGTCTTATCTCTTTCACAGTACCCACAATCAAAACATAATCATATTCATAAACACTATTTTTATTCAATGCTGCTTTTTGAGTGGGCGCAATATAGGATGTAGAACCGTCTTGTTCTTCACCCCCAGGAGCGCCAGCCATTCCAGCTAAAAAGTAAGTAGAATTTAAATTATAGACACCTATGCCCCAATTTGTACTATCAACAAAAGCCATCCAATGCTCGCTAACATTAGGATACCGCCCCCAGAATCCGCTTGATAAATTTACAATGGAAGGATTATTGACAGAATCATTTGTAAAAGGGGCATTGCCTAAATAAGTATATAAGTTTTTTAATGCCGATATCGGATATACAGCTGGAAGTTCCTGGTCTTCCGAAATATTTTCGCCATAAATAATATCTGTTCTGTGGCATTTGAGTTTATTATGTACTACTAAAACATTTCCTTTTAGGACAGTCCATTGTTCCATAACTGCTTCGGCAGGCTTATTATTCATATCCCACAACATTGGTACGCATTTAGTATATAGTGTATCACCGTTTTGTTGATAGGCGAGAATTTTAGCGCGGTTATTATAACTATCACCTACCTGGATGGGGTTCCAACTCCAAGGCGACCATGCAGGATTCTGACCTTCAACTTTACGGTCAATTGAATTACCGGCATAATACGACTGCTGGATATATCTTCCTTCATCGTGAACATTAATCAAGCTTCTGCTGTTTCCCGATAGAGAGACATAACTTATAGCTCCGCCCCTGGTCAAATCTAATTTAACTTTTAGAACTCCATTATCTGCCGTTAATTCTGTCTGCTGAGCATTTAATCTAAAATAAAAATTTAATGTAAATATTAACAAAATGAGAGAAATTTTAGCTTGCATGAATATTCCTATTATAATTAAAGGGCAGTTCATAATATGTTCAAAGAAATAAATCAAACTTAAGGAGATCTTTTAAATATGAAATTCTTAGAAAAATTAGAACTACCCTTAAATATTGAACAAATTATTTCTTTTTAATGGTTATACTAAGCAATCTGTATTGTAAAGAATAATTTATACAAATCAAATGTATTAATAGCCTAACTCCTTTTCAAATAACAATGCTTAAAGAATTATTTTACAAGCATCGTTTTCTTTGTTGAAGTAAAACTACCGGATTGCCCCGAAGTGGTGGATACCCGGATTCTATACATATAAACTCCTGATGCTAAACGGGTAGCATTGAATTTTACATTATAGTTTCCTGCCTGTTGTTGATTAACTATAGCAGCAACTTCCTGACCAAACATATTATATATTTTAAGAGTTACAAGACCGCTTTTAGGAACGCTGTATTGTATCATTGTCGTTGGATTAAATGGATTAGGATAGTTTTGTGACAGACTAAATGAGCCAGGTAAATTGGATTTTCCATTTTTAACAGCGGTTAAAATAAATGGAGTTTCGTTTTCAGCTAAAATATAGTTCATGCAGTTTGCTATGCACTAGCCATACTGCTTTCTTGTCTTGCATTATTGTTTGTAATTGCTTGATTAAAATTTGATTACAAATGTAGATAGTATTAGTTCAACTAAGCATATTATCATTATTATGAATTGTCTTTTTTCCTGCTCCTTTCCACTCCTTCAGGATTATTCCCCAAATATTACCGATAAGTTTTTAAATCTTTTTACTAACTAACTGTTTTTATAAAGTGTTGGCTAATTAGGTGTTCCAACCGTAGTAAAGTGATAGTTAAAACGACGATCAGGCGCTGAATCTCCGTTAATAAAAAATTCATTAATATCATTTAACTTCTGAATATTATCTGCCCAATGAAAGTCAAATGAAATATCTTTCCCTGTTTGATTAATCAAATTACGCGGTACCATAATTTCCATTTGATTTCTATTATATCTATAATGTATATCAGCAATTTTATCCCAGGAAGAATCCTGCCCATTCCATACTGCTAAAGTCGTCACTGAATCAGATTTGACATTCAGATTTACGGCATAATCGTAACCTTCCCACCCGGTAGCCTTGTTTATATCGGAATCAATAAATAATAACATCCAGTTCATATCTGTATAAGGTGTTAATGACGAATCGGTTTTGACATAGAAATAGACATTACTGCTGTCGTATGCTACACGTGATTCGATTATACGTGGGCAGTTCTCACACAATATTTATCCACATTGATGTACTCAGCATTTTATTTATTATCAATACCGTTTTCTAATATTATTTCTAAGAATTCTACCGGATGGTAAATGGTATTTTTTAATTCGTCCCCTATTTGTTCACGGCATGAAGTGCCGCTTGCAAGTATAATAGTCCTTTCATTGAATGAATCTGAATTTATTATCTGCCTGATTAAATCCCGTCCAACATTCTTACTTAAATCATAATATTCTTTTTTGTAGCCGAAACTACCCGCCATTCCGCAGCATTCAACTGTGGAAACATTTACATGAAAACCTAACCTGCAAAAAAACTCCGGGGCAGCATTACCCGCTCCAATTGTTTTCATCTGACAATGACCATGATAAAATATTTGTTTACCTGAATGGGCAAACAGGTCAGGTCGCAAAACCTGCTCTAATTTTCCTCTTTTAATTAGCAAATTCAGGTACTCAATAGGGTCATACGTATGTTCCGCTAATTTTGCAGATAACTGTTCATTTTTAATTATTTTCTTGTAATCGCTTCTAAAGGAAGCCAATACACTTGGCTCCGCCACAATTATGTCTTTGCCTTCATTAACAAATTTTTCGAGATAGGAAGCAAGTTTAACAGCCCGTTTTGCAGTTAATTCAACTAAACCTTGAGATTGAGAAGCCCTGCCGTCATCATATACCTTGCTTAACATTATTGGTATTCCGAGTTTTTCAAATACCCGTACTACAGCCATCCCGACATGCGGATTATTGTAATTTGTAAAAACATCGGCAAACAAAATTGTATCCGTATTACTCCAGTCAATCTTATTCTTTAAAAAGCTTTCCTTCCGGTATTCTTTAAATTGTTTAACTAATGTTTTTTTTGCAAATTCCGGCAAGGGGCGACGCTTATCAAAACCGACAATATTTTCCATGAGCCTTCTGCTAAATGGAAGACTGCTTAACCGGTTTGAAATTCCCGGCGCAAGAGATGTAATTTTACCAAGTAATGAAAAATTACCGAAAAAGTATTTTGGCAGAGATGAAGTTTTCCCTTCTTTTATTAAACGACTCTTAATTGTTGTGTTTAGTCTAGGAATATCGATACGTACAGGGCAATTTGGGATACATCGCGTACATCCTGAACAAAGTTCCGCAAATCTGCCTTTTTCTAAGCTGCCGCTCGTACCAATTGTCCATGCCCCGCCGATACCTCCGGAATAACACTCACCTCCAAAAGCATGACCTCCTACTGCCTGGAAATTTGCACATGAGTTCATACAGGCGCTGCACCTTATACAATACAAAGCTTCCTTCAATTCTTTGTCGGCACGCATCTTCATGCGTCCGTTATCAATAAGAACTAAATGAAATTCTCGCTGCTTATCTTCGCGGCCGTTCAGGTTAAGTATCGGTAAATCAATCGGCGGTTCTAAAATATTTGTATATGATGTAAGCGGCTGTCCTGTACCGCTTGCAGCTAATAGCTCTATGAATGTACCGAAATATTTTTTAGACGGAATTATTTTCTCAATCCCTGCAATTGCAATATGTACTGCAGGCAGTTGAGTAGTAAGACGTATGTTCCCTTCGCTTTCGACTAATAAAACGCTTCCTTCATCAGCTGCTATTAAATTGGCGCCGCTGATTCCAATATCAGCCGAAAGAAATTTCTGCCTTAGAATGTCCCTTGCAAATTCAGTTAATTCTTCACCCGTTTCTAATAACTTGTCGGTTTTAAAATATCTTTTAAATAATTCTGATATTGCCGCTCGGCTTCGATGGATTGCCGGGGTAACAATATGCGACGGTTGCTCTTTTGATACCTGCAATATAAATTCAGCTAAATCCGTCTCGGCAACCTCAATACCTGCATTTTCCAGAGTTGTATTTAACTCAATTTCTTCAGATGTAATTGATTTTGATTTTACTATAAGTTTTGCCTTATGCAGCAGACATATATTCTTAATGTATTCTACAGCTTCACTTTTTGAATTAGCACAAAATACCTTGCCCCCGCGTGCTTCCACTACTTCGATCACTTTATTAATTAGTACGGGTAAGTTTTCAATTGCATCTTCCTTTATTTGGCGTGCCCGATCCTTTAGCTGTTCATAATCATATAATTTCTGAATGCTTTTATATTTGTTGTTATTAAATGTCTGGGTGTTAAGCCGGATTGCATCGCTCTCTACGTCAAGCGCTAATTTTATTGCTTTTTTAAGAGATTCTTTGGAAGATTTATCCGCGACTTCCCTTGGATGGATTTTATAATCGTTAATATTTTCCATCTGCCTGTTCCATAATTATTATATGTAATTTACCCGGTCCGTGAACTCCTCGTACTAATGGTCCCATATCCGCAGTAGCGCTTGGTCCCGTAATAAATGAGAAACTGCGCTTCAATCCTTTTCCCCCTGCATATTCTTCCGAAAAAACATCACGCGGCATTGGTACTATTGTATTAACATCAACAATAACAATATGCTTTCTTGTAAGCATGCTTATAGGGCTCGAAAGATTTTTCGTTATTGCTACACATACTGACCCGGTGCTTGCCACTGCACAAAACGCACCTGTTATTCCTGTTTTTATTGTTTTTAGTTGCTCATTTGTCGGATTAACTATTATTTTCGCATTTGACCTGAATTTAAGAAATAATTGTTCATCCAGGTCGTCAGGTTGAGCAAACAATACTAATTCATCATCTGAAGTGGCTGCAAGAAGACAGTCATTTAATGCGACTGCATCCCTCTTAACTTTTTCAACAGTCGCAGCCGCTTCTTCAGCAGCTCTGATGAAATGTTCCGTCAAATTATCTGTTATATGTTCAGGCATAACAACTTCTTTTTTTTATTTCAAAATTTATTTAAGTATGCTCTTAAAGTTTTTTTCGTTTTCATTGAAATAGTTTGTATTTAATGGTTCATATTTTTTTATTTCAAATGAATTAGCAACTATTTCACGCCATACTTTAAGATTAGGTACTGCGCCTGAAGCTATTGCTTGGACGCCGATATTGCCTACTATCGTCCCTTCAATAGGACCGGCAAAGACCACACTGCCTAGTGCATCCGCAGTCAATTGAGTTAATAGCTCATTTTGTATTCCTCCGCCGACGGCATGCAGCTCTGAAATTTTACTTCCTGTAACTTCTTCGATTTCCTTTATTACATTTCTATAAGAAAATGCCAGGCTTTCAAGTACAACGGCTATTATAAATCCGACATTAGCTTTTACTGTCTGACCGGTTTCATTCAAATAAGCAATTATCTTTTCAGGCATTTCGCCTGCTTTATAAAACCTCGGATCATTCAAATCTACCCAGGCTTTTACAAATCCTTCCTCTTTTGCATACCCGTTCAATTCCGCATACGTGTATTCATTTCCTTTTTCAAGCCAATATCTCCTGCATTCCTGAATCGGCCAAAGCCCTATTATGTTTTTAAGAAACCGTGTTGTACCTTCAACACCGCCCTCATTTGTAAAATTATATTTCATCGCCTGAGCTGTAAGTGAAGGATGGTTTAGTTCAATACCCATTAATGACCATGTGCCGGAACTTAAAAATGCCCAATTATTCCCTTGAGCAGGAACTGAAACTACAGCCGATGCTGTATCATGCCCGGTACTCGCAATTATTGGAGTATCAGGGCTAATTCCCGTCACTTTAGCTATTGATGGCAGTAATGTTCCCAGTTTTGTTCCCGGCTCAATTACTTCCGGAAAGATTTTTCTTGGAAAACCGAATTTATCAATTAATTTCCATGACCAATCTCTTGTTATTGGATCAACAAGACTTGTAGTTGAAGCAATTGAAAATTCCGCTTTCTTTTTACCTGATAATAAAAAATTTAGAAAGTCCGGCATTAATAACATTTTATCACTGAAATTAAGAAAGTTCAATCTCCTTTTCTTTTCTGCAAGAAGCTGAAACAAAGTATTAAATTGAGCAAACTGAATACCTACTTGGTTGTAAAGATTTTCTTTACTGACAATTTTAAATGCCTCATCCATTATATTATCAGTACGATCGTCGCGGTAATGATATGGATACCCCATTATTCTATCCTGTGAGTCAATTAGAACATAGTCAACACCCCATGTATCAACCCCGATACCATTGAAATCTTTGCCATAAGCTTTTTTAGCTTTTTTTAACCCTTCAATAATTTCCTCATATATTGCTAAAATATCCCAATGAAATCCACTTTCATATTTTATATTATGAGTTGTGAAACGATGAACTTCGTTCAAAGTTATCTGTTGATCTTTTAGAATGGAAACTATGCAGCGGCCGCTTTCAGCTCCCAAATCAAAACCTATGAATTTTTTTTCTTGCGTCATTTTTTTTCTATAATTTGTTTGTATAAACCGGTTAATTAGTTTCTAAAAATTTTTGAACTTCTTTAGCCACAATATATTCTTCGTTTGTAGGGATAATTGCAATTTTGATTTTAGATTCGTCGGCAGAGATTACTCCTTCTTTTGGGTTGGTAATATTCTTTTCTTCGTCAAGTAAAATGCCCAGATTTTCCATGTCTGATAATATTTCTTTACGTAGAGCAGGAGAATTTTGTCCGGCACCAGCTGTAAATACAATGCAGTCGGCACTGTTTAACACAGCAAGATATTCACCTATATACCTTTTTACATAATACGCATAAGTCTTAAATGCAAGTTTCGCTTTTTTATTCCCCTTTTTCATTTCTTCTTCAATATCTCTAAAATCTCCGCTGAAACATGATATACCATATATCCCGCTTTGAGACATTAATATATTTCCGGCTTCTCTTATCGAAAGTTTTTCTTTTTCCATTAAATACAGCAAAGCAAATGAATCAAAATCACCGACTCTTTTTGCATTCAGCAATCCGCTTTGCGGGCTCATTCCCATCGAAACATCTATTGACCACCCGTCTTTAATAGCGCATACTGATGAGCTCCCGCCCAGGTGGCATGAAATTACTTTATCGGCTGAAAATAATTCCCTTGCTCTTAACCCGATAAATCTATGTGATGCCCCGTGAAATCCATATTTACGAATCCCGTACTCTTCATAATACTTGTACGGAATACCATACATATAAGCTTCCGGCGGAATATTTTTGTGAAAATGGGTCTCAAACAATCCGATTAGCGGTGTTGTCTTTAATATTTTTTTAAAGACGGAAATTGCAGTAATATATATATCAGTATGAACAGGGGCAAGCAGCCTAAAATCTTCCATTGCTTTAATTACATTATCAGATAACTCTACGCAGCCGGTCACGCCTTTTGCATGCACGGTTTTAAATCCGATTGCAGAAACATCTTCAATTAAAAATTTTGTCTTTAATGTCTCTAAAGTCAGCTCAATTGCGGAATAATAGTTCGGGATTTTTCTTTTTAATACTGTCCGCTCGTTATTATCAAAAATATAGGAGTAAAGCCCTTCTTCTTTATCGCCTATTCTTTCAACCGATGCCTGGAAGAGAACCTTCATATCGGTCATGTCATATAATTTACACTTATAAGACGTACTCCCGGGGTTTGCAATTAATATTTTCATTATTCAGTTCAATATCAGGTATTAATTTTTTTTGATTTTTGCAATTACTTTTTCGGCAATTTCTCTAATCATTTTTTCATCAATTTTTATATTGCCAGTTTGTAAATTTTCTCCTGCCGAATTTGTAGAACTTGGCATTGGAGTCGCATCGCATGTTGCAACCCGGCCAGGTAAGTCAAATTTATCGCGTAAATCCATTAAACGATCTTTTTCATATTCCGGCAGTACATTAACATTCCCCAACTGTATAGCCTTCCAGACTATGCTTGCAGTGTGCTCAAGTGTTTCCAACTTATGATAAGCATCTAAAAGATCGCTTCCCAATGTAAGAGATCCATGATTCGCTAATAAAATTGCATCGGAATTTTTAATAAATTCACGGATTGAATCGGGGATTTCCATTGTCGATGGTAATCCGTACTTTGCTGTCGGCACGGCTCCGATAACCAGAATTGCTTCAGGAAGCACGCACTTGTTTAACGGTATTCCCGCTACCGCAAAACTTGTTGCATAAGGAGGATGGGCATGCACAACTGCTTTAATATCAGGTCGCTCTTTATAAACTTCCAGATGCATCTTAACCTCACTTGAAGGGCTGAATTTCGAATTACCCGAAATTACTTTGCCTTGCTTGTCAACTTTAATTATCATGTCCATATCCATAAATCCTTTACTTACTCCGTGAGGTGTAGTAAGCAGCTCTTCGTTATTTAATTTTATGGTTATGTTGCCGTCATTGGAAGCTACATATCCGCGCGTCCAAATTCTCTTCCCTATTTCAATAATTAGTTTCTTTAGTTCCCATTCATTATTCATTGTTATTTTCTCCTGTTTTAAATTAATTCTCTTAATAATTCTTTATGCGGATTTTTAATTATTACATAGCCTGCCAGCATGCCGTCTTGCTTAATATATTCAATAGCGGGTTTTACAGCAGCCTCCAAAGCGCCTATGTCTCCGGCAATTACCACAAACCCTTTTCCGCCGACAGCCATAGCTACATGAACTCTTATAATGTCTAAATCGGCTTCTTTAACAGCATAGTCTGCAGCTTTAATTGCGGAAACAACAGAAAATGTTTCTATAATTAATAACGCGCCCACTTCCTTGTTGCTATTTATCTGTATTGTAGTCGTTCCTGCTATCGCGGGAAAAACCCGGGGATCTATATTCGGTATTGTTGTAAGGTTTATAACTGAAAAACCTCCTACTTCCCTTGCCACATTAATTGCATTTTCAACATTTGCAACATCTCCGCGTACTACCATAAAATACTTTCCCGAACATATAGTACGCGCTACTAACTTTTCAACATTTGACGACTTCAATACTTCATCTTGAACCTGAAATCCCTTATAAATACTTGCAAGCTCAATTACTCCGATTGCATTTCTTGTTTCCATCAATTCCTCTGAATAATTAATTCTTCTTTTGATATTTTCTTAATAACACCGTCTATTGAAGCATGAACATTGCTTGATACTTTGCCGGAAGATTTACCTATTAAATCATATTTCTTCACCACAGTCCCCTCTTTAACAATTGCCTCAGCAGGAGATCCTATATGCTGGGCTAAAGGTACCCGTACAATGTCAGGATTTATATTCAAGTTCTTTAACGGACCTTCATCCTTGAACATCAAAACATCCAGTCTTTGCATTAGCTTTTGAGTAGGTACTTTTCTATAGTCATATAATGGATGAACCGTAATTTCCCCCCCCGTCCATTTTAAATTTTGATCCCGGTATAAATGTTTTTCTATTACGGTAGCGCCCCTGGGGTCTAAACCTTCAGGGCATGCATACATTGTGCAAAGGTTACATTCGCAGCATGAAAAATTTCCAGGGAAAATCATCGGCGAATCTTCGCGTGTGAACATTCTGTTTCGCATCGCCGTTTCAGGTCTGACAGGCTGCCCCAATAAATACCTCGGGCAAAATTCTGTGCAGAAATAACATTGATCACAGCCTGCCTTTGCTATCCGATCGGTATCATGTTCGGTTGCAAATCTCCGGTACATTGTTACACAATGATGATCTGCCGGAAGCACTATTAAAGCGCCTGTACGTTTTGAAACAACTTTATTTAAATCATCTTCCAGAATGCCCATCATTAAGCCGCCTGACCTGACAACATAATCAGGCGCTGTAATTTTAAAGTTTGAAAGCACTTCTGCATAAGTAGTTCCTACCGGTACCTTTATCGTAGCCGGTTCTTGTACAGCGCCTGCAACTGAAATAAATTTATCCACAACGGGCTTATTAATTCCTATGTTATATAAAGTTTCAACATTCTGAACTATACATCCGACTGAGATCGGTAATGCGCCGGGCTGTACAACTCTTTGCGTTGTCATGTAAATCAAAGTTACTTCGTCGCCTGCGGGATAAACATCTTCAATCACCGTTACTTTTATATTATCTTTTGCCTTTTTATTCAGTAGCTCTATCTCTTTAGGATGTTTATTTTTAATGCCGATTATTCCTTCTTTAGCGCCCGTAATTTGCATTACAATTCTAAAACCATTTAATACATCATCAGTATAATGATGCAGCAATTCCATATCTTTATGAAGAAGCGGCTCGCATTCGGCGGCATTCAAAATAATCGTATCCGGCTTTGAATTCAGTTTTACATGCGTGGGGAATCCTGCGCCTCCTGCGCCGATTACTCCTAAACTTTCAATTTCTTTTAATGTCATCAAAATTCTTTTTATTTAAATATCTCTAAAGTCAACTTTATCAACTATTGCCATAATTAATGTCCTTATCGGAGCTAATTCAACATTGAACACAGATTTTGCTACACCCGGGGCTCCGCCGCATACTACAATATCACCAATTCCTGCCCCCACATAATCAATAGCAACCCATTCACTGCCGTCAGCTCTTCCGTTTGGAAATACCGGTTGAACCACAAACATAATCTTCCCATTATAAGCCCTGTGCTTTTCGCTTGAGATTACTTTATTTACAACACGCGCTAAGAACATTATGCTATCTCATCTACTAAGGCAACGATACTTGCATTAACAGGCGCAAAACCGGAATCAAAAGCCTGGGCGGCATCAGTGCTTGTGACATAGACAACCCTGTCGCCGGCGGACGCAATATTTTTTGGATCAGCCGCAACTAGCGGGGAATCCGTTTTACTTCCATTTATTGCTACAGGCTGAAGGATAAACATTCTGCATCCATCTAATTCCTTCACTTTCTTTGATGCCCACACAACCCCGGTAATTATTCCCAGTTTCATAATTAACTTTTAACCGTATGTAATATCTGTACATCATCTATTATAGCAATAACTACCGCATCAATCGGAGCATCCTTGGTTGTTTCAGTCATTCTGGCTGAAGAACCGTAAGAAAGAAGAACAAAATTACCTTCGCCTGCCTGAACAGCGTCAACTGCCACGTGATATGATTTTAAAGGCTTACCTTCATGATCTACTTCTTTGCATAAAAGAAGTTTCTTGCCCTTAAGCTTCTCATCCTTCTGTGTTGAAACGATTGTTCCTATTACTTTTGCAAAAATCATTTTTATCCAAACTATCTGTTAAATGTCTGATCTAAATCATCAACCGGGCGCGGAATAATTAATTGCGAAACCACCTCGCCGATTTTTGATGCTGCTTCTGCGCCTGCTTCTATCGCAGAACGAACAGCAGCCACATCGCCTTCAACTATAAATGAAACATAACCGCTTCCAATCTGACGCCATTCTACTAATTCAACATTTGCTGCTTTTATCGCCGTATCGGCGCCTTGGATTAATGGTGCAAATCCCTTTGTCTCAAGAATTCCAATCGCATTTTTAACAGCCATTTTATTTTTCCTTATTTTTATTTTAAATATTAATTATGCAAATCTCAATGCACCGTGTGTCATTACCCGGCGCTTACGAACAAAATGTAATGGCGTACAAATACCTTCACCCGTCGGCGTTGCTATTGTATGAGAGAAATATCCTTCTCCAAGATCTCCGCCGTTTCCGCGTAATGTACCGCCGTTTATTGTATGTACATCGCAATCCAGCACTCTGGTATATCTTGTTGCACGCACAATATCTCTAGTAAAAATACTTGCAGTGTGCTTAAATCCGTGCTCAGCTTTTAATGACGCCTGCAGCCCGTCTTCAAAGTCTTTTACCTTAACTACCGGAATACAACTTGTCATTTGTTCAGCAACTACCCATGGATGAAAACGATCTGTTTCACCAAATAGTAATGGTACTTTTTCTGAAATTTCCAGACCGATTGCTTTTGCAAGTATGTTTGCGTTTCTTCCTACATAATCACGCCCGATTAACCAATACTTCCCTGAAAGCTGCAATGCCTTGGAAGCCAATTGATCCATCTGAGATGTCGATATTCTAACATTACCTGCTTTTTCCATCTCCTTCATAAATGCATCAAACACGGATTCAACAACAAAAATTTCTTTTTCTGCAATACAAAGTATATTATTGTCGTAGCTCGCGCTTTCTGTTATTTCAACAGCTGCTATAGCTAAGTCTGCCGTTTCATCAACAAGTACCGGCGGATTTCCCGGACCGGCAGCCACTACTTTTTTAGGATAACCCAGCGCCATATCAACCATTACCGGGCCGCCTGTTACCGATAGCAGCGACACTTTATCATGTCCAAACAGTATTTTTGCTGTCTCTAATGTCGGCTGGGCAACACAGGTAACAAGATTTTTAGGAGCACCTGCATCAACCATGTACTTATTTGCAAGCTGTATAACTTTTGCATTTACTTTTTTAGCGGATGGGTGAGGATTAAATGCAATAGTATTGCCTCCGCAAAGCTGGATGATTATATTGTTTATCATTGTTGGACCCGGATGCGTACTTGGAGTAATATTTCCGATAACTCCAAAAGGTGAATATACATCCAAAGCAAGCCCGTTTTTCCCGCACCATGATTCCGGTTGAAGATATTCTACGCCGGGACTGTTCTTGGCTGCATTGATAAACTTGGAAATTTTATGCTCAACACGCCCCATCCTGGTTTCTTCTACTGTCATTTTCGCAAGTTCTTCTTTATGGTCCATAACCATCTGCCTGACCGCATCGGTTATTTTTTTTCTGCACTGAAGACTACGTTCTTTATACAATTGAAATGCTTCATAAGCAGCATCAATTGCATCATTCATATCATCAAATACGCCCCAGTCTCCCTTATTGGAAGTACCCTGTGCCGTTTCCGGACTTTCTGTTTGGGCAATTATCTGCCGAACGACTTTTTGAACTAAATCTTCTAATTGATCATTATTTATATTCACGTTCATCCTCTATCCTTTAGTCGATT
>CAZUCY010000005.1:0-55316 GCA_964618785.1 uncultured Ignavibacteriaceae bacterium | reverse complement strand
CATAAACCGAATACTGCAGTTCCGCAAGCATATTATAATATGAAAGAAGGAGTTACAAGATTAACAACTGAAACAGGTGCAGGACAATGGGGAAGCGCACTAAGTTTTGCCTGTAATTTGTTTGGAATCGATCTTGAAATTTATATGGTTAAGGTAAGTTATGATCAAAAACCTTACAGAAAATATATGATGAATATTTGGGGAGCTAAAGTATTCTCCTCTCCATCCGATAAAACAGAATCAGGAAGGAAAATTCTTGCGGAAGATCCCAATTCACCGGGGAGTCTTGGGATTGCAATTTCAGAAGCTGTTGAAAGAGCAGTCACTGCAGGAAATACTAAATATGCTCTCGGCAGTGTGTTAAACCATGTGCTGATGCATCAAACTGTAATCGGACTTGAAGCAATAAAACAGTTTGAATTAGTTCAGGATTTCCCGGATATAGTAATCGGCTGCTTCGGCGGCGGATCAAACTTTGCAGGAATTTCTTTTCCATTTTTAGGATTAAACTTTCGAGAAGGTAAAAATGTTAAATGTATTGCTGCAGAACCTTCTTCCTGTCCAAAACTTACTAAAGGGCAATTTAGATATGACTTTGGCGATACTGCCGGTTTCACCCCGTTAATGCCGATGTATACTCTTGGGCATACATTTATTCCTGAGCCTATCCATGCTGGTGGATTACGGTACCACGGCGCTGGAGTTTTAGTGAGCCAATTATTAAAAGATAATTTAATTGAAGCACAGGATTTTCATCAGCTTGAATGTTTTGATGCAGGCGTAAAATTTGCAAGAACAGAAGGTATAATTCCAGCTCCTGAGTCAACTCATGCTATAGCGTGCGCGGTAAAAGAAGCTTTGAAAGCAAAGGATGAAGGAACACCTAAGACTATCCTGTTTAACTTAAGCGGGCACGGCTTCTTTGATATGAGCGCTTATGATGCTTATCTCTCAGGCAAGTTAATTGAACATCACCTTACTGAAGAAGAATTACATGCGGATTTGAAAAAATTAAATACCCCTGTAATTCCATAATATACAAAGGGCGGTTTAACTACCGCCCTCCCTATAAATAGTTTAATAAGAAAGGTTTGGAATTTATTAGTGCCGACTAAATTTACTCCTATGTCTACATTATCGGAGACTCTTTTCCCTAATATCATATTTTGAACATTGAATTTTGATAATGTAATACTAAAATTAGCAGTAACTCCAAGTAAGTCACTGGGTTCCCATACCCGAGTTTTAGCGTTTTCATTAAGATATGTCATCGTCACCTCTACTGGAATTTCCTTAATTACGCTATGCAGATAAAAATCTCCCGTAACTTTTACGTTAAGTTTATTTGGAGCAATCTTTTTAATTTCAGTGATTTTTTAATTTTAAATGAGATAACAGGTTATTTCTCTGCATTAAGCCATTTCGGCTCCTTAAGATCTTTGTCTCTCATTTTTATCCCGGTTTTCAGGGATTCCGTAGGTAATGATATTTCTCCTTTCAAAGTATTCTTTACATTTTTAACATCAAAAGATACATGACCGCTTATATCAGTTGTCAGTCCGTCAACCTCATCAAAAGGAATCATACTGTGAAAAGTTGCTTGGCTTCTAACTTCATGGTCTTTAAGTGAAAATATTTGTACTACTTTAGCTTTTACCAAGGCTTTGCGGTAAGACCGTGTTGGAGCAAATAAAAACTAAAAAAATTGTCTTAAGCATTGGTTTCATTTTGTTTCTTCCGTTTATCTTTAAATATCAAGAATAGAATTACCGACGATAAAATACTTACCGCAGAAACAATAAATGTTAAATCCAGTCTCCATATAAATTTATTTTTCCATTCTTTATAACTTGTGCCAAGCAAAGGACCTTTTTTCTCAATTAGAATCTGTGTTTGTGTAAATATATAAGTCCCATTAATAATCCAGATAATAAATGCAGCTATGATAATGGACAATGCTATCGCAAATGTGCTTTTTTGCTTTTTATTCATATGTTTTATGTCAAAGGAAAAGTTAATAATTTTATAGGTAAAATTGGTCTAATTAATTTTGTTACGATACTTTAATTTATTTTTTTATGAATTATCCTAAAACATACGAGGTTGCAATAATAGGCGGGGGAATAATCGGCACTGCTACAGCGCTAAATTTGCTTCACACAAAAAGTATAACTTTGATTGTTCTGGAAGCTGAAGAAAAATTAGCTGCTCATCAAACCGGGAATAACAGCGGAGTAATTCATTCAGGTATATATTATAAACCGGGATCTCAAAAGGCAATGAATTGCTCTGTTGGTAGGGAAATGATGTATAAATTTTGTGAGGTTCACAACATAAAACATGAACGGTGTGGGAAAATAATAGTTGCTGTAAACAAAAATGAAGTCCCTTTATTAAATGAACTCGAACTAAGAGGGAGAGCGAACGGACTTACTGGTTTAAAACGCTTATCACCTGAAGAAGTTAAAGAACATGAGCCATCAGTTTTCTGCATTAGCGGGCTTTTCGTTCCTGAAACTGGAATTATAGATTATACTCAAGTTACGGAAACTTACGGTAAAAATATTATGAGTTTAGGCGGAGAAATTAAAACGAATTGTAAATTCATATCTCTATCAAAAGATCGTAATGATTTAGTACTGCAAACTACAAGCGGCGAAGTGAGGGCAAAATTCTTAGTCAATTGCGCCGGGTTGCATTCAGATCGCATTGCAAAACTTTGCGGAGTTGATCCTAAATTACAAATCATTCCGTTCAGGGGAGAATACTATAAGCTAAAAGAAGGAAGCAAATATTTAGTAAAAAATTTGGTTTATCCCGTCCCCAATCCCAAATTTCCTTTCCTCGGTGTCCATTTTACAAGAATGATAAATGGGATTATTGAAGCTGGTCCAAATGCAGTGCTGGCATTTAAGAGGGAAGGTTATTTAAAAAAAGACTTTTCTTTTCATGATGTTTCGCAAATGCTTTTCTACCCGGGTTTTTGGAATATGGCGGTTAAGCATTACAAGATGGGAATTGGGGAATTTTACAGGTCGATTAGTAAATCTGCATTTGTAAAATCACTACAGAAATTAATCCCAGATATAGATTATGATGACGTTTATTACGGTGGCAGCGGTGTTCGTGCCCAAGCGCTTGAACCCGACGGCAAACTTGTTGATGATTTTAGAATTGCCGAAGCTGGAAAGATGGTCCATGTTTTAAACGCTCCATCGCCAGCGGCAACTGCTTCATTAAGTATAGGTAAAATGATTGCGGGGACAATCATTAACAGAATTAACGGCTAATATCTATTTCATATAAACAGGATTTTATTCCCTGATAGGTTTCAATTGCGTTGGTGGAACAAATAATGTGCATCCATGTGTCGGCAATTATTAAAAATATATTTTTATCTACCCTTACTTTTAGCATTGCCTTGCCTTCGGAATAA
Source organism: uncultured Ignavibacteriaceae bacterium (assembly GCA_964618785.1). Taxonomy (GTDB): domain Bacteria; phylum Bacteroidota; class Ignavibacteria; order Ignavibacteriales; family Ignavibacteriaceae; genus FEN-1297. The sequence goes on along the minus strand of CAZUCY010000005.1, from coordinate 51,880 downwards.
GTTGGTGTATTATAGAGTCAAACCAAAATCTGGCATTAGACCAGTAAGCTAAAGTCGGATATGAATAAAAATATTTATCCTTTGATGTAAACATATCTCCAGCGGAAGGGTTATTGAATTCTTTTAAGTGACAGTCGCATAACATTAGTTAATAATTATTATTGATATAAGATACAAAGTTTTGATATTATCATTAGTAGATTTATCAGTAACTCATAGTTGCAATAAAATAATTTAATATAATCAAAAAGAATTTTGTACCACGATTGAGAAATGAAAATAATTGAAAATATTTCTTTGGATCCAAAAGAATATTTGTGAATAGACTTGTATATTTCATTTTATAATATTTTAATTAATGACCAAGTGGAAAATCCGGTAATTAATAAATTTAAGGAGTATTAGAAAATGAGCACATTGACTGAATTATTTAATTACGGTCAAAGCTATTGGCTTGATAATTTAACACGGGGGAAAATTAAAAACGGCGAACTGAAAAACCGTGTTATAAAACAGGGTTTACGTGGTATAACTTCTAACCCAAGTATATTCAATAAAGCTATTACTTCAAGCAAAGATTATGATACTCAGATAAGACTATTAGTGTCTCAAAAAAAAGGCGTTCATGAAATCTATGAAGCTTTAACTATAAAGGACGTACAGGATGCTTGCGATATCCTTCGTCCGGTTTATGATGAATCAGATGGCGTAGACGGATTTGTAAGCATAGAAGTTTCCCCATATTTGGCCAATGATCCTGAAGGAACAAAGGTAGAAGCGAGAAGATTATTTAAGAAAGTTAATCGCCCGAATTGTTATATTAAAATCCCTGGTACGAAAGCTTGTGTTGCAGCAATTGAAGAAGTACTTTATGAAGGAATAAATGTTAACATCACTTTACTTTTTTCAATCAGGAGTTATGAAGCGGTAGCAAATGCTTATATAAACGCTTTGGAACGACGTATTTCGGAAAATAAATCAATAAAAGCCTTGAGATCGGTAGCAAGCTTCTTCTTAAGCCGTATTGATGTTCTGACAGATCAATTACTTTCGCAGCTTATAATCCCTTCCAGCAGTGAAATAGATAATAATTCAGCAAAGCCCGAGCAGCTTTTCGGCAAAGCAGCAATTGCAAATGCTAAACTTGCGTATCTAAGCTTCAAAGAGATTTTCAGCGGAAATAGGTGGGAAAAAATAATTGGAAATGGTGCAAAAGTTCAACGTCCGCTTTGGGCAAGTACAAGTACAAAAAATCCGCTCTATAATGATGTTAAATACGTTGAACCATTAATCGGTTCCAATACTGTTAATACATTACCAGATGAGACAATAGATGCATTTGCCAGACACGGAAAGCTTGAAGCGAATACAATTGAAAAGGATATTGATGAAGCCCTTAAAACTATATATAATTTAAAACAAATAGGACTCGATATTGATTTTATAACTAAGCAGCTCCTTAATGAAGGAGTACAAAAATTCATTGAACCTTACGATAACCTATTGAAATCAATAGCACTCAAAAGATGTGAAATATTAGTAGAAAGTATAGGGAAACAGTCATTCGGCTATAGCAGTTCAAAGCCGGAAATAATTGCAGCATTTAAATCGCTTAACGAGATACAATTATCGCAGCGTTTGTTTGCTAAAGACCCGTATCTATGGTCGTCTGATCCGGAACAGGTGAAGGAAATAAAAATAAGACTTGGCTGGCTTGACAGCGCTGAATATTTCTTAAGCAAAGTCGGTGAAGTGGAACAGCTTGTCAAAGAAATTAGGATAGCTAAGTATAAATATGTTGTCCTTCTTGGTATGGGCGGAAGCAGTTTATGCCCGGAAGTTTCAAAAGAGACATTCGGTTCTAAGCCCGGTTATCCTGAATTATTTGTACTTGATAATACCGATCCGGCAGCAGTTAAAGATATTGCAACAAAAATTGATTTGTGTAAATCGTTGTTTATTGTGTCGAGTAAATCGGGAACTACATTAGAAACATCAAGCTTTCATCATTATTTCTATGAGCAGATTAAACAGACAGTTGGCGATTCAGCAGGTGATCATTTTGTCGCTATTACCGATCCCGCAACTTCATTGATGAAAGAAGCTGCCGATCAAAAATTCCGCCATGTATTTGAAAACCCGGTTGAATTCGGCGGAAGATATTCTGCTTTGTCGTTTTTCGGTCTTGTACCGATGGCATTAATTGGAATTGATATTAAGAAGATTTTAAATAATGCTTACCAAATGCAGCTTAGCTGCGGGTCTATTGTTCCGGCGGAAGTAAATCCGGGTATAAGTTTGGGAACATTTTTAGGAATTAATTACAAACTTGGTAGAGATAAAATCACTTTTATTATGTCAAAATCAATAGGTTCATTTGGATTATGGGTTGAGCAGTTGATTGCAGAAAGTACAGGAAAAAACGGGAAGGGACTTTTACCCGTTGAAAGCGAAAAACTTGATGTTCCGGCAAACTATTCAAATGATAGAGTCTTTGTGCATATTTTTACTTCCACTGATGATTTAAAAGCCGATGCGCGTAAGATTGCCGAACTTGAAAAAGCAGGGCAACCGGTAGTAAGAATTGAAATAAAAGATAAACTTGCACTTGGCGCCGAATATCTACGCTGGGAAGTCGCAACTGCTGCCGCAAGTACGGTAATGGGAATAAATGCTTTTGACCAGCCAAATGTTTCTGAAAGTAAAAAGAATTCAAATGATCTTCTTGCTGAATGGAAAGTAAAAGGGAGTTTTAATGAAGGCGAACCCATTGTTTCCAAAGATGGTATTTCTGTTTTTGTTCAAGACTCTGTTAAATGGCTGTTTGAAGGACATAAAAAATCAGTAAAGGAGTTTCTAAGATCCTATGTAAAGCTTGCAGAACCACCTGATTACATCTCCCTGCTTGCTTATTTACTGCAAACACCCGTACGCGAAAAATTATTTCAAACTATTAGATTAAATTTAAGAAACCAATTCAAAGTTGCAACAACTATTGGTTATGGGCCGAGATATCTACATTCTACCGGACAGCTCCATAAGGGAGGCGCGGACACAGGCTTGTTTTTACTATTTACAGCAGATGCAAAAGATGAGATCGGTATTCCGGGAAAAGAATTTGGTTTTGCAACTCTTCAGCGGGCTCAGGCTCTCGGAGATTTCAGCTCACTAAACAGCCACAAAAGAAGAGTTGTAAGAATTCATCTTGGCTGTGATGTTGAAGGCAGTTTGAAAAAACTTGTTGAGATATTGAAGTAATGCTCATTATTAATCTGTTTATGCTTTGTTTAGAATGATATGAATAAGGAATATGTCGAAGTTTCAAAATCAGGAATGTCAAAAGCCGTTCCGCCTGAGCCTTGTATCGTTGTTATTTTTGGCGTAACCGGCAATCTGACTAATCGTGAGTTAATCCCTTCTTTGTATGCTTTGGGATGTAAGAATCTTATGCCCCGCCCTTTTGCAATTATCGGATTTGCACGGAGGAACTGGGACGATGAATTCTTCCGCACCGAAATGAAAAATACGATGAAGAAAGTCACCGAGTGCGGTGAAAAAGAATGGGAACATTTTGCTAATAAATTATTTTATGTGAAAGGTGACTTTAACGATAATCCGGCAGATTCATATGGTGTCCTTTTTAACCGGATAAAGAGTCTGCAGAGTGAAATGAGTATTCCCGATAATATCCTTTTTCATCTTGCAACCCCTCCTGAAGATTATAGCACTATTATAGAAAAGCTTGGGAAAGTATCTTTATCAAAGAGTGAAAATGGATGGAGACGCGTGATTATTGAAAAGCCTTTCGGACGCGATGAACAATCCGCACGTAAACTTGATGACGATATCCATAAGGTATTTGATGAAGAGCAGATATTCAGAGTAGATCATTATCTTGCGAAAGAAACTGTACAGAATATGCTGGTATTCCGTTTTGGGAATTCCGGGTTTGAACCTATTTGGAACCGGAACTATATTGAGAATGTACAGATAACTGTTTCGGAAGAGTTGGGAATTGGTACACGAGGAAATTTTTATGAGACAACCGGCATCCTTAGAGACATGGTACAAAATCATCTTCTCCAGCTTTTATGTATAACTGCCATAGAACCGCCGGTTAATTATGATACTTCTCTACGCAGTGAAACCGTCAAAGTACTTGATTCAATTTATAAAATTGACATTGAAACCGACTGTGTACTTGGTCAGTATGGCGAAGGAGAAATTAATGGAGTTAGAGTTCCGGCTTACAGAGATGAAAAGAATGTTTCCAAGGATTCTATCATTCCAACCTATGCTGCTTTGAAGTTAATGATTGAAAATTGGAGATGGGCGGGAGTACCGTTTTTCCTGCGCACGGGTAAAAGATTAAAAAATAAATTGACCGAAGTCACCATACAATTTAAACAAACTCCGCACTTTATGTTTCCGGGCTTTAAAGGAGACAGCTTAAACAGGAATATTTTAACATTCAGGCTTCAACCGGATGAAGGAATCATATATACATTTATGGCTAAACAACCGGGCGCTGAATTGAAGCTGCGGCCCGTCAATTTAAACTTTCAATACGATACTGCATTCGGAATATCAGAACCGCCCAGCGCTTATCAATGGCTTCTGTTTGATGCAATGAAAGGAGATCAAACTCTTTTTCCCCGCGGAGATTGGATTTATAAAGCTTGGTCGATAATTGACCCGGTAATAAAAAAATGGGAATCAAAACCTTGGGTTAATTTGCCAAACTATGCTTCCGGATCTTGGGGACCTCACGCAGCAGATAAATTAATTAAAACAGTCGGCTGCAGTTGGAATATAAAAGGATGACATTCGTTTTTTTATTCTGTTAGTTTTATTCCTGCGCTTCTATATTCAATTTGTTAAGGGTTTATGAAGCACCAATTATAACTATGATCTTTAAAAGTATATCATTTATATCTTTGTTTACAGGGCTTTAAACTTTCCCAACGAAGGCGGACAGGTGAAACAGCTAAAAATAATTTTATTAATATCATTAGCACCGCAATTAATCGAGATGATAATGATGATACTCCTAGCACTTTCTAACCGTTTTAACGGTTTACAGTTACTGACGGTCAACTTGAGACTTTTTAAATAATTATTAATAAGTTTTGATTTTTCACACAGACCATTTAGATCGTGGTTATTTAATTATAAAAATTTGCGTAACTTCAGTTACTAAGTATTTTCCATATAAGCAGCTTTCCATTGCGATTTAAGTCAATTACTTTTATTAAATTATAACTAGTCCTTAATTTTGTTTTATTTATCCGGTAACTCAAAATATACGATGATTCTATAAATACGATTTTAAAATTTCATCTAATTGATGTAATAGGAAAGGGAAAATAAATGTACACCGCATTATTGCTTTTGCTGCTAGGGACAGCCGCATTTCTTTTCATTACCGGCGCTCAGAAACGTCAGACGGTAAAAATATATTCCGGATTAGCGGTTGCTGTTTTAACTTCATTCTTTTTTTGGTTTATGGGATTTTGGGGCGAAGCTCTCTGGTACGAAGATTTAGGCTACGGAAATCGTTTTTGGATGGTTCTTAATTCTAATATAGGTTTTGCCCTAGGCGGGGCTATTTTGGGATTTATTTTTATTTACCTTTTAACTTTAGCCATACCAAAAGAGCATAAAGTAATTCGTAGTGGTATAAAAATTTTAAGCATTTTCATTGGAGGGATTTGGGGCGTATCAAATTGGGATGTGATTATAAAATATTGGAATGGAGTTTCAACTGGGTTGAAAGATCCTATATTAGGCAAGGACGTTGGATTCTATCTCTTTTCGTTACCCTTTTACGATTCTCTTTATATTTTATTTTTTTCGATTTCATTAATTGCTCTTGTATCATCTTTTATAATTTCTTTTCTGCGCTTCATAGGTAATAATATTGTTTTCTATTTCCCGAATGCCGGTGAAGTTAAGACTGATAAATATTACTTTCCGCTTTATATAAATTCAGCAGTTTTTATTTTCATCCTTGCATGTGGAAAGTTCTTAAATAGGTACCATATTATGTATTCCAATACGGGCGTGGTTGCTGGGCCCAGCTGGACGGATGTTAATGTCCTTCTTCCTGCCTATACGGTTGCAATAATACTAATGATTCTGATCGGTTTATGCTTAATTATTCCTTTATTCCGTAAGAAAATTCAAAGTTTTTATTTTTTGAAATTTCATATTGCAGCTGACCGATCTCATATTTTAGTACTTGCAGGTTCAGCTATTTCTATACTGCTTATTTGGTTATTAGCATTTGCTGTTGTTCCGGGCATTTTTGAGTGGTTGATGGTAGAGCCAAATGAAATAACTTTTGAACGTCCGTATATTTCTAATAATATTGAATTTACGAGGTACGGCTTTGGTCTTAATAAAGTTGAGGAAAAAGAATATCCAATGAATGGCGGGTTTACGGAAGGAACTATAAATGATAATCCGAATTTGTTTACCAATGTTAGGTTATGGGATTGGAGAGCGCTTGATGCTGTTTATAAGCAGTTTCAGGCAATCCGGCTGTATTATGAGTTTTCAGATGTTGATGTGGACCGGTATAATATCAATGGAAAAAAGCAGCAGGTAATGGTTTCTACAAGGGAAATAAACATAGATAACTTATCACAACAAAGCCAAACCTTTGTAAACCAGCGTTTTCAATATACACATGGTTATGGGTTAACAATGGCGTCTGTTAGTGAGTTTACACCTGAAGGGTTGCCGCATCTATTAATAAAAGATATACCCCCTAAAAGCGAATCGCCGTCGCTTAATATTAAGCAGCCTCAAATATATTTTGGCGAATTAACCAGAACTCCTGTTGTTGTTAATTCGAAACAGAAAGAATTTGATTATCCTAGCGGTGAAGATAATGTTTATACAAGATACGCCGGGAAAGGAGGAGTTCAGCTTTCGAGCTTCTGGAGAAAATTCTTATTCGGATGGAAATTTGACGGAACAAATTTCTTATTCTCTGATTATCCAACAATGGAAAGTCGTATATTATTTCACCGGCAGATTGAAGATCGTGTAAAGCTTCTCGCTCCATTCCTTAATTTCGATAAAGACCCATATGTTGTCCTTTCCAATGGAAAAATTTACTGGATGATTGATGCTTATACAACCTCAGATTATTTTCCTTACAGCCAACCGTTCTCTTCAACCGAAAATATACAGTATAAAGAGGGCGGTTCTACGCAGGTGCTTTCTACTCAATTTAGTGATTTTTTAGATGGTGTTAATTATATCCGAAACCCTGTTAAGGCTGTTATTGATGCTTATGACGGAACGGTAAATTTCTACATTATGGATAAAGGAGATCCTATAATAAAAGTATGGAGTAAAGTATTTCCCGGCCTCTTCAAATCTAAGGATCAAATGCCAAAAGACTTACTTGCGCATGTACGTTATCCTATAGAAATGCTTCTAACGCAAGGAATTGTTTATGAAAAATATCATATGACCGATCCTACAGTATTTTATAACCAGGAAGATTTGTGGGTAAGGGCTACCGCAAAGTACTATAACCGAGTTCAGCCTGTAGAACCTTACTATATAATGTGGCAATTACCCGGTTCCGAAAAGCAGCAATTTGTTTTAATGCTGCCGTTTACACCCAAGAACAGGCAGGTTTTAATGGGCTGGATAGCAGGTATGTGCGATCCGGATGATTATGGCAGATTCCTTGCTTACCAATTCCCGAAGGATAAAACTGTACTCGGCCCTCAGCAGGTTGAAACAAAGATCGATCAGGATAGCTTTCTTTCAGGACAATTAACTCTTTGGGATCAACACGGCTCCAATGTTATAAGAGGGGATGTTCTTGCCATACCTGTAAATAATACTTTAATATATGTAGAGCCAATTTATCTTCAGGCTGAAACCGCAGCTTATCCGGAGCTTAGATTAGTTGTTGTAATGCAGGGCGATAATATGAGCTATGCGAAAACTTTCGATCAGGCGCTTGCCGGATTATTTAATAAAACACCTGTTGCTCAAAATACTGTTCAGCAGGTTAAGGAAAAACCGGATAATAAAAATTCTTTACAAGAGAAAATTCGATCTGCAAATGAAGCTTTTAACAACTATTTAAAGTTTAGCGGAGATAAAAGATTTTCCGATGCGGCAAAAGAATTGGAAAAACTCCAGCAGTCGCTTCAGGAATTATCGAACCAGATAAAAATCAATAAATAACTTTTCACCAATTATGAATAAGCTTGCTTTTGATCCAGTTTGAAAAAATACAGACTGGGTCAAGAGCAGCATAAACCCTTTCTTATTTCTAAAAAAGACTATTTTAATCAAGTTATATTTTCTTCTATTTGATTAAAAATTTGTTGTGATGCAGCGGGCATAACTTTATTTTTAAAATAATAAGTTTAAACTGCGCTTAACTTTTCTCTATAACAATTTTAATTTAATATTGATTTCTTCTATTTCAGAAAGGAATGCCATGAAAACGGTAAGAGAAATATTGCAAAAAAAAGGAAGTATTGTGTGGTCTGTCTCGCCGGAATCAACGGTTTTTGAAACTCTTCAACTAATGGCTGAAAAAGATATAGGTGCTGTACTCGTATTAAAAAACAATAAAGTAGTCGGGATTCTATCTGAAAGGGATTATACACGGAAAATAGTATTACATGGAAAACATTCAAAAGATACTTTAGTTAAGGAAATAATGTCTTTCCTAGTCATATATGTTAATGTATCTTTAAGCGTTGAAGAATGTATGGCATTAATGATAAATAAAAGGATAAGGCACCTGCCGGTAATCGAAGACGGTCGTCTTTCCGGTATTATTTCAATAGGCGATGTTGTTGATGCTGTTATTGATGAAAAAAAATTTGTTATTGATCAGCTTGTGCAATATATAACCGGCGCGACCGTTTTAAAATAAATGTATCATTGCATGTACTTATATACAGTTTTTCTTAAAGAAATGAATATTCAAACCGCCAGCCTATTCAATCATTCAGCTTTTTTGTTATAGTTTATTCTGCGTTTTATTTTGATCTTTGATATTTACCCATTAAATGCCCTTCTGCAATGATATGACTTTTCATAGCAGTCAGTAGCTGTTGTTTGGTAGCTCCCGTTTCCAGATGATGTAGAACGGAATCTAAAGCGTATATTCTAAAAAAATAGCGGTGGGGTTTACCCGCAGGTGGACATGGCCCTCCGTAACTCATTTTCCCAAACCCATTTGTTCCAAGCATTACTTCATCCGGAATATTTCTGAAAGGTGAAACATCTTCGTTAAGCTCGTTTAAATTACCCGGAATGTTATAGATTACCCAATGGACAAAATCTCCGCCCGGAGCATCGGGGTCGTCAACAATAATTGTAAAAGATCTTACATTTTTAGGTGCATTGCTCCAATGCAATTGCGGTGAAATATTTGCTCCTTCGCAAGAAAATTTTGCAGGAATGAAATTCCCCTCTTTAAACGCAGAACTCACGAGTTTTATTTCCATTTTTTTATTGTGTGATTTTGTTTGAGAAAATACTTGACATAATACTATTAAATTCATTATTAAAAAACTAATTGTGAATTGAGTTATTTTGTGATTTGAAAATGGAAAGATTAAAAACATAATTATTATCCTTTGCTAATCATACTGAAAATTAAGTTATAGAAAGAAATAATTCCACTATTTTAAAGAATATTTTTCAAGTGTGATTTTATATAAATAGCGTGGTTTGTGAATTACATTACTTAACACTGAATGCAATACCTCAAATTCTTGGACTCCAAAAATTATTTATTTTACAATACTTTACATATGAAGCTGGTACATATAAGATATAGATCATTTTTTAATTAGAGTAGTTTATATATATTACTACTAACCGGATAAGTTCTTTTTATTATCCGAAACAGTAATTTTTAGAAATACCATCTATTTAATAGGATTGACAAATGGAAATGCCTGTAATTTTAATATTGGTGGGAGTTTTTGCGGTTGTAGAAATATTTCAGGTAATAATTCTCAAAAAATATTTAAGCCAGAGGAGAGAAGAGCTAAAGCAATAGAAATTATAATAAGCAATTCTATTATCTACTGTTAACTTTGCAATTTTAATTAAACGCCGATTCTATGTATATATGCCGCTTTATGATATAAATTCCGCCTTCAAATTCTGTCGTAAATATTTTACAAATTCATTTTTAATAGCAAAAAGTAGTAAGTCTTCAATATTTCCAATTAATTTAAATGAACAATTGATTATAAAAACTTTAAGAGATAAGTTTGATTTGCTTTTGGGGTGATTTTTTCCCCAGTTTTTTTACTTTGAGAGGTCCTTATTATTGTTAGCTTTCTAAATTAAGAGGAAAATATGAAATTAAAAGTATATCTTATATTCATTTTGTTGACTGCCATTTCTCAGCCGGATATGTATATGCAGCAAAAAAAGAATATTTTCGGAGCCAATCCTATTGAAGGTAATTGGGAAACAATTCCTAACCCTATGGAAGCATCAAAATTAGCACTTGAATTTAAATCGAATAAAAAATTTAGTTATAGCCTCTCTTCAACCTGGCAGGGAACTTATAAACTTGATGGAACAAAACTTATTTCTAATTTATATGTCCCTATACTTAGAAAATACAAAACAGATACGACGACTATAGTAATATTTTCAGATACTTTGATACAGATAGGAAAAGATAATGATAAAGATAAAACAACAAAAATGATTAGAAAGAAAAACGGTGCAAATGCAGGAGTTGGTTTAGTTGGAATTTGGATAATGGAAAACGAAGATGCGGAATATTCAACAATCAGCTATAGTCAATCCGGAACATTTGAAATGAAAAATATTTTAAGATCTTTTAAAGGGAATTACATTACCAAAAGTGATACTTTAATGGCATTTTCCCAAGGTCACTTAATGCTTAAAAACAGGTTTGTTATTGACAAAGGGAAACTACGCCTTTACAGCCCGACACAAAGCGGCCCTATTACGCTTGAAAAAACAGGAAAATAATTATTTATTTTATTAAGCACCGGTATTTATAAATATCTTTGCTACCATGATTTAATCTCCGCTATTTTATTTCTTAAATTTTGGTCAAATACATTGTACTCTATTTTTTTACCAAATCCGAAAAAGTTGTATGTGTCAATTAAATAGCCATTCTCAATAGGATAAAAACCTTGCGATTTATCTAAGTACATTATTAATGCAAGGGGGATAATTTTGCCGGCAACCTTTACTCTTGCGGCGGTCTTTGCAACGATTATTTGCTTCTTCATGACCTTCGTCCTTTCATTTTAAGTTTACAAATAACCATTCATATGGTACTAAATAACATCATTTTGTCAACTTACAGTCATAAAAAAGAGGCCTGGATCTTGGGAGATCGAGGCCTCGTAATGCACCGGGCGGCGCATTACTTTAAAAGAACCATTTTCTTCGTTTCGGTATAGCTGCCGGGAGCAGTTAACCGATAGAAGTAAGTGCTTGATGGCAGGAAACTACCATCGAAACCGACTTCGTTGCTGCCGGAATTCATTTCCTGTGCAACAAGAGTTTTTATCTCTTGTCCGAGGATGTTGTATACCTTCAGCGTTACCAGACCTGCTTTAGGAATAGAGAATCTGATAGTTGTAGTCGGGTTAAACGGATTCGGATAGTTCTGAGATAGTTCGAACGAATTTTGCTGGACAGGATGGCTTCTCACTGCGTCAGTGATGCTCAGGTCGTACATCGTTACGAAGTTGTCGACAACGAGGACGGTGTTAGACGCGTACCCATAGCCAAGTAGGACGAGTTGGTCTTTTTGGTTAAAATATCCATCATTCCACAGCGTCACGACGGATGATCCGTCGTCCCACTTCGATGACTGAAGTGTATCTCCGTTATTGGAGTTTAGAAACATAAGATATGCCGATTGATCACTTGTTTCCGCTCCGACAGTCCCGGCCTTTTGGGTTCCCCCAAAAACGGTGAGAATGTGTAATGATTCATCGATTGTCATTCCATTGCTCCAATTATTCAAGTTGTAACGGGATACACCGTCGGCTAGTGATGTATCTGCCCACCCCAACCACTCGTTTACCCAGAGCTTTTTTCCTTGGCTTGAATACTTAGCCGTAGCGAACAGCTGCCCGGCAACACCACCGGTTTGGTTTAGTTTTCCCGCGTCGGACGTGAAGACATAGACATTGCCGTGCGAATCGAGTGTTCCGTATGTCCTAATTGCCTGTTCCGCAAAATCAGTCGTGGGCACTTGCCACAATAATTGACCAGACGGAAGGAGGACTTTTTCAAAAAATGCATTGGTAATCAAGCAGAGAGTGTCGCCCAGGACTTTCATCATGGGAAAATTGCTGAAATCACCGTTGATAGAAAAAGTGCTTTCAACTGAACCGTCCGTGTTTCTGATCAGGGAAACAGTTCCCAATATACTATTTCCTTGCAAGGCTAGGATATTTTCGCCCCAGATTTCAAGGGCTTCGACATCCATTCCAATTTGCCAGATGCTTTGGCCGTTGCTGTTGAACTTGGTCAGTACGGGATTGATACCGTACACTTGTTGCGAACCAACCACCACGCTATTGTCAATTTCATTATATACCAGCTGATGTTGAACAGATTCAGCACAGGTATTGGTGACAGTGTTATTAGTGTCGAAAACTGTTTCCCATAACGCCTGACCACTTGGCGCATATTTCATTATCTCCGATCCAAAACCCTTACCGACACTGAAGCCGTTTACGAACAAGTTATTTACACTGTCGTGAGCTAAGTTATATAACAGCGTACCTTGGTTATTTTTAAATGCCGCCAGATTAATGTTCGACGCGTTGGTGACTGTAATACTCTTAGGTGAAGATTGCCCGAAGGCAATCCCAGCTACGAACAAAATCGCCATCATCATTGTCGCGATTATTTTTTTGATTGCTTTCATAACAATCCTTTCTTTTCTATTAAATTGTGAATAATATCCTGGATCCCGGCTTTTACCGAAATGACAGAACTATTGTTTATCTGGTTTGAAATGTAGGCCATAAATGGTAATTTGTCAAGTTTTGGGTTTTCCCCTTATTATTCGGCTTGCGCCTATCTCGTAAACCGTTATAATTATTTATATGAAGAAGCAATGGTATTTATAAATATCTTTGCTACCATGATTTAATCTCCGCTATTTTATTTCTTAAATTTTGGTCAAATACATTGTACTCTATTTTTTTACCAAATCCGAAAAAGTTGTATGTGTCAATTAAATAGCCATTCTCAATAGGATAAAAACCTTGCGATTTATCTAAGTACATTATTAATGCAAGGGGGTTAATTTCACCGGGAAAAAGCCACCCGCCCTTCCTGGGTTCAAGAGGCACAAAATATTCCTGTCCAATATTATATATATGCAGAACAGAATCCGTTTCCCATTTATCATAGAAAAAAAAGCTGACATTATTACCGATTTTATATTTTGAATTTCCTTTAAATACTTCCTCTATGGTTCCACCAACAATTATACATAAAGAAGGAAAGTCAGGCGGAACTACTTTTATAATATTGTTAACCTTGATTCTAAAAAAATATGCTGCCGCTACTAATCCATAAATAGGTAGTGATAATGAATCTCTTATTTTATTTAATGTTTGTGATCGCATATAAGAAGGTGTAAAAGGTCTAAAATCCAAATTTTCGCTGACTTTATATGATTTTGACATTAAAGAATTCATATAAGTCGAATAATCTTCATCCGAAGCAGAATATATTAAATTTGCAGCATGTTGAAGTTTGTCACCGGTTATTTTTCTAAAGACAGCATCAGCAGTTTTAGCTGAAGATTTATTTTGAACATTGCACAGACTATCAAAGTATTGAGTACATTCTATAATTTTAGTTGAATCTTTTCCCTTTATTAATTTTTTTTTCACCTGTGAATATATCATTATACTAAATGATTGATAAATAAGTAACCCGATAAGTATAAATTTCAACTTAAGGAATGTTTTCATATAATAACTAATATATTCAGGATTATTAAGAATAAATAAAGCGATAGTGCGTGAGTGTCTTTTCATTTCGAATCTATCAAAGTTGGGATGGTCTAATCCCAACTTCCCTGCCTGTTTGCCCATCTGGCAAACTCGTCAGGATGAAAATAAAACCAAAAATTAGATAACTTATTTTGTTCTCCCGATGGTATTTGGAAATAGAAAAATTTTCGTATATATAATCTAATATTAAAAATCAAATACCTTAAAGTCAAGAAATTTAAAACCTTATTCACGACACAATAATTTGATAGAAATAATAAAATGTAAAAATGGGTATATAGAAACAGAGGCGTTGGGAGAAGGAAATAATAATTTTTATATATCAAAATAGTTCAAATAAGTTTTATAAATTATAGCGATTTTATTCGGCATGAAAACTCTAACTGGTAAAATCTTTTCTGTAGTTTTATTAATTTTAGATAGCAATTAGTATAATTAAGAATGCGTTAGCAAAATCATGTATTCATTTGGAATTCAAAAGTAGGGTCCGGTGAACAAAGACGAAATATCAAAAGAAGAAAAAATGATTTTTCCTGATGACCAGGAAAGACTACAAAGAACTTCGTATTTTATAAAAAATAGATTTAGCTGGCGCCGTACATTTTCTTCACTTCAACATCCAAATTATCGATTATGGTTTTGCGGACAAATAATTTCCTTGTTCGGTACCTGGATGCAGGCAACCGCACAGGGCTTTCTTGTTTTTGAACTAACACATTCCCCGGCTTATTTAGGTTATGTCGGCTTTGCTGCTGGTATTCCTATCTGGCTTTTTATGTTTTACGGTGGGGTCGTTGCTGACAGATTACCTAGACGGACAGTAATCATTTACACACAATCCTTAATGATGATTCTTGCATTTATATTGGCTATTTTAACTTTTTCACACGTAGTGCAGGCATGGCATATAATTGTTCTGGCTTTTTTTCTCGGATTAGCAAATGCTTTTGATGCTCCTGCAAGACAAGCATTTCTCCTTGAACTTGTGGATAGAAAAACTCTGGTAAACGCAATTGCATTAAACTCAACAATGTTTAATACCGCCAGGGCATTAGGGCCTGCAGCTGCTGGCGTGGTTTATGCAGTCTTCGGTGCTGCATGGTGTTTTATACTTAACGGATTGTCTTTTATCGGTGTAATAGCTGCTTTGACTAAAATGGAATTAAAACCACCGCCAAGACGAATTCAGAAGAAATCAGTACTCTTAGAATTAAAGGAGGGACTGCAATATTCCATGTCGAAGCCAATAATAAGGACTTTAATGCTGTTAGTAGCAATCATAAATCTTTTCGGAATTTCATTTGTTACCTTAATTCCTGCCTGGGCAGTTAGTATTTTACATGGAAATGCAGCAACTAACGGTATTATGCAGTCTGCAAGAGGTTTTGGTGCCCTTATGACAGCATTATTTATAGCATCGCTTGGAACTTCAAAATATATTTATAAGCTACTTACAATTGGAATATTAAGCATGCCGGTGTTATTATTACTTTTTGCGTTAATATATTGGCTTCCGTTGTCTCTTCTTATGCTGGTAGGAAACGGTATCGCTCTTATATTAATATTTAATTTATCCAATGCTATAATCCAGAATATAGTACCTGATTCCTTCCGCGGGCGTGTTATGAGTATTTATTCATTTACCTCATTTGGATTTTTACCTCTTGGTTCATTACTAATCGGCTTTTTAGCGGAGCTATTTAATGAACCCATTGCTGTCATTATTTGTTCTGTTATTACTTTGTTTTTCTCTGTTCTGATTATAATGATGATAAGAAAAATAAAATTGTAATCAATCGATAACTTTTTAGGTTGACCGCAACAGATATATCCTTTTAAAAATATTAATGTAAAATATTATTTGACAGTACTGTTTTTTGATTATAATTTAACACAGAGAATTATTGGTGAGAAACATTATTATTTATGTTTAAATTTCTTCCATTAGGCGGTGCCGGTGAAGTTGGTGCAAACAGTTATTATCTAAATATTTCCGGTACGGGTATCATCCTCGACTGTGGTGTGCACCCGCAAAAAACGGGACTGGAAGCTTTGCCCGTCTTTGATTTAATAAATGATTTACCCGTCGATTATGTGCTTATCTCACATGCTCACCAGGATCATCTTGGTTCGCTGCCTTATCTTGTTAAGAAACACCCGTATATTAAGATCATTGCTACTCCTCAAACCAGAGCACTTGCGGAACTTACGCTTCACAATTCGGTCGCAATACTAAAGCAGCAGTTAAAAGAAGAAGATAAAATGCAGGTATATACCCACGAAGAAATCGACTTATTAGTACAATCAATTGAGTACAAAGCATATGGAGAGATTTTTTTTCTACAAGGATATATTAACAGCAATACTAATCCGGTGAAAGCTAAGTTTTACGATGCAGGACATATTTTGGGTTCCGCAGGAATTTATCTGGAATATAATAATTATATAATATTTTATACGGGAGATATTAATCTTGATAGCCAGGCTCTTCTTCCCGGCGCAGAACTTCCAAATTTAAAAGTAAATACTTTGATACTCGAAACCACTTACGGCGGAACCGACTCTTCGACCCTTTTAAATTGGAAGGAAGAATCACTTCGTTTTGCATCCTCAATAAATAAAATAATTATTGCAGGCGGCTCAATATTGGTTCCTGTATTCTCACTAGGGAAGATGCAGGAATTATTGACAACTATCTGGAATTTAATGGAGAAAAAGAAAATTGTACAAACGGATATTTATACGGGCGGTTTAGCCGGCAAAATAAGTTGCGTTTACGATTATAACCGGTATGTGGTTAACAGGATTGATCCTGAATTTGAGATCAACAATATTCCCCAAAAGGATCTTTATGAAATTGACCTTGTCGAAAAATTTTTTAAGAATCCATGTATTGTATTGGCACCAAGCGGGATGATGATTGAAGGAACCGCATCATATAATTTAGCCAGGCGCTGGCTGCACCAAAAAGATTCTGCAATTTTTACAGTTGGTTATATGGAAGATAATACTCCCGGATTTAAATTTGCCAATTCCCAAAAGGGAGATAAAATCCTTCTTAATGAATTTGATGAGCAGGAAGTTGAATGTACGATTGAGCAATTCAGGTTTTCTTCGCATTCAAGAAGAGAAGAACTTCTGGCAATTGTAGAAAAATTAAAGCCGGTAAAAGTCGTTCTTGTGCATGGCGGCCCGACCGGGATTGATTGGATTGGAGCTTCAATTCTGAAAAAATTCCCGAGAGTGAAAGTTTTCAAGGCTGAACCAGGTAAAGAAATAATTCTCTAAAGTTATAGAAGTCTATAAAGTGGTTAAAAATAATTGGAACACTGAACTTTACGATAAAAAATTTTCTTACGTTTTTAAATTAGGTGAAGACGTCTTAAGTTTATTGAATTCTAAACCCGGAGAAACAATTCTTGACCTGGGATGCGGAACAGGGCATTTAACAAACTTAATTTCTGAATCAGGTGCTTCAGTACAGGGGATTGATAGTTCTCCTAAAATGATTGAACAGGCGAAATTGAAATATCCAGCTATAAAGTTCGAAGTTATGGATGCTACAAATTTTGCTTTTGAAACGAAGTTTGATGCTGTGTTTTCAAATGCAGTATTGCATTGGATACCCGAAAAAGAAAAAGTTATTGATTGTGTATATAATTGCTTAAAACAGGGAGGGAGGTTTGTCGCTGAGTTCGGCGGTAAAGACAATGTTAAATGTATCGCTACATCAATAAGAAAAATTTTGAGAATAAACGGATATTCTAAAAATACAGAATATATTGATTGGTATTTCCCTTCAATTGGTGAGTACTCTTCCATTCTTGAAAAATACGGCTTCAGGGTAACTTCGGCACTCCATTTTAACCGTGATACATTTATGGACAAAGGAGTCGATGTTATAAATTGGCTTGAAATGTTTGCGAAAAAGATTTTTGATGGAATAAGCGCAGATAAAACAAATGAGCTTATTAGACTGATTAAAGATGACCTTAGTTCAACAAATAAAAAAGACAATAAATGGTTTATTGATTATAAACGCTTGAGAATTGCTTCAGTTAAAGAATAATTTTTAGCCGTCGTTATCGATTTCAGAAAGTAGACTTAAAATATCTAAAGGCTTGGTGGTAATTTGCAAGTGACCTTCTTCGTCGATTGGCCATTGATCAAGTGAACGGTCAGAGTAAAGCTCTACGACATTGCCGTCGGGATCTGTTACGTAGACTGATTCGGATACGCCGTTGTCGGAAGCGCCTTCTATGCTATAATTAATTTCATAAAGCCTTTTTAACATTCTTGCAAGTTCCTTCCTATCGGGGAAAAGTATAGCAAAATGATAAAGTCCCGTATGCCCCGGCGGCGGCGGTGTAGCTTCCTTACCCTGCCAAGTGTTTAAAGCTATATGCTGATGATATCCGCCGGCAGATAAAAATACAGCAGAATTTTCATAAGTTGAAGTGATTTCAAAACCGAGAAGATCACGGTAAAATTTTAGTGAACGGCTGAGATTTGAAACGGTTAAATGTACATGACCAATCCTTACCTCGGGATGAATTTTGTTTTTTATGGTAGCCATTTCTTTTGTATAATAAAATATTTTTAAACTGATAAAAGTTACAACAAAAAATCATTTGATTAAAATAATATTGTTGGGAAATCTCAGTATCAGATTTCACCGTGTAAATAAGCTTTCCGTTTATTATCAGGATATTTTTCTATTGCATACCGTAGCATTGTTCTCGGCATTTTTTTATACCTGTCTTTCAAAAAATCTTCTTCGGTTTTTAAGTCTCTTTTGCCTATTTCCCTAAGCATCCAACCAACCGCCTTATGAATTAAATCATTCTCATCATACAAAAGTATTGCAGCGATAATCAATGCCGTATCAAACTCTTTCTCTTTTATAAATTGGAATGAAGCCAGCATAGAAATTCTTTTTTCCCAAAGATTTTTTGATACGGCAAGCTTTTTAAGAATATTTTTATCCTTCTCAATTAAATATCCGCCGACAATTTGCGGCGCTGAAAGATCGACCAGATCCCAGTTATTAATATATTTTGTGTTTTTAAGATAAAATTTATAGATCTTTTTCCTTTCTTCAGGCTTGCTTTTGGGAAAGCGGGTTACAAGAATCATCAGGGCAAACATTCGCTCTTCGTGTACCGGTGAAATAATTAATTGCTGAAGTTCGTCTGATGTAAGATTCAAATACTGCTTTGCTAAACTTCTAAGAGCAGGAATTTTTATGCCAAGAAAAATGTCGCCTTCGCCGTATTCACCGGGCCCTGTTTTGAAAAACCTCTGAAATATTTTTGCCTGTCTTTTATTGGCGCATGCTTTAAGAGAAAAACGGAGATCATTTAAACTCATAAATTTTTTCCCTTCTAAAAGTAGTTGTTTAAAGACCTTTGACTTCTAAATCATTATAAATTATTTTATAAACAATCTTGTTGATTTATAGGAACAAAGCTTCAATAAAATTTATAATGTTATTTTCAATCACAAATAAGTAATTCTATTCATGGTAAATTATAATATCAATCAATAAATTGAAAGGAAAAGGATAATGAAAAAAAATCTAATGGTTGTATTTACCTTTATTATTGCTCTTTTTTTGATTTATTTCTCAAATGTTTCTGCAAAACAAAAGATGAGTAGCGCTAAATATAAAGCAGAACTTACTGCAAAAGGATTGGCTTCTTACGGAAAAACAAAAGCAAAGGGACATGCAGAATTTGTTTTTAGCAAAGATGGTAAAGAATTAACATATAAACTATATGTTTATGGAATAGATAGTATTTCGATGGCGCATATACATCATGGTCCGTTTGGTAAAGAAGGTCCAATTGTTGTTTGGCTTTATAAAAAACCAATCACAAGTAAGGTTAACGGCTTACTTTCTAAAGGGACAATAACAGATAAAGACACCAATTTCGACAGCCTTCGTATTTGGATGAGTACGGGTGATACTTTTGTATTAGTTCATACGCAAAAATTCCCCAATGGAGAAATCGGCGGTAAAATTCAATAGCATTTTGTGATGCAGCATTATTTACGGCTTTTTAATGCTGCATCAATAATTTTCTAATTCTTTATGATCTTCAAAATCCAGTCGCATATTGTTTGAAGTGCAGTTGGTGAAATAGTCTCTTCAATTTTCATATATTCTGCCGGACTGCCCGTTTCTGCAGTTTGAAATAAATGATTTAAACCCTCTAATTCTTTAACCTCAAAATTTTTATTCCCGCCTTTTTCCATTGCTTTCTTTATTCCGGCAAGATTTTCA
Source organism: uncultured Ignavibacteriaceae bacterium (assembly GCA_964618785.1). GTDB lineage: Bacteria > Bacteroidota > Ignavibacteria > Ignavibacteriales > Ignavibacteriaceae > FEN-1297. The sequence goes on along the minus strand of CAZUCY010000005.1, from coordinate 31,552 downwards.
GTAGGCAGTACCTGTAAATCTTTAGAACCGTTTAATGCAAGCATGGGGCACTTCACTTGTTCCAAAGCAGGAGCGGGATCATAACTTATAAAATATCTGAACCAAGGACTCATTATTGATTTCAGTTCCCCCTCGAATACTGCTTTAGGGTTACGGATTTCAGATTTCTCTTTTTTATCGAGATTATTATAATGGTCTAAGTATATCTTTTTAAGTGCTTCAGCAATCTTAGTACTATCACCTCCAGTTTTAATTGCGTTGTACATTTTTTTATTTATTTCAGTACTCTCTTTTATTCTTTCTACAGGATAACCTTCAGCTTTTGCCAGCGCTTCACTTTGCAAACATAAAAGCTCATCGCCGGGCAAACCCGGGCCTGCCATTAATACGATGAATGAAACGTCATGTGTTTCTGATGCAACCATAGGGGCAATAATACCCCCCTCACTGTGACCTATAAGACCGATTTTTTTTGAATCAATTTCTTTCCGGTTTTTTAAATATTCTATACTTGTCAATACGTCTTTAGAAAAATCTTTAGTTGTAGATGCAGCAAAATTTCCGGTCGATACGCCAATACCTCTTTTATCCACACGTAAAACTGCAATGCCTTTGCGGGTAAGATAATCTGCTAGAACGAGAAATAGTTTATGCCCCGAAAGTTCCTCATTGCGGTTATTCGGACCCGATCCTGCAATTAAAATTACTGCCGCAAAAGGTCCGCCGGATTCCGGCATTGTTAATGTACCGCCGAGCTTAATTCCGGCCGTCTTATTATCATAAATTACATCTTCAATTTTATACGGAAATGGAGGCTTAGGCTCTTGAGGGCGCTTAATTTCCTCAACCTTATCAATTCTTTTTATTGCTAACGGCAATGTTAATCCGCTCTGGTGCCAGTTTCCATCAAAAGCAATACTGTCTGGATTATATTTCCCTTCATAAAAAGCGGAAATAATATTGACTTCAAGCTTTAAATTACTACCATCAAAGTTTACAATATCTACATGCAGTCCCTTAACTCCCTGATCAGGGCTGTCCATTTCGGCTTTTAAATCACCGCTTTCATGTCCTGAGATTCTAAAAACTACCCGAATCGAACCGCCGTTAAATTTCAGCGTCCCCTGCCATATTCCTTTAATTTCAACATTGGAAATTGATGCTCCTAAAGCGGGCTGAGAATATGAAATTAGAACACAAAACACAATAATAAAGCTTATATAAAATAATTTGAGAAATGATTTCATAATAATTACCCCATTATGGATATCTGATTATTACAAGAAGTTGTTAAAAGAAAGAAAATATTAATTAAAAGGCTATACTATAATAATTTATTTTTTAACATTATACCACATCCTGGAGACAATTTTCTTTAAATGACAGTCGCCTTGCTTAATTTTCAAATTAATTATTCTTAATTTTATAATAGTTGATAATTAGAAATTTTTAATAATCAAAAAGTAAAAGGGCAATTCATGAAAAATTTTATTGCTTGTTTATTAACAACTGTTTTTATTTTATCTGCCTCCGCGTCTTTTGGGCAGGATGAGAATAAGTCTAAGGGTATATTTGTTGAGCCTAAAAATGAATTCTACGATGAAATCCTGAAAACTATAGACGAATTTAGTAAACAGGAAAAAACCGAAGATAAAACTTTCAAGATGGATTTTGCCGGTTTGAATCTTCCAAACTCTTTGGATGAATTTAAATCATTCTGGCATAATCCTCCTATATCACAGGGTGAGACCGGCACCTGCTGGGATTTCTCAACCACTTCTTTCTTTGAGTCGGAAGTTTACCGTATTCATAAAAAACAATTTAAATTCTCTGAAATGTATACGGACTATTGGGAATATACGGAAAAAGCTAAACGATTTATTGAGGAAAGGGGAAATTCTGCTTTCGGTGAAGGTTCGGAAGCTAATGCTGTTCAAAGGATTTGGAAAAAGTACGGTGTTGTTCCCGAAGTAGTTTACTCTGGAATGAAACCCGGACAAATATTTCATGACCATAGCAAGATGTATGCAGAAATGAATGATTACTTGCAGAATATTAAGAAATCAAATTCATGGAATGAAGAAGAGGCTATTTCCACAATAAAATCCATTATGAATCACTATATGGGTTTGCCGCCTGAAAAATTTACTGTTGAGGGAAAAGAATATACACCGAAGGAATATTTTGAGAAAGTCGTTGATTTGAATATGGATGACTATGTAGATATTTTTTCCTTGCTGGAAAAACCTTACTGGCAAAAGGTTGAATACCCTGTTGAGGACAACTGGTGGCATAATAAGGATTATTACAATGTCCCGCTTGATGAATGGCTTAACGCTATTAAGAATGCAGTAAGAAAAGGTTATACAATGGCAATCGGTGGCGATGTTTCCGAGCCCGGTTACGAATCGCATGTACAGGTTGCAATGGTCCCCACATTCGATATACCGTCTGCTTATATAGATGAAAATGCACGCGAGTTCCGTTTTAATAATCATACAACCACAGATGACCATGGTATTCATCTCGTCGGTTATGAAAATAAAGACGGTAAAGATTGGTTTCTGATTAAAGATTCAGGTTCCGGCTCAAGAAATGCAAAGAACAAAGGATATTATTTTTATCAAGAGGATTATGTTAAACTGAAAATGATGGATTTTCTTATTCACAAGGATGCTGTAAAAGACTTGTTAAGTAAATTCAAAGATTAACCCTCTGTAAAGCTGAAACCGGATCTCCTCAATATTTGGGACAAGGTAGCAGAAAGAAACAGCTCGATCTCTAACTCTTGATTTTTAACATAACAGAACTGGAGATTTTGTACCTTTTTCAAAGTCCCTCTCTTCGTATGAGGGGGATTTTCCCAAAGGGATGTCTTTGGCAAGGGTAAGTTTATGGACCCGAACTTAATGGTATCCCCCTGCTAATGGGAGATAAATTATATAGTATTTTCTAATCTTAATTAAATAAAATTAATCGATTTGTATAAACTCTATTGGTGCACCGTTGTCGATTATAAATGCTACCTTAATTCCTTCTGAGGGTGAATTCGGTTGTATTATAATCTCTTTTCCTGCAAGTTCTTCTTCAAGATTATCCACTTTAAATGCGACATGGGGAATTGTTTTGACCAATTCTGGTAACGGCGAATCCGCTTCATACCTCATCCATTCAATTCCATATGGACTTACTTTAAATCCTGAAACATATAGTTTAAATTCTTTAAGATATGTTTCGTTTTCCTTCTCTATCGAAGTCGGTATCCCCAAATGATGATATTGTTTCATAAAAATAATTCCGATATATAATTTTACAATTTTTTCAAATTTTAATTCTCTATTTCTCCACTACCCTGCAATAAGTGAAATAAAATTTCAATAAATTTAACTACTTTGAATTTTTCAGAAAATCATTAAGCAGTTCAAAGTATTTATTTTTTTCTTCTATGTAAGGGTTATGCCCGCTCTTTTCAAACATAACAAATTTTGCCTGTGGAGCATATTCCTTATATTTAACTGAGAAACGCGGAATTGCTACCCGGTCAAAACGTCCTTCAATAATTAACACAGGCATTGTTAAATTTTTCAACTTTGTTCTGAAATCTAACTTTGCTACATCACCGCCTATGATGAAGTCGCCGTCATATCCAACTATTGTATAGTAGACCTGTGGATTGAAACCCGAATCATTTGTCATTTTATCTGCATTCGAAGCATTATAAAAATATAGCAATCCCGATGGTACGCTGTAAGCAGCTTGGTGTTTGGGTGCACTTGAATTAAATCCTTCTTCTCTAAGCTTCTCTAATTTACTCCAGACTTCTGGGTACTGATTTTTAATTTCATTATTTGAGTTATCATCATTTCCCTGCCACATTTCTCCGCTGTAAAATGTATCGGATAAAATGAGCTTCTCGACTGATTTTGGATATTCTAGTGCATAAGCCTGAGCGACCATTCCACCGTATGAATGTCCGATAACCGTCCATTTATCAAATCCCAGTGCTTTGCGCAGCCCTTCAAGATCTTCCACATCCCGCTTAAAAGAATATTCAGCGGAATCTTTTGCTCTGCCTGAATTACCTCTGCCGAATGCGTCGTAATAAATTAATCTATGATTCTTTGCCAGTTTATCAAACCATGGAATTAAGTAAAGATGGGAATTCCCCGGTCCGCCGGGTATTAAAACAATTGGATCGCCGCTGCCTTTTATTTCGTACCAAAGTTTAGCCCCGCTTACGTTTGCATATGCCCCGGTTGAAGTGTCGACAGTTTGAGGAATAATTTCTGATTGCATATTAAAAACTAAGAACGAAAACAAAAAAATAAATGTTAAGAGTTTCCTTACTGCTTTATTTGTAACAATATTTTCCATAATCTTTTCCAGGTATTAACTTTGATATAAGACGAATCTATTCAATTATAGTATTCCGAATAAACTTTAAGAAAGTTTCCTATTAAAATGCAGAATAAGTTAATTTAGTTCAAATTAATATCTTGATATTGTGTTGCATTAGTGCTACACTTAATAATTTAAGCATCTATGTAAGTAGGACCGCAACCGGACATTCCAGAATCAATGAAAAAGTCAAAACAAAAGCAGACAGAATTCTTTATGCTTTAGTAATAAAACCTTACGATGCAAATGATATGTATTACCGGCAGATTATTTTTTGTTCAGGCATCCCGTTTAGTATTGTAATACCAAATAAAAAAACTCATCGTGCAATAGAGGAACTTGAAAACGGTAAAGATTTAAAGTCATTTAAAGATGAAGATGAATTATTTACCGATTTGGATGGCTAATGTAAATTATTAAGATAACTTCGGTATTTAAAACTGATTATAAAAAAGCTTTAAAACAAAATAATAATATTAAAAAATTAAAAGAAGTTCTTATAAAACTAAGCAAAAAAGAACAACTCCCTCCAGAATGCAAAGATCATCCATTATCCGGCAAATATAGGAAATATAAAGATTTCCATATTGAACCCGATTGGGTCTTAATTTATGAAATAAATGATGAAGAATTATCACATATCAGGCTTGGTCCGCATTGCGGGTTATTTGAATAATAAAGAATCATTTAATCTTAAAATATTTTTTCATAGGAGTAAAGTAAAAATCTTTCCAGCCTTGCTTATACGTATCCTTTTGCCCTGCGGGAATGTCGCTGTGTATGAGATTAAGTTTTGTGCCTTTGCCTGATTTCTCAAGTAATATTTCAAGCCTTGAATCTTCGGCATCCTTTGGAAAATCTGTTGAGCGCCATGATTGAACAATTTTCTTGCCCGGTTCGAGTTCAAGGTTTTTACCCCACATATATCCCCCGCCTGCTGTAAATGCGCCGCCTTTCTTTGAAGAAGATTTAGTTTTTTCTCCTGTAAATGCTGTATGCTCTTTACCGCTTAACCATGCTTTGTAAATAATATCGGGAGAAGCAGGTAAAGTAACGGATAATTTTATCTTTTCTTTCATAGCGTTACTCCTAATTATATATTAAATAAAAAAATATGCTTTTAAAATACTAATTGGAAAATCTTATGTTATGCTTTCAATCATAATAAAACATCAGAAATTTCGGATATTTTTCTCAAAATCTTTTTAGCGCCTGTAAAATCGCAGCTCTTAGTTAATTCCGTAGGAATAACATAGCAGCAAATTCCTGCTTTTAATGCGGCTTTCAATCCCCTCTCCGAATCTTCAACTGCTATGCACTCTTCGTTATGAAAGCCGGAAATTTCAACCGCTTTAAGATATGGATCGGGGGCGGGTTTCGATTTTATGTAATCACCGGATGCAACCACAATATCAAAATATTTAAGCAGGTCTGTATTATTATGTATTATTTCAAAATGTTTTTTTTGAGAGCTTGTTACTATCCCCATTTTAAACCTGTCGTTAAGCTTTTGTAGTGTTTCTTCAGCGCCGTCAATAACTCTCATTTCGGTTGAAAGTAGATGACTGTAAAGTGCGTCGCGTTCAAGGTGAAACGCAGCTATCTGTTCTTTAGTAAATCCCTTAGCTTCTGCAAGATGCCATGTTCCAAACCCTTTCTTTAGAAAAAATTCAATATATATTTCCTCCGAAAGTTTTATCTCCATTTTGGCAAATATTTCTTTATTTGCGCGGTAGTATAGTTTTTCTGTATCTACAAGAACTCCGTCATTATCCCAGAATATTGTTTTTATCATATATATTTTTAAATAAAGAATTTCAGTTTATGCCAGAAAAAGTTATAAGGATATTTTGGCTTTTGGCAAATAGTAATAATAATATTAGTTTCATACGGCATTGCATAATTGCTCTTAATTTCTCCTACCTGCCTGACGGAATCGAACCATTCCATGTTATCTTTAACATTGCTTCCTATTACGATTAGGATTTTCCGCGTTGTATCACCGTAGCCCCAGAACCAGTAATTATTATGCGCTGAAACAGCAGGCGGCAGCGGGTATTTCCCTCTGAAAAAATCAATAGCTCCTGCTTCACCGTAGTTTTGTCCGAATACGACAGCTTTTTTTTGTTCATCGGGCGGAAGTGAAACATAAACTTTTGAAACTACCGCTGCCATATTTTCCCACCCGAACATATCTGCATAAAATTGCGGCAGTTCTTCCAGATCTAAGCTTTCCTGCGTAGACGGTCTTTCGCCTAATGCTTTTGAATATTTAATATACTGCTCAACTGGCAAAACAGGAAGTGCAAGCGGCGCAATTATTAACCCGCTTAATGCCAGTAAGAAAGGAAGTGCAAACCTGATCCAGCCGAAGCCTTTATGTAATGTAATCTTTTCGACCATTACTGCCCCTGCAGCATATAGAATGGGGAAAGCAGGCGCAATATACTCGGCTTTTGAATGAAAGTTTATTATTAGAATTATAAATACAATAAGGGAAATATACCCGGCAAGTTTGTAAACTTTACCTTCTCTATGAAAGAATAAAAAGAAAATTCCCGCAATCCATAAAATTGATGATACGGGGTTCAATGATTGAAATGTATCATTTATAAATGTTCCGGGATTCTGTGATGAATATTTTAAAGAAGAAGCGTTGTGAATAAATTCTAAGGTCGCAAAGCTATGAGTAAAATTCCAAATTATGTAAGGGCTAAAAATAACAAATGAAATTATCCCTGCAAGATAAGGCGATACTGTTTTTAAGTATTTTCTTTGTGGTGCAAGGATTAATCCAATCAGCAGACCGGCTCCGAACCAGAGCACATCAATTTTATTCAGCAAACCAAAACCTAATATAACACCTAACCAAATCCACAATTTTTTATTATTTTGATTCAACTTTTGAGGAGCCTGAATAATAACAATTACAATATAGTAAGCCAACACCCAGTACAGCCAGTCGAATATGTTCATAGAATAAAATGTGCCGGTGCCAAGGAATATTGGCGCAAGGGCAACTGCAAGACAGGCAAGGGTTATTCCTGTATATCTTCCATTTAATCTCCGGGTGATTATTCCAGTAATAAATACAATAACCGCAGAAACAATTGCCGGCAGAAGCCTTAATGCAAAAATTGATTTGCCTAAAATTTTAATACTTAAAAACAATATAAAAGCAGACAACGGCGGCTGATCAACATACCCTGCGGCAAGATGGTTGCTGCATGCGGTATAATAAAGTTCATCCCTGAAGTAGCCGTAACCTGCAAAAGCATTTGTATAAAGATGTAACAGAAGCTCAAAGAGAAAGAAACCAAGTATCAGGAACAAACTATTCCGGTTAAATTTTCCTTTGCTTGTTATTGAATCCACTTTTTTACCTCGTGATGATTTTAACTTAAAGCTTTTTCTATTCGGATATTTATCCTGCTTGTTAAATGTCATTTTGTATTAAACCATATATCAAAAAATAGTATGTAATATCTTTACCGGCAATATTTTCTTTGAAAATATTTTTTTATAAAGTTGCAAAAGAGTTTTCTTTATTCTTTCTTTAAAAACCTTTATTTCACAATTAAATTTATTTTTTAGCTTTAAGATAATTATGAATATCCCTTTTACTATAGCAAAAGAACTCAATATTAAAAATGAACAGGTTGATTCTGTTATTAAGCTGTTTATAGAAGATGCAACTATCCCTTTTATTGCCCGGTACCGTAAAGAGCATACCGGCGGTCTGGATGAAGATATATTAAGACAAATAGAAAACAGGTTAAATTATTTAACGCTTCTTGAAGAAAGAAGAGAGACCATACTTAAAAGCATAGAGGAACAGGGAAAGCTTACCGGTGAACTTAAAGCAAAGATAATGGAATGCGAAAAACTCCAGGAGCTTGAGGATTTATATCTGCCTTATAAACCAAAGAGAAAAACCCGCGGAACAATTGCAAAGGCAAAAGGTCTTGAACCGCTGGCGCTTTTTATCCTGGAAAATCCGGATTATGACGGCAGCTTTGAAGACAAATTGGCGGAATTTATAAACATGGAACTCGGGGTTGCCTCTGCTGAGGAAGCTTTGCAGGGTGCAAAAGATATTATTGCTGAGATGATAAGTGATGATGCAGAAGTGCGTAAAGTTGTTAGAGAATCCTTACTTGAATCATCTTTAGTGAAATCTGAAAAAACTAAAGAGAAAGTCGGAGATGAACATATCAGTGAGAAACAGAAATTAAAAGATAAAAAAGAAATTTATCAGGTTTATTATGGTTTTCAAATAGAGATTACAAAAATAAAGCCTTATCAAACACTGGCGCTTAACAGGGGCGAAAAAGAAAAAACGCTTAAAATAATTTTAAGCTATGAGCATCCCGAATTACTGAAAAAGATGAAGAATAAATTCTTTCAATATAAAGAATCCGTCTTCATGGAAATACTTGATGCTGCTATTGAAGATTCTTTTTCAAGGTTGATCTTTCCATCAATTGAAAAAGAAGTGCGTAACTTTCTTACGGAAGCCGCTGATATTCATGCAATTGAAATATTTGCTGCAAATCTCCGCCAGCTCTTGCTTCAGCCACCTCTTTTAGATAAGATAATTATGGGTATTGACCCCGGTTTTGTATCGGGTTCCAAAGTTGCAGTAATTGATAAAACAGGAAAATATATTGAAGGCTCAACTATTTATCCTCATCCCCCGCAAAACAAGACCGCCGAAGCAGAAAAGATTGTTGTTAATTTAATAAACAAATTTAAAGTTGAGATTATTGCTATTGGAAACGGAACTGCAAGCAGGGAAACCGAATTTTTTATAGCTGGACTTATAAAAACTAATGGATTAAATTGTAAGTATATTATAGTAAATGAAGCGGGTGCCTCGGTTTATTCCGCATCCGCAATTGCAAAAAAAGAATTCCCTGATCTTGACGCAAGCCAGCGCGGGAATATTTCCATAGGTAGAAGACTTCTTGACCCTTTGGCAGAATTAGTAAAGATAGACCCTAAATCAATTGGCGTCGGACTTTATCAGCACGATGTGGATCAAAAACTCCTTGCAGAAAAGCTGGACGATATTGTCGAAAGCTGCGTAAACTTTGTCGGTGTGGATGTAAACACTGCCTCGGCTTCACTTCTTACTTATGTATCGGGTTTGAATAAGAGAACTGCAGAAAACATTATTAAATACAGAGAAAAACACGGGAAGTTTAATAAACGTTCTGAATTAAATGAAGTAACCGGTCTTGGAGAAAAAGCATTTGAACAAGCTGCAGGCTTCTTAAAAATAAGAGACGGAGAAAACCCTTTCGACAATACGTTTATTCACCCGGAATCCTATTCTACTGCTCAAAAGTTTCTCGCAAAACTGAATTTAACTGTCGATAAAGTGAATGACTCAGGCACAATGATAAAACTCTTTATTAAGCAAAAAGGGACAAAAATTTTAGCAGATGAATTAGGAATAGGCGAACCTACTTTGATAGATATAATAGAAAACCTTGAAAAACCAGGGAGGGACCCTCGTGAAGATATACCTAAACCAATTCTGAGAAGCGATGTTCTCAAAATGGAAGATTTGAAAGAGGGTATGAAGTTAAAAGGCACAGTAAGAAACGTTGTGGATTTCGGCGCTTTTGTTGATATTGGCGTTAAGCAGGATGGACTACTCCATATTTCTCAAATTGCGGATAAATTTGTTAAAAATCCGCTTGAAATTATTAACGTAGGCGACATTATCGATGTCAAAATACTGGGAATTGAAATAGAAAGAGGAAGGATTTCCCTTAGTATGAAAATTTGAAGTTTTATATACATATTTTCTCCTTTTTATTATAAGCTAAAATTTATATATATTCACAAAAACGTCTCCATTTTTTATGATTTATGAACATCTTCTAAATATTATTTCTGCCAAAGGTGCCGCATACCTGGTTTTACTCGACCCTGATAAATTAACAGATGAAAAATTATTCCCTTTTATAATACATTGTGAAAAAAGCGGCGTTGATGGGTTTTTAGTAGGAGGCAGTTTAATAATAGACGGTGATATAAAGGTTTTTATTGAAAAAATAAAAAAGACTACTTCACTTCCTGTAATTATTTTCCCTGGGGAAGTTAATCAGGTCTGCAGTCAAGCCGATGCAATTCTCTTCCTTTCTGTAATCAGCGGAAGGAACCCGGAACATTTAATCGGGAAACATGTTCTGGCTGCCCCGTTAATAAAGAAAAACAAAATTGAACCAATATCAACCGGCTATATTATTGTAGAATCAGGTTCTTTGACAACCGCTGTATATATCAGCGGAAGCCTCCCCGTTCCTCGAAATAAGCCCGAAATTGCTGCTGCAACGGCTCTGGCAGCACAGTACCTCGGAATGAAATTAATATACTTAGAGGCAGGTTCTGGAGCTTCTCAACCCGTTCCTAACGAAATAGTAAAAGCGGTTTCCGAATATTGTAATATCCCCGTAATTGTCGGCGGAGGAATAAAAAGTCCTCTCATTGCCAAAGAAAAAGTTAACTATGGTGCTAAAATTATTGTCACCGGCAACTTTTTTGAAAACGAAGATAATTGGGGATTAATCAGAAGTTTTGCCGAAGCAATTCACTATAAATTAGCTGTAATTGCATGACAATTATTTTCTTAATAACTCATGCTAGGCAAAAGATATTTAAAATTACGCCGGGGTTTAACTCAGAGAAGTGAGCCTGAGCCGAGTGTTGCATAACTCAAAGTACTTTTTAATAACCCCGACTTTTAAATCGGGGTATAGCAAGGCATCCACAAATTCTGGACTTTAGTTCAATCTTTGGTACATTTTTTTGGCATTGCTTAATATGAGTTAATAAATAAAAATATCTAAAGGTAAGACAATTGGATAAAAAAAAGTTTGCTATAGAATCATTATCGGAAAGCGCCGAAACTAAAATTAATATACAGAGCCATTGTGTTGAGGATATAATCTCTGCCGTGGATCTTATAGCTGAAATGTATAAAGACGGCAAAAAACTATTATTATGCGGTAACGGTGGAAGCGCCGCCGACTGTCAGCACATTGCAACTGAATTTATGATTAGATTAAGTCATAAAATAAACCGCCCTGCTCTTGCTGCAATTGCATTAACTACAGATACCTCAAACCTGACGGCAGGCGGTAATGATATTGGATTTGACAATATATTTGCACGTAATGTACAGGGACTTGGAAATGCCGGCGATGTTCTTTTAGCTATTTCAACAAGCGGAAACTCACCGAACATTATTAAAGCAGTTAAAATGGCTGAATCAAAAAATATTAAGACGGTCGGTTTTTTAGGCGGTTCCGGCGGTAAATTAAAATCTTTAATTAATATTCCAATAGTTGTCCCTTCAAATAATGTTCAGAGAATACAGGAGGGGCATATAACTATTGCCCATATTATTTGCGAATTAGTTGAGGAAGAATTATACGGTAAAAATTAGTTGCCTGTGCTGTCTATTGATTCGGGTTTGATCTAGTCCTTATCCAGGTTACCTTATCTCCAACTTTTATATTGTGCCTGTCGCAAAATCCGGCATCTACTTCAATAACATATTGAGCCGGTGCCGTTGATGAGTAAGTCGAGTCGGATAATATTTTTGTATTTTTTTCTATAGTAACAATTATTTTATCAGAGTCAACAAAGATCATATCAAGCGGTATAAAAGTATTTCTCATCCAAAATGTTTGAATTACAGATTTTGGAAAAACAAACAGCATCCCCTTGTTTTCATCCATTTGTTTCCTATACATTAAACCAAGTTCCTCTTCAAATTCATTATCGGCTATTTGAATCTCCGCATTGGTTTTAATCACGCTGGCAGAATCGTAAAAACTTAAAATCCCGTCTTTCCTGAACATATATTCAGTATCCTTTTTATCCTTATTTATAAACACCGAAAAAATATAAAAAACTACTACGGCAATAATTAAAATAACAGGTAATATTTTAATTAATATTTTCCCCTTTGCAGGTTTTTGAACCTGTACATTCTTTATAAATTTATGAACATTTTTTTTCGCCATATGCACCTATTAAACTTTATATTTTATTCAATGAAATTTACAAAAGTAAAATCTTATTCAAAGCATATAGGTTTATAACTTCATGTTTTTTTTACTTTAAGACCCGATATTAATTAAAAGGTTATAAATTTATTTATTATAGGCAGATTCAGCATATTGGCGAAACAATCCTCTTAATATAATTCATTTTGTGCGTTATCCACTGGGGAATTCTCTGATTGTTAAAATAGCATGAAAGTTTTTAGTTCGTTCAATAATTAACTTTTTTATTAAAACTGTATCACAGTAGTTTTCATTTGGTGTATTATTAATTACACTAAATAAATTAAACTCCTTCAGTATCTATTTTGCCAGATACATAAGCCATAATAATAAAATTTTTATTTTACCTGAAATAATTAAGGATTTATTAATTCAAATTGCTTTTATTGATCACGTTATTTCCTAAATACATTAAACCTTTCAAATTTAAATATTTAATTTCAAAAGAGAGCATCTAATAAACATTTTTACTTTTTATAATAATTTTAGTTGACCGTTGAATCAACTATAAAAAGCGAGTAATAAAATGCCTATAACTGAAACGGATAAAAGCAATTATTTAATAGGATTTTTAATTCTAATCAGGCATACAGGAACATTAACCGAATCAAATAAAATTATAATCGAGAATTTGGCAAGTATTTTAGAGTACAACCATTATTTTGTCGAATACTCAATATATAAGATCCTTGCGAATAAGAACCTGATTGAGAATCCACCGAAGTTTTCCAGCCATACATTTGCAGAAATTTTTATTAGAGACAGCATGAGACTTACTTTTAATAAAAATATTCTTCATTTAAATGCAATCAGGTGGCTTTTAAAAGTCACACAAATAAACAATTTATCAAAGCAATGGTTCTATCTGGAAATGGTTCTATCTGGAATTAGAATATTTTTTAGATAATTATGATTCGGATTCAAATAGCGGTTTCGAAATACAAAAACATGTTAAGAGGGTTTATAACTAAGATAATATTATTAAAAACAATTTCTAAAATATCCCACCGGATAATACACCAGAATGCAAGAGATATTTCTTTTCAGGGTATTTCACCAACTACTACTTTCCCCTATCTTCTCTGCTTGCTACATCACTTCAAACCCTCAGAATCGGTCGCTTTCTTGTATTTATTTATTAAAACGATTATTTTGATGAGTGAATTTAATGAAAACGCTTCCATAAAGCGTCTTTTAAGATATTGGGAAAAAGGTTAATTAAATGTGTAAAACCATTTGGAATGGTTTTACTTGGGACTGACCCATTTGTTAAAAAAGCAGACGTGATTTAATAAATATTAACAAATTTTTAAATCGACGCAAAAAAGGTACCTCAAATGAATAATGATAAATCACAAGAATATAAGGATATAGAAACTAATGAATGGTTGTATTCATTAGATTATGTGTTGGAACATAGCGGGCCTGAAAGAATTAAGGAGCTTTTACAGGACCTCCTGATACGAGCTTATAAGGAAGGAGTTGCAATCCCCTTTACAGCTAACACACCATATATAAATACAATACCGAGAGAAAAACAAACGCCGTTCCCCGGTGACAGGGAAATTGAAAGAAGGATTAAAAGTTTAATTCGCTGGAATGCTATGGCTATGGTTGTTAAAGCTAATAATTTAGAACATGGCATAGGAGGGCATATATCAACATACGCTTCCGCTGCAACACTTTATGAAATCGGCTTTAATCATTTTTTCAAAGGAAAGGGAGATGATTATGATGGAGATCAGATTTATTTTCAGGGACATGCTTCACCCGGTTTCTACGCCAGGGCTTTTCTTGAAGGAAGAATAACAAAGCAACAGATGGATAACTTTCGCAGGGAACTAAAACCCGGTGGCGGTTTATCTTCATATCCGCATCCTTGGCTAATGCCTGACTTCTGGGAATTTCCTACGGTTTCCATGGGGCTTGGTCCTATTATGGCTATTTACCAGGCAAGGTTTAATCGCTACCTTGAAGACCGTGGGCTAAAAAAAACCAGCAGCCGTAAAGTATGGGCTTTCCTCGGCGATGGCGAAACAGATGAACCGGAAGCCCTAGGCGCTATTAGCCTGGCGGCAAGGGAAAAACTTGATAATTTGATTTTTGTAATAAATTGCAACCTGCAAAGACTAGATGGCCCGGTCAGAGGTAATGGGAAAATTATTCAGGAACTTGAAGCTAATTTCAGGGGCACCGGGTGGAATGTTATTAAAGTAATCTGGGGAAGCGATTGGGACCCTGTGCTTGCAAAAGATGTGAACGGCAAGCTAATTAAACGTCTTGGCGAAATTGTCGACGGACAGTATCAAAAATATTCAGTTGAATCAGGCAAATATATTAGAGAACACCTTTTCAGTGTTGATCCTGAATTATTGAAAATGGCGGAGGATTTATCGGATGAACAATTACGAAAAATGAAACGCGGCGGTCATGATCCTGAAAAAGTCTATGCTGCTTTTAAAGCCGCTGTTGATAATACCGGTTCTCCAACTGTAATTTTAGCAAAAACTATTAAGGGATACGGATTGGGAGAAAGCGGTGAAGGTAAGAATATAACTCACCAGCAGAAAAAATTAAATGAAGAAGAATTGGCTGAATTCCGTACAAGATTCGGCATTCCAATTTCAGATGAAGATGTTGCAAAAGCCCCTTTTTACAGACCTCCTGAAGATAGTCCTGAAATTAAGTACTTAAAGGAAAGAAGAAAACTCCTTGGCGGGTATGTGCCTGTGCGAAAGACTTCAATCAGCCCGCTAAAATCGCCGACGGAAGATATTTTTGAAGAGTTTTATAAAGGAACCGAAGGCAAGGAAGCTTCTACTACTATGGTATTTGTACGCCTTCTTGCAAAGCTTTTAAGGGATAAAGAAATCGGCAAGCTTATTGTTCCTATCGTCCCGGACGAAGCAAGAACTTTTGGTATGGAAGCGCTTTTCCGTCAGGTGGGAATATACTCTCATGTGGGGCAGTTATATGAACCTGTGGATAAAGAAACACTCCTTTACTATAAGGAAGCTACAAACGGGCAGATTCTTGAAGAAGGTATTAACGAAGCAGGCGCTATGTCTTCGTTTATAGCAGCAGGTACTGCTTATGCAACACATGGTATAAACATGATACCGTTTTTTGTCTATTATTCTATGTTTGGGTTTAATAGAGCAGCCGATTTAATATGGGCGGCAGGCGATATGAGCTGTAAAGGATTTCTCGTAGGCGGTACTGCCGGGCGTACTACTCTTGCCGGTGAAGGATTGCAACATCAGGACGGCAATAGCCATTTAATGGCTTACCCTGTACCGAACCTCGTTGCTTACGATCCGGCTTTTGCTTATGAAATTGCGATTATTATTCGCGATGGCATCAGAAGGATGTATGAAGAACAGGAAAAAATCTTTTATTATTTAACCGTAATGAACGAAAATTACAATATGCCCCCAATGCCCAAGGGAGTAAAGGAGGGCATTTTGAAAGGTATGTATAAATTTAAAGCTTCTTCTAAAACATCTCTTAAGCTTAAAGCTCACCTCTTCGGAAGTGGAACAATTCTTAATGAAGTTATTAAAGCCTGTGAAATTCTTGAAGAAGATTTTAAAGTTTCTTCCGATGTATGGAGCATTACAAGCTATAAAGAATTAAGAAAAGATGGGCAGGATACTGAAAGATGGAATATGCTTAATCCTACTGAGCAGCCTAAGTTATCTTATATTGCCCAAATGCTAAAGTGTGAAGAAGGAGTTTTTGTTGCGGCGTCAGATTACGTTAAAGCTCTTCCCGACTCGATTGCAAAATGGTTCCCAGCGCCTCTAATTGCGCTTGGCACCGATGGTTTCGGAAGGAGTGAAAGCAGAGCTGATTTAAGAAACTTCTTTGAGGTGGATGCAAAACATATTGTCGTTGCAACCCTGTATGCTCTTGCTTTGGATGGCAAAATTAAAAATGAAGTGGTTGATAAGGCAATTAAAGAATTCAGAATTGACTCTAATAAGCCTAATCCAATTTATTTATAAATTATGTTATGCAAAAAAAATTTTTAAGGTAGAAAATGTCAACAGAATTTAAATTACCTGAACTTGGCGAAAATATAGAAACTGCCGGTGTCCTTAATGTGTTAATTAAAATGGGGGACAAAATTGAAAAGGATCAGGGTGTAATTGAAATTGAGACCGATAAGGCTACTATTGAAGTTCCGTCAACTATTTCCGGCATTGTTCAAGATGTTCTAATAAAGCCAGGTGATAATGTTAAAGTTGGACAGACACTAATGGTTGTTCAGGAGATAGGTAATACAGGCATTGATAAACAACCAGCAGGTGTAAACTCAGTTAATGAAGATAATAAGCAAAAAAAATCTGTGCAGGAAAAAGCTGAGACAAAAGTTCTTTTTTCTTCAAATGACAGCACTTCAGCGGCTCAACTTTTAGAAATGAAATTGCCGGAACTTGGTGAAAATATTGAATCGGCAACTGTTCTTAATGTGCTTGTAAAAGTCGGCGATGTAATTGAAAAAGACCAGGGCATTTTGGAAATTGAAACAGATAAAGCAACAATAGAAGTGCCCTCAATTTTAAGCGGTAAAGTAATTGAAGTGCTTATAAAAACCGGTGAAAACGCTAAGGTAGGACAGACTTTAATAAAAGTCGTTTCCGCTGTTTCAAGTGGATTTGTACAAAACGATGATGCTGTGAAAAAAGAACCTGGACCGGCGCCGATAAATCAACCTGCGAAAAAAATAGTTAGTGATCAAAAAGTTGAAGCCAAAGGCGAACGCGAAAGCATTCTACCTTCCGAAATGACCGATCAGCCGCCTATTCAAAAGGGCGTAGCGCCTGCGGCGCCTTCTGTAAGAAGAATCGCCAGAGAACTTGGTGTAGATATAAATAAAGTCCCCGGAACAGGTCCCGCTGATAGAATCTCAATGGATGATGTTAAAAGTTATGTTAAAAGGTTAAATGAGGTGAAATCTTCTCAGTCTTCTGCTGGGGTTAAACAAGAATCCCTTCCCGACTTTTCAAAATATGGCAGCATAGAAAAGAAGTTTATGAGTAACATTCGTTCTAAAACTGCCGAACATTTGAGCTATGCCTGGTCTGCCATTCCTCATGTTACTCAGCATGATAAAGTGGATATAACAGAACTGGAAAAGCTCAGGAAACAGCTTAATCCTAAGATTGAAAAGATGGGCGGCAAATTAACCGTTACCTCAATTTTACTAAAGGTAATCTCATCGGCGCTTAAAGTATATCCGCAGTTTAATGCCAGCATTGATTTCGAGAAAAAAGAAATTATATATAAGAATTTCTTCAACATAGGCATAGCTGTAGATACCGAGAATGGATTAATTGTTCCGGTAATTAAGAATGTCGATCAAAAAAATATTACGGAGCTTTCTATTGAACTTAATACAATTGCAGAGAAAGCAAGAATTAGGAAAATTTCTCTCGAGGAACTCCATGGCGGATGTTTTACTATTACTAATTTAGGGGGTATTGGTGGTACTTCATTTACTCCTATTATCAATTCGCCCGAAGTTGCAATTCTTGGTGTCTCTAAGGGCAGATTAGAACCTATTTTTATCGATGGTAAATTTGAAGCCAGATTAATGCTGCCCTTGTCTTTGTCTTACGATCATAGGATTATTGACGGCGCTGATGCAGCCAGATTTTTAAGATGGGTTTGCGAAGTTCTTGAACAACCCTTTAGGATTTTATTCGAAGGTTGATAACTCTAATTATATTAAAAGATTGGTAATAAATATGGAAAAATTAAAACTTATGGTTATCGGCGGCGGGCCCGGCGGATACGCAGCGGCATTTTATGCAGCCGACCTCGGAATGGAAGTAACTCTTATTGATAAAGAGAAAAACCCGGGTGGTGTTTGTCTTTACCGCGGCTGTATTCCTTCAAAGGCATTACTGCATGTGGCAAAACTAATTAATGAAACCGAAGAAGCAAAGAAATGGGGAATTGAATTTTCCAAACCCAAAATCGACCTTGTTAAACTAAGAGCATGGAAAGACAGTGTTGTTAATAAACTTACCGGCGGGCTGGGCATTCTTTCAAAGCAGCGAAAGATAAATTTTATTCAAGGTACAGCAAGCTTTATTAATTCGACTGCATTAAAAATTGAAAAGGCGGAAGGCGGTGTTGAAGAAAAGATAATTGATAAGGCAATTATTGCTACAGGTTCTGTTATTGCAACAATTCCCTTCTTAAATATTGAAAGTAAAAGAGTATTAAATTCAACGTCCGCACTTAATTTACCTGAAATTCCCAAAACTCTTCTAATTATAGGCGGCGGATACATTGGGCTTGAACTCGGCTCTGTTTATAGTGCATTGGGCACAAAAGTTTCTGTCGTTGAAATGCTGCCGGGGCTTCTGCCGGGCGCCGACAGAGACCTTGTTTCATTCCTTGCAAAAATAATCAAGAGTAAGTTTGATAAGATAATGCTTAGCTCAAAAGTCCTATCAATTAATGAAGTAAAAAATGGAATCAGTGTTAATATTCTGGATGAAAGCGGCAAAGTTACCGAACAGGTTTATGATTATGTTTTAATGTCTATCGGACGTAAACCTGAGACTAAAGGCTTGGGGCTTGAGAATACAAATATAAAGATTAATGATAAGGGATGGATAATTGTCAATCCTCAAATGCAGACTGATGATCCTGATATTTATGCAATAGGCGATATCGCCGGAGAACCGATGCTGGCTCATAAAGCTTCGCATGAAGCAAGGGTAGCGGTAGATGCAATATTGGGCCATAAAACAGCTTTTGAACCTCGTGCTATTCCTGCTGTTGTTTTTACAGACCCCGAAATAGCTTGGGCAGGATTAACTGAAGCTAAAGCTATAGAATTGAACATCAAGTCCCAAATTGTGAAATTCCCATGGGCTGCTTCAAGCAGGGCTGCTACTATGGATAGAAGCGACGGTGTCACTAAACTTATTATTGAGCCGGAAACAGGTAGAATTCTTGGCGTTGGTATATGCGGCCCCGGTGCAGGAGAATTAATTGCTGAAGGTGTGCTTGCAATTGAAATGGGTGCTAATGCAGCTGATCTTAAGTTAACAATTCATCCTCACCCTACTCTTTCAGAAACTCTGATGGAAGCCGCAGAAGTATTCTTTGGACAGAGTACGCATATATACAGACCTAAAAAATAATAATATTACGGCTCGTTTAAATACGAGCCTTTTATTCTTTTTTCCGGCTTAGAAAACCGAATTTTTTCTTTTTATTCTCCGCCTGAATTTTTGCTTCGGGTTCCTTTAGGTATTCATTTGAATTTTTATTCACGGAAACTTTTTCTTTATTAAGTGCGGAAAAAATATATTTCCAGATGTCGTTTCCCGGCTGAATTACCTGAGGAAGCGAATCAAGACTTTTTTCTATAAATGCTCTCTCATCCGAAATTCCCCCCGGTGGTTTCAGTAATTTGTATGCTTTTTGCAGGTGTTCATTAACATTCTCCTTTGTAAGAGAAAGAAGATCGGCTATTTCATCAATGGTATATTTTTCTATATCATGCAGGACAAAAACAAAACGTTCTTGGTGCGGCAAAGACTGAATTTCGGCTTCAAAAAAGTCTGCATTTTTTTTTCTTAAACTGCTTTTTATGTTCTGCAATTTACTTTGATCCGGATTATTCCCGAAACCTCCATTATTTCTAATCCATTCTAATATTGTGTAAGTTGTAATACCGGTAAGCCATGAAGAAAATAGCGTATCTTCCCTGAATAAAGAAATATTACGCCAACATGTCAAAAATACTTCTGTAGTTAATTTTTCAGCAAGAGTCGTATCAACTGTAAGTCTAAGACAAAATGCATATACTTTTCCCACATTCATCTGAAATAATTGTTCAAATGATGAGTTACTGCCGTTTTTTACATTCTGAATGAGAGATCGGACTAACTTATTATTCTGTACCAGGATTTTCCTTCAAGTAATATCTAAATTATATTTATCCATAATAAAACCGGACAAATTTACATCTTAGAACTGAAACTATCCACAGTTCTGTGAATTTTGCTCGAAATTTTTACCACTAACCCCAGCA
Organism: uncultured Ignavibacteriaceae bacterium; assembly: GCA_964618785.1. Taxonomy (GTDB): domain Bacteria; phylum Bacteroidota; class Ignavibacteria; order Ignavibacteriales; family Ignavibacteriaceae; genus FEN-1297. Next base: position 11,008 of record CAZUCY010000005.1, on the reverse strand, counting down.
TTTATACCAGGGTATAATAAAACCTACAAATTTTGGACTTTAGTCTATTTTTAAACTAATTTTTTTATCTAAAGTCTAAGATTCTTAAGCTGTGTATTGTATTACTAAAAATATTTCAGTTACTCAGGCACTTGCCTGCCGGCTTATCTATTTGGTAAGTAGGTCTATGTAGGGGACTGCTAATTAGAATACATATCTGGCTTTAACAACAAAAATATTAAAATTACCCCGAGTTTTAACTCGGGGAAAATAAATGCTCACTATTAATTGACTTTAGATACAATAATAAAGTTGTTTTAGCTAAAACCCGAAATTTAGTAGTATATGTAGCCCACGACTTAAAATGTTGTAGTTATTAAATTATAAAATTTTTGTAACCTGAGTCAGTAATTTTTCCAAATCGCTTTTAGAATTAACAGGCGCTTTGCAGGAAAGGTTAGTACAAACGTATACTGTTGCTTTATTTTGAACTTGTTTTTGGCATTTTATGAAAGGCGAAATTATTTTTAATTCATCATCCTCGGAATTTAGAACTACAACTTTATTGGGTATATAATTTTCATTCAGCGTTTTCAGCATTTCTTTTGTATCATCTTTTTCTCTTTCTCCGCAAATAACAATTTCATAGGAAGGCCCGTAAACAAAATCCAATGCGGTAAGAGCCTGAGTATAACTTGACGGCGTAGAAGATAAATTTTTTGAAATCACATTTATAATTTTATATGCTTTATTTTCATATTCGAAGTTGCCTGTAATTCGAGCTAATCTTATAAGATTCAGTATTGATGCTGAATTACCGGAAGGAATAGCGCCGTCATATATTTCTTTTGAGCGAATAATTAGTGCTTCCGCATCATCAGAAGTAAAGAAAAAACCCCCGTCTTTTTCATCCCAGAAATGTTTAATGAGTGCATCGTTCATTACAATTGCATTTTTCAAATATACGGTTTTGAATGTTACTTCATAAAGATCTAACAAAGCGGCAATTAAGAATGCATAATCGTCAATGTTTGCATTCAACCCCGAATCTCCGTTACGGTATCTATGCAAAAGTTTTCCTTGCGATGTTCTCATTTTTTCTAAGATGAAATTCATAGCCTTCTCAGCGGATAGCATATAAGCCCGGTTTTCAAATACCGATGAGGCTCTTGACAGCGCAGAAATCATTAAGCTGTTCCAATCGGTTAATATTTTATCATCTTTGAATGGATGAATTCTTCTATCCCGGCAGGCAAATAAAAGTTCTCTTGCAGAATTAATTTTATCGCAAATTTCAACTAAAGAAAGACCTGATTCATCTGAAAGTTCTTTTAAACCGTTTTTAAAATGAAGGATGTTTGAATAAGAAGAGTAATTATGATTATTATCTGACCAATTCTCGCTGCTTTTAACTCCGAACATTTTAATTATTATTTCTGAGTCAGCACCTAAAATTGATTTAATTTCATGCTCGCTCCAGACATAAAATTTTCCTTCTTTACCCTCACTGTCTGCATCTTCAGCACAATAAAATCCCCCGTCAACTGATGTCATATCCCTTAGAACGTAAGAAATAATTTCTTCTGCAGTAGTTTTATATAATTTATTTTTTGTCGCCTGGTACGCTTCAGTATAAATAATAGAGAGTAGAGCCTGGTCATACAGCATTTTTTCAAAGTGCGGAACAATCCATTCTCTATCGGTCGAATAACGGTGAAAACCAAAACCGACTTGATCATAAATCCCGCCTTTTCTCATTTCAAATAAGGTTTTTTTGACCATGTTCAAAGCTTCATCATTCTCTTTCCTTTTCCAGTACCTTAAGAGAAAAGTCAGGTGATGAGCTGTTGGAAATTTCGGCGCTGTCCCAAAGCCGCCATATTCTGAATCAAAATTACGTTTAAGTTCATCAAATGCTTTTTCAAAAATACTCTCGTCAATTTCTATCGCTATGCGTGGAGTTGCAGCCTGGGTTAATGAACGGGAAATATCTTCGGCAGATTTTAATATTTCTTCACGCTTAGAATTCCATAATTCTCTTATTCTTGAAATAAGCTGACTCATTCCGATTTTTCCCGTTCTGCTTTCTTTTGGAAAATATGTTCCCGCAAAGAATGGCTTTTTATCGGCAGTCATAATTATGGTCAAAGGCCAGCCGCCGCTGCCTGTAAGCATTTGGCAGACAGCCAGATATATTTGGTCAATATCTGGGCGCTCTTCTCTGTCCACTTTTATTGATATAAACACTTCATTCATCATTTCGGCAATGTTATTGTCTTCAAATGATTCTTTTTCCATAACATGACACCAATGACATGTGGAATATCCTATAGAAAGAAATATTGGCTTACTCTCGCTTCTTGCTTTTGTAAAAGCTTCTTCTACCCAGGGATACCAGTCAACGGGATTAAAGGCATGTTGTTGAAGATATGGGCTATTTTCTTTAAATAAATGATTCGGAGTATTACTCATCATCAACTCATTTTTACATTAAAACTCTTAAAGATATAAACTAAGAAATATATATTGCTATTTTAAGGAAATAACAATAATAATCTATTGAACTATAGCAAAATTAGGTGTATTCTGCTGCTATAATGCTGTAAAGCAAACTTTTTTAAACTTTTAATAATTCTTATCGTTTTTTTACTTTACTTCATGTATTTTTATATAAAGGAACTTTGAACTTTGCGCTGTGCCCTTTGCGCTTTAGCGGGCTATATTTACCTAAAAAAACCGGATAATTAATTATGACAAAACCTCAAGTATGGATAGCGGCGGTATTAGTATTGTTTTTCTTACTATTTTTTTTAGAAAAGAACACTCAAAGGTCGGACGTACAACAAAAAGGCCTTCCGGATATGAACACAGGAACGGATCAATCATCAAAAATCAAAACACCCGCTGAGCTTGTCTCAAGTTTAGGCTGTACAGGCTGTCATGGAAGTGATCTAGCGGGTACAAGAATGGCTCCTGATTTGCATAACCTTAAACAAAATTGGTCCAGGGATGAATTAATTAATTATCTTCGTAATCCGTCTTCCTATATTAACTCGGAGAATTTCAAAAACCTTAGGTCTATGTATCCAAATTCAATAATGCCTTCATTCAGCAATATTGATGTAAAGGAATTAGGAAAAATTGCCGATTATTTGCAGAGCCTTCAAAAGTAGAAAAATTGCTCAATAATTAAAAAAGCCCCGATATAAACTATCGGGGCTTTTTTCCTTTTGAGAGTTATTACTAACTAAGCAATAGTAATCTCTTTTTCAAGATAAATATCCTGAATTGTATTCAGAAGTTTTACCCCTTCAGACATAGGACGCTGAAATGATTTTCTTCCGCAGATTAGTCCCATACCGCCTGCTCTTTTGTTGATAACAGCAGTTTTAGCTGCTTCGGCAAAATCGTTCGCGCCTGAAGCGCCGCCGCTGTTAATTAATCCCGCTCTGCCGGCATAATTGTTCAGTACCTGATAGCGGGTTAAATCAATTGGATTGTCTGTTGTTAAATCGGTGTAAACTTTTTTGCTTGTTTTACCAAATTTTAATGCTTCAAAACCCCCGTTGCATTCGGGTAATTTTTGTTTAATAATATCCGCTTCAATTGTAACGCCTAAGTGATTTGCCTGTCCCGTTAAATCGGCTGCTACATGATAATCTTTTTCTTTTGTCTTGAATGCGGGGTTTCTCAGATAGCACCAAAGTATTGTAGCTAATCCTAATTCATGAGCAAACTTAAAAGCCTGGCTTACTTCAACAATTTGCCTTGTAGCTTCATCTGAACCGAAATAAATAGTAGCGCCAACTGCGGCTGCGCCCATATCATAAGCCTGTTCAACGCCGGCAAACATAATCTGGTCAAATTTATTAGGGTATGTTAATAGTTCATTATGGTTAATTTTTACTATGAAGGGAATTTTGTGAGCATACTTTCTGGAAGTCATACCAAGAACGCCGAGGGTCGAAGCTACAGCGTTACAGCCGCCTTCTATCGCAAGCTTAACAATATTCTCAGGATCGAAATACTCCGGGTTTGGAGCAAATGAAGCGCCGCCGGAATGTTCAATACCCTGGTCTACCGGAAGAATTGAAACGTACCCGGTACCCGCTAATCTTCCGCAGGATAATATCCATTGCAGATTTTTAAGTACATTAATATTCCTGTCGGTTTGTGCAAATATTCTGTCTACGAAATCAGCTCCCGGCAGGTGCAATTTTTCTTTTGGATATTTAGCTTTATAAGTTAATAACGTTTCGGCTTCCGCGCCTAATAGTTCTTTAATTTTCTCTAACATTTTAACTCCAATATTTTAATTTATTATTCATAATAATTCAATTATTCTGCAACAAAAATAAGCTTAAATCATATTGAATTCAATTTAAAAAAGTAAATAATATGGAATTAATAAGGGATGGGAATAATAACTGGTATGTAATTCAATAAGTTGTAAGATATTATATTTATCCTTCTTTAAATTTCCAGAATATATATCTATGAATTATACTTGCAACTAATATCTAGTACGGCATGCCCTTTTCTATTGATTCTCCTGTTTTTAGCTGCTGCATGCTTTGCAGCTTCTATATAATTTGTTTTCTTTTTTAAAAGTTTTTAATTGAGCTCTATTCATTGTTTTCATAAGATTTAAGCAGTTTTTCCCCTTCTTTATCCAATATTTCATTTTTATCATCCTAATAATTTTTTGTCGTTTTTCTACTTGGAGTAATTGTTTTGAGAAATATTTTCTCATCATCTTCAACAAAAAACACTAAATCGACTATATTGTGTGTCTATAGTCAATATCAATGCTCGATTGAGCACATTTTAAAAACAGTTTTCTAATTTTTCGACGCTGAAAAAAACAAATAATTATTAGGAAGAAAACTGTTGTAATAGTTACTACTAAACCACCTTCCATACCGAATGTCCCGCCGGTAAATAATGATGGACCATGCAAAGAAAACATTCTCCAGCCTCCTCCTAAATCGCTTTTACCGCTTTCGGTTAATCCAAGTACCGGCCCTAACAAAACATCCCATAAAAAGTGGATTGCAATTGGAAGCCACAAATTATCGGTTAAGATATAAGAAAGACAAAATAATATTCCTGCAGTAAATACATTTATCACCGGCAGCCACTCGCCCTTAAATGCACCGGCATGATAGCCTGCAAATAATGCAGCCGAAACCGATATTGCAATAACAATATTAGACCGACTTCTGATTGTTTGAAAAATAAATCCGCAAAGTAACACTTCCTGAGCGAAAACATTAAAGAACATAGCAATTGTGGAACCCGCTAATACTGGCCCGGAAAAACCGGACGTTGGTATAGGCGAAGCCCAGCCAAATGCCCAAATTATTCCGACAGACGCCCCTAACCATGTACATCCAATAGCGGCTCCGATTAAAAAATCTCTAAAGACGCGATTAAATGCAAGTCCGATTGTTAGAAATGGGCGATGATCAATGAACCGGGTCATTACCCATGTAGCAGCCAGTATTGTAACAACGGTTATAATATCGCTATATAGCCGCGCTTCAATAGGAGATGCATGGTACCACTTAGTAAATCCTAAACCGAACGGCACAAAGAATACGGCTAAAAATATCGCCCAGGTAAGATAAAACAGAATCATTCTCCAAAGGATTTTCCAGGTCGATTGCAAACTGCAAATTATTGCTGCCATTTAAAAATTCTTATTTAATTATAAAATAAGTGTCTGAAAAATTATTAAATAATTTTATGAAAGCTTAACTTTTTATCCATCCATTCTTTATCTTTCATAATAAAAATTTTGAGGCTAACATGAGTTTTAAACGTACTGCAGGAATTTTATTGCACCCGACCTCGCTGCCGGGCAATTTTGGTATTGGCGATCTCGGAAATGAAGCATATAATTTTGTAAACTTTCTTGAAGCTGCTGGTCAAAAGCTTTGGCAGGTTTTCCCTCTCGGTCCCACCGGGTATGGAGATTCACCATATCAGTGCTTTTCTGCATTTGCCGGGAATCCTTTATTAATTAGCCTTGAAAAACTTTTAGAAAAAGGTTTTCTTACTCAAAATGATTTAAACGGCGTTCCGGTAACCAATCCTCACCAAATTGAATTCGGACAGATAATCAATTATAAAAAAATTTTATTAAAAAAAGCTTTTGAAAATTTCAAAAATATTAATAATGGGGCTAATACCTCTTTTGAAGAATTTAACAATGCGAACAAAGATTGGCTTAACGACTTTGCCTTCTTTATGGCTGCGAAAGATTTTCACGGCGGACAGCTTTGGACAAACTGGAATAAAGATTTAGTCGTTCGCAAAAAATCAGCTTTAAAAAGCTGGGAGGAAAAATTAGCTGATAGTATTTTGTACCATAAGTTCGTTCAGTATCAATTCTTTTTACAATGGAAAGAATTAAAATCGTATGCAAATTCAAAAGAAATAAAAATTATAGGGGATATGCCTATTTTTATTGCGTACGACAGCGCCGACTTATGGGCACATAAAGAACTTTTTACTATTGATAAAGAAGGTAAACTTGAAACGGTTGCAGGCGTTCCGCCGGATTATTTTAGCGCAACCGGGCAGCTTTGGGGTAATCCGCTTTACAACTGGAATATTATGGAAAAGGATGATTTCCAATGGTGGAGGCGGAGATTTGCAAATCTTCTTGAAACTGTAGATATAATTCGTATCGATCACTTTCGTGGTTTTGATGCTTTCTGGGAAGTTCCCGGCGAAGCTGTTACCGCTGAAAAAGGAAGGTGGGTTAAAGCGCCGGGAGAAAAATTATTTAATACGGTAAAAAAATATTTGGGCGATCTGCCTATTATAGCCGAAGACCTCGGTGTTATAACAAAATCCGTTGCAGAGTTAAGGGATAAATTTAATTTCCCCGGAATGAAGATTCTCCAGTTTGCCTTTGGAACTAAGATGGAAAGGAAATTCCTTCCTCACAATTATATTCATAACTGTATGGTATTTACAGGTTCGCATGATAACGATACAACGCGTGCGTATTTTGAAAAAGCCAAAACAGAGGATAATGATATTTATCGGCATACACAGCGTTACTTAAATTATTACGGTGATGATATACTTAAAGAATTGATTAGGGCTGCTTATTCCTCCGTTGCTGATCTTGTAGTTATACCTATGCAGGATATTTTGAATCTTGGTGGAGAATCAAGAATGAACTTCCCGGGTAAACTTGGCGGAAATTGGACTTGGCGTTTTACATGGGATCAGGTGCCGGATTATCTTGCAGGATATTACAAAGAACTTGCAGACCTATATGAAAGACCGCCCAAACCCGAAATAGAAATTGAAATAAAAGAAGAAGATTAATATGTAGTTCAGGTTGCCAACCTGACCAGCTACCACATTAAATCGCGCGGCATCATTTTTCAGGAGACTCTATATTAATAAACTCAAAAATGGAATTCTGCTTTTTATCTTGGTTTCAATACCACTTTCCTTTTCTTGTCAAGCTCAAAGCCAATCCTCTGAAACCGTTTCTTATAAAGAAGGTTTGTTTGCTCTCCAATTCGGGATTGCCGGAAACTTTAGCCTCACATCATTCCAGGAATCCACAATCGGCGCCCAGTATCAGCTTTCAGAGTGAAATGCCATTCAAGGGGAAATAGCAATTAATGGTATCACTAACAATGGGCCCGGCTCGTCTTCCAGATCAATCGGAGATACTAGCGCCGGTACTGTTCCCGGAATCACTTCAACGAAATTCGCAGCAGTTACTTTTGTTTTCCAATACTTGTGGTATATAAATCCACATGGCCGTGTCCGTTTATATTCTGGTCTTTATAATGTAAATAACCGGGGATACTGGGTGCAAGTATCATACGAGTCCAGCTCTACACAATTGGCAGTTGGTGTAGCGGCTGTTTCTGGTGCCGAATGGTCTGCATGCAGATGGTTATCCTTTCATGCAGACTGCAACAAAGGCATCCAGTATCAATTGCATTCATCGGTATCAAACGAGAATTATGTTTCTTCGACATAACTTAATTATATACCTTTAACTTTAAATAGTGGAAGCATGAAAACTTCTTTATATTATTATCGATTCCACCATTAAAAATTATATTACTTCTGTGCCATGAGAGCCTGCCCCTGCTAAATATAACCTTCACGGTGCAGACCTTTTATAAATTGCATGTATAATTTAATCAGAACATCAAATTCGCTTCGCTATTGGAAATAAAATCAATAACCCTTAAAGTATTGATTTTTATAAGATGTATATAATTTTTTTTTCAATAGGCAGTATTAATGAAAATTCTTATTTCTTGAATTATTACATGAGTTTTAGGTTGATACGAAAAATAAATATCTGATCGATTTGCATGGGGTGTTGCTTAAACGCAGACAAAGATAATCTCCGTCATACAAAATGAGAGAAATAAATTTTCGCAAGAAGTACTTTTATCGAATATAGGATTTATTAAAACGGAGAGAATAGCGTAAAATGAACTATTGAATGAGAAAAAGTGATAGACGTATTTGGAAGTTTAAGAATAGAAAATTATAGTTTTTTATTGTCCTTAATTTTATAAGTAGCTAAATTTGTCAAGAAACTAATTTTGAAACTGCGTCTCTATATAATTGAGAACAATTACCTGAATAATATTTGAGCGTACTTATTCAAATCATTATTAAAATAACTTTGAGTATTTTAAATAAAAAAACAAATGTAATTGTTCTTTCAAATGGAAGAATTGATTCCACTGCAAGAATATATTTTTATCTGAAAAATAATTTTTGTGCTATAGCCGTGTTTATCGAATTTGATCAATTAGCGCACAAGCAAGAATTGCAAGAGCTAAAAAATATTGCGAAGTTCTGCATGGTGGAAAAGAAATCAAAGATGAATTCGTAATTGGCAGGAACAAGTTTCTACTATTTTCTGGCTTAATGAATTTTAAATATAAATGCGGAGTAATTGCTATTGGTTTTCATTGGGGACCTAATTATATAGATTGTGACCAATATTTTATAAATAAAATGCAAGCCATATTTGAAGATTATATATATTATTATGTATTGCAGAAAAATATCAAAATGCCGAAGGGGTAGAAATAGAAGCTATCTTTAGTATAGTTTATGACATTAAGATAACAAAACAAAAGAAATAATTATACAATATTATTACAAGGAGAATTTTGTTATTTTTAAACATAATTAGAACTTTACTCCGTTTAAATATTTTACTCAACACTATTGAATAATATAGAATGCGGGATGTAAAATTCTTAAGTTTTGTACAATAAATTTTTTCTTTATTTAATAATATATTCTATATTTAAAAATGATTGGCTATCTAACAGGAAAAATAATATCATCAAAACCAACAAAAATTTTACTTAATGTAAACGGGGTTGGCTATTTGGTAAACATTTCTATAAATACTTTTGAAAAGATTTCAGGCAAGGACTCTGCATCCCTGTTTATTCATACCAGTGTAAAAGAAGATTCAATTACACTTTTCGGCTTTTCAACTGAAACGGAAAAAGAAATGTTCGAACTTCTTATTTCGGTAAACGGAATAGGTCCCAAAATTGCGTTAAGTATCCTTTCGGGAATTAAAACCGACGATCTTAAAAGAGCGATTCAATTATCCGATATATCACGCATAGTTGCCGTTCCCGGTATAGGTAAAAAAACAGCAGAGAGATTAGTACTTGAACTAGGGACTAAAGTAAGCAATATTGCTGGCGGTGATACAACTGAAATCTCCCACAGTATTAAGAATGAAGCTGTAGCTGCTTTAGGAACACTTGGATATAATTCAAAAACGGCGGAAAATGTGGTTAGGGAAATTTTAAGCAGCAGCCCCGACAGCGCCCTGGAAGAATTAATCAAAAAAGCGCTAAGTTCTTTAAATAGATAAAAGCGGTATTCATCAAAATGAACCCTGAATCTTGGCAAAATATCTTCGTTTTAATAAATATTGAATATAATAAGTTACACATTAATCAGAGAGAATCCTGGAAATATATTCTCTAATATGCTATAAAATATTTAAATTACCGTACAGTTCAACTGGACTATATCATTAATTTTAGCATACAGTTTATCTCCCTTTTCCACTTTACCAACCCCTTTGGGTGTGCCTGTAAAAATTAAATCGCCTTTTTCCAAAGTCATAAGTGATGAAATGTATTGTACCAATTTTGCCGGTGGAAACAACATCATTCTTAATTTTTCACATTGCCTGTTTTTATCATTGATAACAAGAGAAATTATTTCGTTTAAGGTTAAAGTATAATCATTTTTCAAAATAAAATCAGAAAGTACTGACGACGTATCAAAACATTTGGCTATTGTCCAAGGATGTCCATTTTTTTTCAATTCACTCTGAATATCTCTTAAAGTCATATCCAATCCAACGCCATACCCGGCAATTGCCTCTTCAGAGTCTTTTTCATCAGCATCTTTTGTTTTTTTCCCTATTAAAAGAACCAGTTCCACCTCATGATGCATTTCATTTGAAAAAGCAGGATAGATAATTGCATCCCCAGAATAAATAACCGAAGAAGGTGGCTTTAAGAATACTACAGGTTTTTCAGGAATTTTATTTCCCAATTCTTTTGCATGCTCTGCATAATTTCTTCCGACACAGACAATTTTTCCTATAGGAATTTGTCCCGATGAATTTTTAATTCTTGTCTGTTTCATAAATGCCATTAGTTTATGTTAAATATTGAACACAATTTAAGTTTTCTGTTTCTTCGGCTTAGCCGCTGGAAATAAAATATTATTTAATATTAACCGGTAGCCAGGCGAGTTTTTATACAAAGACAAATCGGTCGGCGGATCGCCTACAAGATGCTGATAGGCTTCAGGATCATGACCGCCGTAAAACGTAAATGTTCCCCTGCCATAATCACCGTGAATATATTTTACCTGGTCTGTACCCTGTCGTTCAGCTAAAATAATAATAGATTTTTTAATTATCGCTTTGTGAAAGCCTGTAGTTTGTCCCATAAATCCTTTTATTACATTTACGTGA
>CAZUCY010000004.1:0-57024 GCA_964618785.1 uncultured Ignavibacteriaceae bacterium | reverse complement strand
CCGACCCTCCCGACTTGTCGGGGTGCTCTGAACCAACTGAGCTAAGCCCCCGTATCAAAAAAACTTTAATCCGACCCTCCCGACTTGTCGGGGTGCTCTGAACCAACTGAGCTAAGCCCCCGTATTTTAGAAAAAAAACAGCAATAAATTCAAAATCAGCTTATATTTTAACTTAAAATTTTAGCCTGCCAAATATCGGATAAATTAAAAAAAATTCCAAACTTTAACAGGAGTATTTTGAATTATTGTATTTTTAATTATTTGGTGTAGTCCTGCATAACCCGCCTCTACATAATCCCTTGCAGTAAAAACAATATTCCTCCCAAACCTAAAATGATACCGCCGTACCACATCCATTTCTTTCTTGTAAGTACTGCAATAGCAGATACTGCAATTGCTATTTGAAATAGCGTTACCGCTCTTGCAAGAATATGGTGGATTTCCATATGTTCTGATGACGATTTCTCCGCATCCCTGGCGATTAATTCTATTTCTTTCTGCTGCTTGTTATATTCGATTAATTTGCTTTGGTCCTGGACGGATATATCTTTATTCAAATTTTTCAATATTTCATTTTTACTTTCAAGTACTTCATGCTTTATTCCCTTAGCCTGGTAATACGCCCACTGGTCAGAGGCTTTAAGCTGTTCAATCATTGCTTCATTTACATGGTAACTTGCCAGCAGTGAAGCTGCCGCTGCCAGAACAGCTAATATGGCGGCTGTAAGCGCTACCTTTAATATCCATTTGCTATTACTTTTTTCTGCCGCTTCCTGTATTGTTTCATGTAAATGTTCAGTAGGAACTTCCATTTCTTCAGGCATAAAGTCTCCGTGTTTTGATTAATAAAATATTTTTAACAGTCTATTGGGAGGGCGTTTATTCCGCACCCTTTTCTTCAACAAACTTAGCATAATCATTATATTGCTCCTTCGTCATGCCGGGAAGTTTTTCAATAAAGGCAACAATAGCCCAAATTTTATCATCCTTATGTGTCTTTCCGAATGACGGCATACCTGTCATTTTTATACCGTTTTTTGTAATCCAGAATAGTTCTGAGGGAGTCCAATCTTTAATTGATCTTGCAAGTTCGGGAGGTCCGGGATAAAGCCCGCGCCCGGTTTCATCGGGTTGAATGCCTGGAGCGCCGTGGCAATTAACGCACATTTCTTGATAATGCGTAAATCCAGTTTCTATTAAAAGAGAATCTGCAAGATTGGGTGCAGTTATATCTTCTGCATGATGCTTAATAGAATTATCCGTTAAAAATGATACAAGTTTAAGTGTTACCCTGTTATGCGGTATCATCGCACTGATATTATATATTCCGGAATAAATAAAAATAATGAATATGAAAAGAAGCGCTGCAATCGTCAGGACAATTCTCAGTAAATATTTCATAATCATACTTATTATTTATTCAATTAATATTTAACCTGCAATAATAAATTGCAGGTTATTTAAATATAATGATTATTTAACCTGAAAGCCGTAATCTATTAAGTTTTTCTTTGCCTGTGCAAGAGTAACTTCTTTAAGCTCCATCCCGCATTTAGGACAAGTGCCCGGCTTATCGGAAATAACATCGTAATCCATCGCACATTGATAGAGATAACCGTTTTTATTTTGATCTAATGAATCAACGTCGACATTTTTATCCCTCACAATAGATAAGTCGCCGGCATCCTTCTTTTCTGCGTGTTGAGTTTGAGCCGCAGGTGCTTTTGTATTGCTGTCTTTTGAGCACCCTGTCTGTCCTGCAGATGCGGTAATTATTAAAATTACTAAAAAATTAAGAATGAATTTGAGAAACGATTTTGTATTCATATTTTATCCTTTAATTATTTGTTTAATTACATTTTCATTCCGGGCATACTGCCGGGATTATATTGTCTCTTATTAGATTTACCGGAAGTGTTAGTATTATTTGTGCCTTTTAATTGACTTTCCGAATCAAGAAGGAACCCGCCTGTGGCGGCGATTTCTTCGCCTTCTTTTAAACCTGATAAAATTTGGTATTTATTATTTATCTTTATTCCCGTTATAACCTCGCGCTGTTCGTACATACTATCCGGTGTCTTTATCCAGACAATAGTCCTTTTGCCCGTAAAGAAAACGGCTTCTTCCGGCGCTACTATACCCCTGCCTATATTGTTTTCAAAAAATGTCTGTCCGTACATTTGCGGCTTTAGTTTGCCCGAAGAATTTGTAAATACGGTACGGACTTTAATCGTTCTCGTTTGTGAATTTAAAACCGGATAAATGAATGCTACTTTGCCTTCGAAGTTTTCTCCGGGATAAGCCGGAAGCTTAAGAGAAACATTATTTCCGATTTTTACAGCGCTTAAATCCTCTTCAAATACATCTGCTGTGTTCCAAACGGTTGAAAGATCTGCAATGTCGTAAATTTCCGAGCCTTCATTTACATACATTCCTTCTTCCACTTTTTTCTCTATAACAGTACCGGAGAAAGGGGAGTAGTAAGTCGGTGTTAAATTTACCTCTCGTGTCGCTTCCAGAGTCTTTATCTGTGAATCCGTAATTCCAAACAACTCAAGTTTTTTTCTTGCTGATTTGAGCAATAAAGCATTATTTCCGTCCTGCTGCAAATTATTAAGGGCAATAAGATATTCATTTTGTGCCTGCACAAGATCAGGACTGTATATTTCAAAAAGCTTTTCGCCTTTGCGAATATAATCGCCTGTTTTATTTACAAATAATTTTTCAATCCTGCCGTTAAATCGTGCGGTAATCATTTTCTTGTTATCCTCTGCAAAATCTATATAACTATACGCCGACAGCCGTTTTTCAATATTTTCTTTTTTTACTTTTACGGTCGAAACATTTGCCAGCACTGCCTGTGCATTGCTGATCGAAAGCATTCCTGACGTATTATTACCGTCTTCTTTTGAAGCGGCAATACTTTTTCTGACTAATTCCATACCGCAGATTGGGCACACTCCGGGATGATCGGAAATTACCTGCGGGTGCATAGTGCAGGTATATAATTCTTTTGCTTGTGTGTTTTGTGCCTGTGTGTCTTTATTTCCCGGCTGGTTTGAGCAGGTATATAAAAACAAAGACAGAAAAATTAAACCTAAACTTAGATATTTCATTTTTGATCCTTTTTAAAAATTCTTATACATATTTTAAATTATTTGCTATCGTAACCCGGTGCCAATCATCATTTCAATTTCAGCCAGCGACATCTGGTGATCTGCCTCTGCCATATAGTAATTCATTTCCTGCATTAAAAGCATCCTGCTTGCATCTATTACAGTATTAATATTTGCCCGGTTGTTTTGATATGCTGAAATTTGAGCTTCAACTGACTGCTTGTATAATGGGATCGCATAAGTCGAGTTAAGCTTAATTAATTCGGTTGAAGTTTTGTACTTTAATAAAGCATTTTTCAAGCCGGAAATCATTTCTCTTTGCATGTCGTTTTTTTCATATTCGATTCCCTTAATACCGGATAATATTTCCTCATCCTTAGCTCTGAACTTATTTACCGACCAGGGAGCAAACGGCAGTGTAATTGAAGCCATTATTGAGTACATATATTCTGTTTGGGGCATAAGCGTTGAAAGATCGGATTTTTCCGTTAGTATCATTCCCTGCGGCATACGCATTATCATACCCTGGACCATTAAATCAGGAATAAGTCCTTTATCATTTGCTGTCTTCATTGCGAGATTCATATCAATCATATTATCCATTTTCTTCAGTGACGGATTTACTTCTTCAAGCTTTGCCTGAAGTTCATCCATCGATATATTAAGGGAGTCGAGACTGATTTCTTTTCCTGTATAAATATCTTTTGAATCCAATTCTCTGCCGAGAAGTTTATTCATCTTATATGTTTCAGCCTCTTTCTCATTAAGAAGAATCAATAGCTGTGTTTCGTTCGATGCAGCTTCACTTTTTATTGTAAGAAGATCAGTTTGATTTATTTTATTCACCTGGTACAATATTGTCGCCGAGTTTATTAAATCATTAAGCAGCCTGATATTATCTTTCTGAACATCGATTTTTTTGTTGAAAAGCCATAGAGAATAATATTCAATCTTAACTTGTGCCGTCAGGTTTATTTTATATGCCTGGAAATCGTCGCCGGAGATTAATGCATTTTCCTTTTCAACATCGGACATAGCGCTGAGTTTTCCGCCTATCATAAACATTTGCGAAAGTGAAAGTGAATTTGAAAGAGCATCGTCCCAGGGATTATATTTACCTGCCTGTACCTGGTTGAACTCAATACCGAGAGTTGGCGGCGGAAGCGCATTTACCGATTCCGACCTGAATTCTGCAGATTGAACTTTGTATTTGAGTGATTTCAACTGCGGGTTGTTTTGAATTGCTTCGGTTACCAATGAATCAACAGACTGAGCCTTAGTACCCGGTATAAATCCGGCAGTAAAGATAATTGTTATCAAAAAAAAAGCTTGTGCCAGATTTGATAAAATATTTTGTTTTCTGTTCATAAATTCCCGGGTGATTTTTAAATTATTCATTTTCTCCCTCCTTCATCCAGCCTGCCATTTTTGAAATTTTAAGTTTGCCTTTTTTAAGCGCACGCTCTTTCATAATAACGAATAAAATCGGGGTAACTATAAGAACGTGTACTGCAGATGTCAGCAATCCTCCAATCATAGGTGCTGTCAGCGGTTTCATTACATCTGAACCGGTACCGGTTGTCCACATTATAGGTACTAACCCGATCATTGCAGTTAGCACAGTCATTAGTTTGGGGCGAAGCCTTAACACCGACCCTTCGATAGCGGATTCATATATATCTTTATTTGTGATTTCACCGCGTTTGCCTTCATAATGCGCTTTTAATCTTTTATCAAGCGCTTCATGTAAATAAACAACCATAACAACGCCCGTTTCCACGGCTACGCCGTATAAGGCAATAAATCCAACCCATACAGCTGTGGAAAAATTATACTTGAGGAAAAATATTGTGTACATTCCGCCTATAAGCGCAAACGGAACCGAAAGCATTACAACGCCGGCTTCTTTATAATCATGAAGAGTAAAATAAAGGAGAACAAATATTATTAAGAAGACTACGGGCATAATAAGTTCCATTGTTCTCTGCGCATGTTCTTTGCTTTCATACTGTCCGCTCCATACGTAAGAATACCCCGGCGGAAGGTTTAAATTTTCTTCGATTACTCTTTTTGCATCTATCATTACATTTCCCATATCCCTGCCGCGTGTATTCATATATACTATAGAACGAAGCATTCCATTCTCGCTGCTTATCATAGGCGGACCGGTGACAATGTTTATATCTGCCAGTTCGGAAAGCGGAAGATAGGAAACTGCGCTTTTATTACCGGTAGATAAAAGACTGAAATCCGCTGAACCCGTCAATGCCGTTTGAATCAAAGAATTATTTGAGCCGGGCATGTCTTCCATAGAACTTGAATTGTTTTTAAGTGAAGTCTGCGCTATTGAATTCATTCCGGTTTGTGTAATACTTCCGGAAGAAACAGTTACAGGTATTATTAAATTTTTTATGTCGTCAATATTGTCGCGGTAATCTCTTTCGTAACGCATACGGATTGGAAATCTCATTCTGCCGTCTATAACAACGCCGAGATTTTCACCCCCTATTGCCGTCTCAATTATATCTTGCAAATTGCCTGTGTTTAATCCGTATTGTGCGGAAATATTTTTCTTAAGCTGAATATCAAGGTAGTAACCGTTTTGTATCCTTTCAGCAGCAACATCGGCAGCGCCGTTAACTGTTTTGAGTAATTGCCCGGCATGGATTGCATAGGCTTCAAGAGAATCAAGATTATCGCCAAATATTTTTAATCCTATATCGGTTTTTACCCCTGTTGAAAGCATATTAATTCTATTAATAACCGGCTGCGTCCATCCGTTTACAACACCGGGTATTTGAAGCTTATCGTTTAATTCAGACACGATATCAGATTTGGTTATTCCTCGTCTCCATTGATCTTTCGGTTTAAGGAGTATGATTGTTTCAATCATGCTTAAGGGGGCGTTATCCGTTGCTGTTTCAGCCCTTCCCGCTTTACCAAGCACATGAGCGACTTCAGGTACGCTTTTGATTATTTTATCCTGTTCCTGGAGTATCCTGTTTGCTTCCGTAATTGAAATATTTGGCATAGTTACAGGCATGTAAAGAATTGAGCCTTCATCCAACGGAGGCATAAACTCGGAACCGGTATGCATAATCATCGGGATCGTTATAAGCAGGGCAATAATATTAATTGCAATTGTTGTCTTTCGGCGCTTTAATACCCGCTTAATTACAGGGTCATAAATATTAATAAAAAACTTGGTAACCGGGTTTTCATTTTCAGGTCTGAATTTGCCTCGCATCAGCATAGTCATCAGCACAGGTATTAATGTGATTAAAACTAAAGCCGATGAAGCCACCACAAACGTTTTTGTATATGCAAGCGGGTGAAAAAGTTTCCCTTCCTGTCCGGTTAATAAAAATACAGGGAGGAATGAAACTAATATTATGAGTTCGGAAAAGAAAATTGCCCGCCCTACCTGTTTGGCGGATATAATGGAAATTCGTTTGTAATCTTCAGGTGCAAGCTTGCCTTTTTCTTCCAAAGCATGGGCAATATTACGGTAGGCATTCTCAACCATAACAATAGACGCATCTACTATAACTCCTATTGCAAGGATTATTCCGCCAAGGCTCATTATATTTGAAGTTATACCGGATAGGCGCATTAAAATGAAGGAAAGCAATACCGATACAGGTATTTCTATAATAATTCTTAATATACTTCTGAAATGCAGCAGAAAAATTGCAACCATAAGTGAAACAACAATTGCAGCTTCAATTAAAGAATGTTCAAGTGTATTTACGGACTGCTCAATTAATGTGCTGCGGTCATAAGAAGCTTTTATTTCTACACCGGGCGGTAATCCGGGCGAGATTTCTTTTATTCTTTCCTTTACGCGGTCTATTACTTTCTTAGCGTTCTCACCGCTGCGCATAACTATTATGCCTCCGGCTGCCTGTCCTTTTCCATCCTTATCAAGCGTGCCCCTGCGCATGTCTCCGCCAATTTGAACTTTTGCTACATCTTTTATTAATATGGGAGTCCCGTTAGCGCCGGGTTTAACAATTGAATTTTCTATATCGTTTTTAGAATTTATATACCCCTGCCCGCGGACAAAATATTCGGCATCGTTTGCTTCAATTATCTTTCCGCCTACTTCATTATTATTACTTTGAATAGCATTTATTACTTCGGAAGTAGTAGCATCATAAGCACGAAGCCGGTTAGGGTCTATATCTACCTGGTATTGCTTAACAAACCCGCCTATACTTGCTACCTCTGCAACACCTTCAACAGACGATAATTTATATCTTACATACCAGTCCTGAATTGATCTTAAAGCGCCGGGATCATAGCCATTTCCTTCAACCGTGTACCAATAGACATGTCCAACGCCGGTTCCATCCGGTCCTAAAGCCGGAATTACCCCGGCTGGAAGCTGTGAACGCATTGCGCTTAATCTTTCTAAAACGCGGCTGCGCGCATAATAAGTATCTGTATTATCGTTAAAGATGACAAAGACAAACGACATACCGAACATGGATGTTGCGCGGACAGCCTTTACTTGCGGCAGCCCCTGCAGTGCAGAAACAAGCGGGTAAGTTACCTGCTGTTCTATTATCTCCGGTGAACGTCCCATCCATTCCGTATATATAATTACCTGGTTATCGGACAAATCGGGAATTGCATCAACAGGCATATTGATAAGACTGTAAATGCCGAAACCTGCCAAAATTATGTAACCCATGATTACAATAAATCTGTTTCTTGCGCTCCAATCGATTATTCTATCGATCATATCTTAACTCCGGATTAATTAGTCAAAGTCTTTTGACTTAAAAAATTTTAAAATGCGATGTATTGCCCGGCTGGTTAGCCGGAAGGAATTAAAAACGGGAGATTTAGATAAGAAACACAGAATTATTTAGATACAAAGTGTTGTTTGTAAGCAGGGGGGGAGAAAAGTCCTGAAAATATTTTTTATTTGAATTTAATTTACTAATACTTTCAAACGGGTTGTTTGTTAAAACGAAGACTAACGATTGAAAATTATGATTATTGCTGTTCTGTTGTGATAAATATTCATCTTTTAAAGTAGTATCAATTGTCTTTGTAGAGCAGCAGTTATTTTTAATATGTGGTAAATGAGCTTCTTTAACAGATTGATTTTTACAACTCATTTTGCAGTTTCCCATCGTACTGCATTTACAGGCTGCTGATGTTTTAGTCATCTTGCAGAAATGAACAGTTATCGGTAAACTCGTTGTAGAAACGAAAAAAACCGTTACTAAATATAATATGAAGATTTTCTTTTTCATTCAAACTAAATTAGGATATAATTCCCATTCTTCAAAATCAATTAATATGCCAGCCGGTTCATAGTGAAGAATATGTACAATATGTTAGTATTATCACCAAAATTGATCTTAATATTCTTAATTATGAGATTTTTCTCATCTGATTTTCAAGAAAATACTATTTTCGGGCTGTGAGTAAAATATAAAAACAAGAAAAGAAATTAATTCTATTTTCGAATAATTGATTAATAAAACCTTTTATAAATTGTGTTAAAATTTTAATCTTTAATTGTTAAATAATTTAAAATTACTTGCCTGATATATCTATGATTGTTATTTTAATGAGTCGTTGTTTGGCTTAAAGGGGAGCTGGCTTGAATTAAATCTTAAAACTGTAAGACATAGTGAAAAAACTAATTATTATAATTGTCACCTGTGTAATTTTTTCCTCAGGTTATATTGCTTTTTTATACTTTGGTAAGCTGAATTATGATCATCTGAACATCGTTCACCGGCTTGCGGCAAGATGTGTAACAAAAAGCTTTACGAAATTAATTAATAATACGCCTCAGGAAAGAAGATCAGTTATAGATTATGATACCTTGCTGATGGGATTAAATTTTATTGAAAGGGATTTTGTAAGAAGAGTATTTGATACTGATTCGAGGCAATTCGGCTGCTACTGGCAGTTTTATTCGGTAGACAAGCCTAATAACCTTATCAAAATTGCACCCGTCAGTGTTGGATCGGGGAAAGATTTGCACAAAATAGGAGTCCAATTCTGCGCGGCACATTCTTATAAAGATTATTTGGCAATGTGTGAACAAATGAAAAACGATATCGGGAAATGTCTGTATGTTGAAATAGGTTTTCGTTCGGCAGGTATTCAGGCTTTTTTATTCTTTAAATATTTAATAACTATTTCAAATTATTCACTAAAAGAAAATTCGAAAAAAGTTGCTATGCCGGGGTACAGTCAGCACAATAACCCTTATAATAACGCAATTGATTTATGCAATCAGGACGGTATAAACGGATTTTCCGGCAAACAAACCGCCTCAGATTTTGAAAAACTTCCGGAATTTCAATGGATGCTTGCTAATGCTAATAAATATAATTTTTATCTTACGTATCCTAAAAACAATCAATTCGGCATTGCCTATGAACCGTGGCATTGGTGCTGGGAAATGAAAAGCAATAATTAACCGTTTACGTAAAATTTTATAGTTGAATTGCCGCAACTTCTGTGTCGTGGTTATAAATCCATTTATTTGTGCAAGATGAGTAATTAATTAAAAATTTATGGAGGGTATAAAATGTCTTTAAAATTGCGTTTAGTATTAATTATCTTATTATTTCAGTCATTTATTATTACCGGATATTCAAATGCAGGAGAACTAAAAAATAGCAGAAGGAATGATACTAATTTGGAATCTGTAAGAGAAAAACTCCTGCTTGACCCGGGATGGAAATTTCACCTTGGCGATGCTTCATCGCCGGAAGGAGATTTCGGATTTGGATTAGAGCAGGTATTTGCTAAAGCCGGACAGACAAGCGGTCCGGGGTCGCCGGATTTTAATGATAGTACCTGGCGGCTCGTAGACCTTCCGCACGATTGGGCGGTTGAACTTGATTTTGTGAATTCGGATAACGGCGTTTTAGATAGTCATGGTTATAAACCGCTTGGAAGACAGTTCCCTAAAACTTCTATCGGCTGGTACCGCCGTTCTTTGGATATTCCCAAAACCGATGAAGGGAAAAGAATTACCGTCAAATTTGACGGCGTATTCAGAGATTGTATGGTTTGGCTTAACGGGCATTTCCTCGGCAGAAATTTAAGCGGGTACAGCGGGTTCGACTTTGATGTGTCTGATTATCTTAATTACGGCGGGAAAAATGTTCTTGTGGTAAGAGCAGATGTTTCGCTGGCAGAAGGATGGTTTTATGAAGGCGCGGGTATTTACAGGCATGTGTGGTTAATAAAAACAGCGCCTCTCCATATTCCTTTATATGGTACTTATATTACTACTGATGTGGATAAGAATTCAGCATCGGTAAATATCAGTACAAAAATATTTAATCGGGATGAGAAGGAAAACGAGTGTAATCTAATATCAATAATTTTAAACGATAAAGGGAATGAAGTTGGGAAAATTTCAAGTGAAACTTTACGCTTAAATAACTATGAAGAGAAAACTATAAGTCAGAAAATAAAACTAGATAATCCGCATCTCTGGTCATTGAAAGACCCGTATTTATATAAATTAGTGCAGTATATTAAATCCGGCGAAAACATAATAGATAATTCTGAAACTAATATCGGTGTACGTACAATAAAGTTCGATAAAGATAACGGGTTTTCTCTTAACGGGGAGAGAGTAGAAATAAAAGGTACTTGCAATCATCAGGATCATGCAGGCGTCGGTTCGGCTTTACCGGACGGTCTTCAATATTACAGGATTGAAAAATTGAAAGAGTTGGGATGTAATGCTTACAGGACAAGCCACAACCCCCCAACTCCTGAATTATTGGATGCATGCGATAAACTTGGTATGCTTGTTATGGATGAAAACCGCTTGTTAGGCAGTACTAATGAATTTGAATCGCAATTCACAAAACTTATTCTGCGCGATAGGAATCATCCGTCGGTTATAATATGGTCTATTGGCAATGAAGAATTTACTGTGGAGGGAAATGATGTCGGGAAACGAATTGCGGAATCATTAATCAGGATACAAAAGAAATATGATCCCTCACGGTTAAGCACTTTTGCGGCAGATAACGGCGGAACTTTTGAGGGAATAAACAGCGTAATTCCGGTAAGGGGATTCAATTATCGTATTAATTCCATTGATCAATACAGGCAGGATCATCCGGATAAAATTCTATGGGGAAGTGAAATGGCAAGCACTCTTGCAACACGCGGAGAATATGCTAAGGATACCGTTAAAGGTTATGTCAGTGATTATGACTTAAATGCTCCGCCATGGGGTGAAACTGCAGAGGATTGGTGGAAATTATTTGATCAAAGAAAATGGCTTGCGGGAGGGTTTGTGTGGACGGGTTTTGATTACCGCGGCGAACCGACGCCTTATCGCTGGCCTTGCATAAATTCCCATTTTGGTATAATGGACGTATGCGGATTTCCAAAGAATAATTTCTATTATTATCAGTCGTGGTGGTCAGATAAAGATGTACTGCATATTTTCCCTCACTGGAATTGGAAAGAAGGGCAGTCTATTAATATATGGTGCTATAGCAATTGCGACAGTGTAGAGCTGTTTTTAAACGGGAAAAGTCTTGGTAAAAAAACGATGGATAAGGATTCTCACTTGGAATGGAATGTAGCATATCAGCCGGGAACACTTGAAGCAGCCGGGTGGAAGAACGGAAAGCTTATTAATGATAAGGTTGAAACTACCGGTGAACCTGCTGCAATACAACTAACATCTGATAGAAATAATATTAACGCAGACGGGGAAGATGTTTCGGTAATTACAGTTACAACGCTTGATTCACAGGACAGGTATGTACCCGTTGCTGATAATCTCATTCATTTTGAAATAGAAGGAGCCGGGAAAATAATTGGCGTTGGTAACGGTGATCCAGGCAGCCATGAAAAGGATAAATACATTGACGGCGGCTATCAAAGGAAATTATTCAACGGTAAATGCTCCGTAATAATACTTGCCGGTCGTAAAGCCGGAAGCATTAAATTAAAAGCAAGCAGTGAAAATCTTAAACCGGCAGAATTGATTATAAATACTGTGACTTCTTCCCTGATTCCATTAGCAGGTAAATGATATTCTGATTGTTAAACACACACCCCTAAATCCCATTTATAGAGGTATTTAGGGGTGTGCTTATTCCAAATCATAATGAACTAAAGATTTTGCGTAACACGATTTATTCAGATAATATTAGAGCAGGAATAAGAATAAAATTAATTTTAAAATCTGCTATTAATAACAAGGAAGATACTTATCTAGTTCCCAGGGAGTTACTTCAAGACGATAGTCGTCCCATTCAAGGCGTTTAGCGCTGACGAAACGTTCAAATATATGGGTGCCTAATGCGTCACGAACTACAGTATCTTTTTCCATTTCAATAAGAGCTTCGGCTAATGAGCCGGGAAGGACATTTAACTTAGATACTTTTTGAGTGCCTGATGGAAGATATACATTTTCTTCGCTTGCTTCTGCTAACGGCAATTCGCGTTTTATTCCATCAAGTCCTGCAGCCAGCATAACTGTAAATGCAAGATAAGGATTGCAGCTGGGATCAGGGCATCTAAGTTCAATTCTTGTAGATTCCTCTGAATGTGCACGGGGAATTCTAATGAGCGCTGAATGGTTAATACGTCCCCAACTTAGATAAACAGGCGCTTCATAACCAATCACCAGCCGTTTATATGAATTTACCAAAGGTGCAATTATTGCACACATCCCTCTTGCATGTGCTAATTGCCCTGCGATAAAATGTTTAGCTATTTTGGATAACCCGTGAGGGTCGCCGGGATCTGCAAAAGCATTAGTCCCGTTTGCCTTAAAGCTTAAACTTTGATGCATATGCATACCGCTGCCGTCAAGCCCTCTAACCGGTTTGGGCATAAACGTTGCATATAATCCTTTATGCTCTGATAAAATCTTAACAAGAACGCGGAAAGTAACTATATTATCTGCAGTTTTTAGAGCATTTGAATATCGAAAATCTATTTCATGCTGTCCGGTGGCAACTTCATGGTGCATAGTTTCAGTTTCAATTCCAAACGAATACAAAGCATCCGTAATTTGTCTCCATAAGCTTGTTGCAACCATATCAACAGGTTGGTCGAAATAACCTGCACTGTCCTGTGGTCGCGGAGGTATCAGCTTGCCGTCTGCAGAGGGTTTTAACAGAAAGAATTCTATTTCAGGTCCTGTATTATAAATAAAACCCATTTTTTCTGCTTCTTTTACAACATTCGAAAGTATAATGCGTGGATCACCTAAAAAAGGCTGGCTTTCGGGTGTAAATACATTGCAGATTAACCTGGCGGTAGTTTCATTTCCCGAGAGCCAGGGTAACACGGCAAAAGTAGATTTGTCGGGAATTAGGTACATATCGCTCTCGGCAATACGTGCAAAGCCTTCTATCGATGAACCATCAAACCAAATTCCATGATTCAGCGTTGATTCTAATTCCTGTGTGGGTATGGTTACATTTTTTACAGCGCCGCCTACGTCGGTAAATTGCAGGTCAATAAATTTAACTTCCCGCTCTTTTACAAGAGCTACAAGTTGTTCTTCTGTAAGATTTTGAGTGTTTATTGTCATTATTTAAAATGTTGAATAATAAGTGCTAAAAAAATAATTGCTATCAATAATGCTAATGCTGTACCGACTGCTATAAAAACCGGCGAATTCCAAAAGGGCGCTTTAGAACCCGGACCGGCAGCCCGTTCAAGGATAGATATATCTATCGATTCTAAATCACCTAATTCAACAAGAAGTTCGTGCATATCGGAATACCGTTCTTTGGGATTTCTTTGCAAACAGCGAACAACAAATGCTGCAAGCGGCGGTGAAACAATTCCTTTTAGTTCTTTGTCAAGACGCGGGATGGCGCCTTTTAGATGCTGTGCCATTACAGCCATATTATTATCACCGCTAAAAGGCGTTCTTCCGGTCAATAATTCAAACATCATTATACCGAGTGCATAAATATCGGTTCGTTGATCGCCGCGATGTCCTTCAATTTGTTCAGGCGCCATATAATCAGGAGTACCGGCGGCGCTGCTAAAGTTTGCATAAGTAACCCTGTGGGCTCCTTTAGTTAAGGCAAGACCGAAATCAATAAGAATCGGCTGACCTTCAGCCGTAATTAGAATATTCTCCGGTTTTAGGTCGCGGTGGATAATTCCATGATCATGGCAGTGTGCTAATCCGTCTGCAATTTTCCGGATAAGGTTGATCGAATCCTCCGGCGGCATTGGTGTAGCTCTATGGATAAGGTCTCTCATGGATTCGCCGTCTATCAACCCCGTTACAAGATAAGGCGTATTATTATAGTTACCGGAACCTAAACCTTGTTGAATTGCCGGATGATTTAGTGTACGCATAACTTCAAGTTCGCGTTGAAATCGTTCAAATTGTGCGGGATCGCCTATCGACATTCTGTCGGGAATTTTTAAGACAACTTCCTGACCATTTAGTAAATCATAAGCGCGATAAATATCGCTCATACCGCCTTTTGCTATATGTTCCCTTATTTGAAAATGATCAAATTGGTCGCTAATTTGTAGCATTGATGATTTTGACATAAAGTATCACGCATGTAATAGAGTTAAGTTATGAATAATAATAAAGATTATGCTGAAAAGCAATATTTTCAACTGCCATATCCGGTTAAGAAATTCTTTATTCCACAGTAACTGCCGCACATTTTTTTTCATTTTGTGAAGCGTTTAATAATATTCTGCAATGCCCATGATTTTTTATCCTTAATTTTTACATGAGAAGGAAGATTATTAAAATGAAGCGCTACAATAGTTAAATTATCATCACTGTCGCGTTCCATTGCAAGTTCAATTATTTGTCTGCATAATTCTTCAGGTTTATATGATTTTTTTGTAATATGAGCAAATTCTTCATCTTCAATAACAGACCATACTCCGTCGGTGCATAAAATAATTACATCGCCGTTTTGTACGGGAACTTTAAAGATATCCGGTTGTACGAAGAGATTTAAACCAAGACACTTGTTTAAGACTGAGCGCTGACTATGTGTTCTGATTTTATCCGGTGATAAAAAGCGCATTCTTACAAGGTCGCCAACTTGTGTATGATCATTAGTAAGGCATTTGGATTTATGATTTCGTATTAAATAAGCACGGCTGTCGCCGATATGCCCTATAAAAAGATTATGCCCGACCAAATTAACAACTAATAGAGTAGTGCCCATTCTTCCGACGCTCATTCTTTGTGCAGTCTGGTAAACACTTAAATTCGCATTTTGAATACCGACACGCAATTTCTGAATAGGTGAAGCTCCGTTTGCCGAATAAAAAGTTTCAAAAAAAGTTTCAAGCGCCGTAGAACTTGCTATACCGCCGTGTGCAAATCCTCCCATGCCGTCTGCTACTCCAAATAAATATCCAACAGCTGAAATTAATTCATCATCATCAAGATCACAAATCCGGACTGCGTCCTGGTTATCTTCGCGTACTTTTCCAATATGAGTAAGACCGTAAGAGCTTACTTCAACTGACTCATTTGCCGTCATCGGCATTTCCTGGAAAAAGCAAAGAAAGATATTTTATTAGATTCATTGCATTGTTTTTATACAATTTAATTACGTCCCATTTTTGATATTTTAATTGATAAATGATCTTAACAAATAGATTGTGTGAAAATTATTTATCAAACATTCTTTTTCATCCCTCAAAGTCCCTCTCTTTTTAAGAGAGGGATTTAGGGTGAGTTCTATTTTGCATGAATATTATTTGCATAACATGAGTAATTAGTTACACTTACTTTTGTGCATTTTTTAATAATTCCGTAGGCGGTATAATATGCCGTCCGCTTTTCATGCTGTTCCAGATTAAATAAAGCACGCTTATAAAACCCCAGCCAAAAGTAATATATAATGCCATTTTGGTAGCGTCTGCTGATACTCCGGGTGTTATTAAACCATAATACACAACTGCTATAAGCAAGCCAATGTTTCCCAAAACACCTATGCTGGGAACAATAGCATGTTTTACGCTATGGAATTCACTGCGCCCTGCAAATGTCACAAATGTCAAAGCACAAATAAGCGCATAAAGAGCAAACGTACCGATGTTTGAGGCTAATGTTATGCCTGTTAAAGCTGTAACATTAAGCACCCCTATACTCCCTATAATTGCCGCAACAATAACAAGTACCCATACGGCAATATGAGGAGTTACATGTTTTGAGTGTAATGAACCGATAAGTCCCGGCATCTCTTTATCCTGAGCCATTGCAAAACTGATTCGAACTGCCGTATTCATAGCAGCTAATGTAGTACCAAGTACGGCGAGTGCTACTGTAACTGCTAAAACCAACATTAATGCAAATCCGTTTCCGCCGAGCATCGAATCTCCAATAAGCCGTGCAAGATCGCCAATAGGGGCTCCGGAAGCTCCTGCCGCCGCAATACCTGTTAATTTTGACCCGTCGGCGCCCACATAAACTAATTTTTCAGAGATGGCATAATTCGCTGCAAAGTATTCAAATAAATAAGCGAACAAGCCCTGGATAATAAGGGATAGAATTATCCCGCGTGGAATATCTTTTTTAGGGTTAACAGATTCTCCTGCAAGTGAAGTAGAAGATTCAAAACCTACCAATATTAATATAGCTATAGTAGATTGAAAGAGCATTGCTCCAAGGCTATGAGGTAAGACAATAGAGAAAGCGCTCGGATGCAGCCAATGTGTTGCATGCAGCGGGTTACTATTTCTAAACATAATTGCCATAATGCTAAATCCTATAAGCGAAACCAATTGTATTATATTTATGACAATTGCAACAGTTGTCGATCCGCTTATTCCTCTTACGGCAATCAATCCAACTAACCCTGCAAAAGCTATTGCAATAAGAATTTGAACCTGTACCGGAAGATTTACATTAAATTGGCTGAATATATATGTAACTAATATTGCCATCATTGCAACCATTACGCCGGTGTACACCCAGTAAAAAAGATGTGCAGCCCATCCGGTCATAAACTTAGCTATACGTGAAAAACGCTTATGTGATGCTTTATCCCGGTCAAGAAAAGCTTTTTCCGCAAAATAATAAGAACCGCCTGCACCCGCTTCCGGGTACCTGCGTGCCATTTGAGAAAAAGATAATGCGGTAAGAAAGGCAACAATAAGAGCAGCAACAATGCCCGTCCACATATCCGTGTCGCCGCCGTTATTAGATGCCTGAACCTGGTAAGTGATCCATAAGAATGCGCCTGGCGCTATTAGCGCCATAGCGTTTACAGTAACACCGGTCAATCCGAGTGTCTTTTTCATTGTGGGGGTTTGCTCAGCCATACATTACTCCTTTAATTTAAATAATAATCTGAATAAACTTTAATTATAATTATGTTTTCTTAAAAAGAATAAACGGAACCAATCAGTATAGTGTTTTGATTATTCTTAGTAAGATTGCCTGCGTTATCTTCAAAAGCGCTTTCGTCGGACCAATCTCTTCTGTATTCAAGGCGTGTAACTAAACTGCCGCCGAATTTGTATTCATATGTAAGTGTAATCTCTTTAAGCGCCTGAGGTGTCAGGGTAGTAAATCCATTTTGGTCGTAATAATATTCGCCTCTTGCAGCTATTGCTGAAACGGTGCCGATAGTGTATTTACCTGTTAGCGCCGCACCTTTCCAGACTGCTAAACCAACGGGAGTGTTGGACTCCTGTCCATAGTCAGCATTCAGAGTTAAAAACAAAGCGTCAGTTGCCTGAAGATTGAAAATAGAATCAAACACATGCCTCTTATTAGTAGAGTTAGGTTCTTCGGCGCCGCCAATCCAATTCTCGGTAAATGTAAATATGGAATCCGGAGTCCAGGTTATTTCTGCTCCTAATGTCTTATCGGTATTGTTATCAACAAAAGTATTCCAACCGTTATAAACATAAAGCGTTGAGCTGAACTGCGGGCTGAACGTATAACTTGCACATACGCCCGTATGGGCATAGGGGATAGCCAATGTATATAAAAGAGATCTGCTGTAATTTATGTTACCTAGAGTCTCAATAACTTCGCCGCCCATGTGGGTTGCCATTCTGCCTGCATTTATTGTAAGTCCGCTGCCTATTGGCAATACGGCAGTTAAATATGCCTGCTCAATATTCTTAAGCGACTTTTGAGCGCCTAAACTTGCATCGCTGTTAACTAAATCCATCGTTTGTCCGTAAGCAAGGTCAACGCGAAAACCAACTGGGCTTGCAGCCTTTTGGAATGTAATTCTGGCTTCGTTAATGTTAAATGAATTTTCATCAACATCAAAATTCCTGTAGCCGTTAGTACGGCTTAGGGGATTATTAAAGTTAATGTTGTAGTTAACATCCACCAGCCCTGTAATAGATAAAGGATTGCCTGGCGACACTGTTGTATCTTTTGTTTGAGCATATGTGCTTATAATTAATGATAATATTAATGTTATGATAAGAAAAATGTTTTTTGTGGTATTATGTTTGTGAATCATATTACTCCCGGATTTATTGTGAATAAATTATTTATAAAATACTATCCTCAGTTTTACAACCATCCCTTTTTATTCTGTCTTTGCATAAAGTTTTGGTTGTACTGCTTCCATATTAATATTTCATTCCCGGATTGAACTTCAATCCATGAGATTGCTTAGAAATGATGTTTTATAAAGAAATATGGAAGCAACGCCTTAATAAATAATATAATAATAAGTAGTAACTTAATTAAGTTAAGAAAATTGATTAATCTACATTACTAAATAAGTAATTAATTCCAATTTGTCAAGTAAAATTTAGTTGTTATAAAAAAATATTATTATTCGCTAAGGGGAAAACCGGTACCTGTTTCATTTGTATGGTAAATCAATACTCTGCAGGCACCTGGTAATTTTAGCGCGGCGTTTTTTGCATTTATTTGGCATGCTGGTTATATTTGATATTGAAATTTATAAACAATGAAATAAAAAATTGCAGTATATCTCGATAAAAAATTTAAACGAATTTGCAGGTAAAGAAGTTACTTTAAGAGGCTGGCTTTACAATAAGCGATCAAGCGGGAAAGTTAAGTTTATTATATTAAGGGATGGTACAGGTCTTCTTCAATGTATATATTTTAAAGGTAATGTATCCAATGAAGTATTTGAACTGGCTGACCGGTTAGGGCAGGAATCTTCAATTGAAGTAACGGGGAAAGTAAAAGAAGAACCCCGTGCGCCGGGCGGCTTTGAATTAGACGCTACAGGGCTTAGCGTAATTTCCGAATCGCATGATTACCCGATTACTCCAAAAGAACACGGCGTAGAATTTTTAATGGATCTTCGGCATTTATGGCTGCGCTCCAGTAAACAGACTGCTATCTTAAAAATAAGACACAGGATAGTTAAAGCAATAAGAGATTACTTTGACGGTCACGGCTTCACTTTAATGGATCCGCCTATTCTTACACCTGCTGCCTGTGAAGGAACTTCAACTCTTTTTGAAACTCCTTACTTTGATTTAGGTAAAGCTTATCTTACACAGTCCGGACAGCTTTATGCCGAAGCAGGAGCAATGGCATTTGGTAAAGTTTATACGTTTGGACCTACATTCAGGGCTGAGAAATCTAAAACAAGAAGGCATTTAACTGAATTTTGGATGGTTGAACCTGAAGTAGCTTTTGCCGAACTTAACGACGATATGGATTTGGCTGAGGACTTTCTTGAATATGTTGTCCAGACAGTTATAAAAGACAAAGAAGAAGAATTAAAAATTATTGAACGCGATACTACTCATTTAAAAAATATAAAAAAACCATTGCCGCGGATAACTTATGATGAAGCTGTCGATATTTTAAAGAAAAACGGAATTGATTTTGAATGGGGAAATGATTTAGGCGCTGCCGATGAAACAATTATTTCCAACCAATATGAAAAACCTGTTATGGTACATCATTATCCTTCAATTGTTAAAGCTTTCTATATGAAACATGACCCTGATAATGATAAGCTTGCGCTTGCTGTGGATGTATTGGCGCCGGAAGGTTATGGAGAAATTATCGGGGGCAGTCAGAGAGAGGATAATTATGATGTTCTTCTGCAAAGAATAAAAGAACATAATTTGCCGCAGGAAGCTTTTGAATGGTACCTTGATTTGAGACGATATGGTTCGGTTCCTCATTCCGGATTTGGATTGGGAATTGAAAGAACCGTTGCATGGATTTGCGGATTAGACCATGTAAGAGAAACTATACCGTTCCCCAGAATGATTTATAGAAATACTCCTTAAGCGATTATTTCATTTTATCTTTCTTTGTGTAACTTTTTGTTCTTAGTGTCCTGTCACTTAGTGATCCCTTTGGGAGTGGTAGTTATTTATCCCCCGGCTCAAACCTGCGTTACGTCAGGCTGGAGTCGGGGCAAATTGCAGCATCTTGTAAAGGCTTGTCTGAATGACTATAGAATTAATCTTATTCATTATATTTAGTGCAATTGCTGCAGTATCCTCTATATTAATGATTACAAGATCAAATCCTGTAATTAGCGCTCTTTTTCTAATTCTTAATTTTGCATCTTTAGCAGGCCTTTACCTGCTGCTTAATGCCCAGTTTATTGCTGTTGCCCAGGTTATTGTTTATGCCGGCGCAATTATGGTTTTGTTTCTCTTCGTTATAATGCTGCTTAAACCGGAAAGAGAAAAATTATTTGCTGCACATCCCCGTGTAAAAACATTTGCGTTGATAATTGCTGTGCTGGTCTTTATTCAGCTTGTGTACATGATATTTTTATCTGACCCATCTTCTTCCCTTAATCCTGTTGCAGCGGAAAGTGTTAAGGCAGGTACAATTGAACAAATAGGAAGGGAACTATATACAAATTATGTCTTGCCGTTTGAAGCGGCAGGTTTTCTTTTGCTGGCTGCTACAATCGGAGCCCTCGTACTGGCTAAAAAGAAATTTGATTAAAATAAAATAAAAAAATTATCACATGATTATTCCTATTGAATATTACCTCATCTTAAGCGCATTCATGTTCATTGTTGGCGTTACGGGTGTGCTTATAAGAAGAAACGCAATTATTGTATTTATGTCCATTGAACTTATGTTAAACTCGGCTAACCTTACGTTGGTCGCATTTTCTTCATATATGGGTAATTCAGTCGGACAGTTATTTGTGTTTTTTGTAATGACTGTTGCGGCGGCTGAGGCTGCTGTCGGTCTTGCCGTTATTATTGCTATGTTCAGAAATAAGATGACTATGAATATTGATGAAATCAATATTCTTAAGTGGTAACAAAGCTTTTTATATTATATGATTCAATTAATTTATCTGACAGTTCTTCTTCCGTTTTTAGGGTTTCTTATTAATGGTCTGTTCGGAAGAAAGATTAAAAATGAAAAGATAATAGGAATTATCGGCAGCGGAACAATCGGTATTTCCTTTTTAATTGTACTTGGCGCATTCTTCCAAACGCTTGCATTACCCGTTGAACAAAGACAGACAATCGTAAATCTTTTTACATGGCTTCAGGCAGGCGGACTAAATATAAATATTGCGTACCAGGTGGACCAATTGTCGCTTGTTATGTCTTTAATTGTTACCGGGGTAGGATTCGTCATTCATATATATTCTATCGGTTACATGCACGGTGATAAAAGCTTCGGCAGATTCTTTGCTTATATGAATTTATTCATTTTTGCAATGATGAACCTGATTTTGGGCGATAATTTTGTCCTGCTTTTCTTAGGTTGGGAGGGAGTAGGACTTTGTTCGTATTTGCTAATCGGTTTCTGGTATGACAGAAAGTTTGAAAAAAGTTCTACAAGCGATGCCGCAAAAAAAGCGTTTATTGTTAATAGGATAGGGGATTTCGGATTCCTGCTTGGAATGTTTCTTATCTATCTTACGTTTGGCAGTCTGAATTTTAATGATGTGTTTTCGTACGCCTCTGCGGTAAACATTTCTGAGAGCACTATGAATTTTATTGCCGTATTTTTATTTATCGGCGCTGTAGGAAAATCAGCGCAGATACCGTTGTACGTCTGGCTTCCCGATGCTATGGCGGGTCCTACTCCGGTTTCAGCGTTAATTCATGCCGCTACTATGGTAACTGCCGGAGTTTACATGGTTGCACGATGTTCCATTATTTTTGCATCCGCACCTGCCATATTAACCGTTGTTGCTGTCGTAGGAGTTTTGACTGCAATTTTTGCCGCTACAATTGCCTTGGTTCAAAATGATATTAAAAAAGTCTTAGCTTATTCCACAATAAGCCAGCTTGGCTATATGTTTTTGGCTATGGGCGTCGGCGCTTTTTCTTCAGGCATATTTCATTTAATGACTCACGCATTCTTTAAAGCCCTTTTATTCCTCGGCGCCGGTTCTATTATACACTCAATGCACGATGAACAGAATATTCA
This sequence comes from uncultured Ignavibacteriaceae bacterium, assembly GCA_964618785.1. GTDB lineage: Bacteria > Bacteroidota > Ignavibacteria > Ignavibacteriales > Ignavibacteriaceae > FEN-1297. Next base: position 34,551 of record CAZUCY010000004.1, on the reverse strand, counting down.
GAATTACGGCGGACTTAAAAAGTACATGCCGAAAACTTTTATAACTTTTATCATTGCCGCCCTTGCTATCTCCGGCATCCCTCCTCTTTCGGGTTTTTTTAGTAAAGATGATATACTTTGGTATGCTTTTTACAACGGGAATATTTTATTCTGGCTTATAGGCGCTATTACTGCTTTACTTACGGCGTTCTATATGTTCAGATTAGTCTATCTTACTTTTTACGGTAAAGAAAGATTCGAACGCGAAAAACCTCCTCATGAATCTCCTAATGTTATGACGATTCCATTAATTATTTTAGCGGCGCTTTCTGCAATAGGAGGGTTTATAGGAATACCGGAAATATTTTCGGGTGAACATGGAAATTTATTTGAGAACTGGCTTGAACCTGTATTCAGCAATGCAAATGCAAAGCTTGCTTCATTCGGAATTCAAAGCCGGTCTACGGAATTTCTGTTGATGGCAGTTACCATTGCAGGCGCAGTCGGAAGTATTTATTATGCAAGATATTTGTACCTGCAAAAAACGGGATTACCTTCTGTCTACAGCAAAAAATTCAAAGGGCTTTATAACCTGCTTTTAAATAAATATTTTGTTGATGAGGCTTACGATGCCGCTATTGTTAGCCCCATTGTCCGCGGCTCCGACAAGTTTCTATGGAAAATTACCGACAATAAAATTATTGACGGCGCTGTAAACGGCACTGCTGCTTTAATTGAAGTGATTTCACAAAATATCAGAAAATTAGAAAACGGCATTGCGCAGGTTTATGCCGTAATTATGTTATTGGGTATAGCAGCGGCTTTATTCTGGCTAATATCAAGCTTTTAATTAATTCTTAATAAATAGTAAATGGAAAATAATAACTTAATCTCTTATTTATTACTTATTCCTTTGGCAGGCGGAATTTTACTTCTATTTGTTGAAAAAAGTAAAGAAAGTTTAATCCGGTATCTTGGATTTATTTTTTCAATAATCGCATTTGTTATTTCCTTATTCATTTATATAGCTTATGATATTAATAAAGCCGGATTTCAACTAATTGATAAGTTTACCTGGATAGAAAACCTGCACATCAGTTATCACGTAGGGATTGACGGGATTTCATTACTGCTGATTTTACTAACTACATTTCTTACTCCGTTAACGCTTCTTTCAAGCTGGAAAGCAATTACAAAAAAAGTTAAGGAGTTTACCTTCTTTATGTTGATGCTGGAAGTTGGTATGCTTGGAGTGTTTGTTTCGCTTGATATGTTCTTGTTTTATGTGTTCTGGGAAGCTATGCTGATACCTATGTATTTTATAATAGGTATATGGGGCGGCGATCAAAGAATATATGCTTCGGTAAAATTTTTCCTTTATACAATGTTCGGCAGCCTGCTGATGCTTGTGGCAATTATCTGGCTGGCTGTTTATGCCTCTTCTTCTCTCGGGCATTTTTCGACGGACTTAATTGAGCTGTACGGCATTGGTCCGGTAGTTCAATTTGAAATCCAGCGATGGATGTTCCTTGCATTTGCATTAAGCTTTGCAATAAAAGTTCCTTTGTTTCCGCTTCACACCTGGCTGCCGGATGCACATGTACAGGCTCCTACTGCGGGCAGTGTTATTCTTGCGGGCGTATTGCTTAAAATGGGAACTTATGGTTTACTAAGGTTTTGTCTTCCGTTGTTTCCGCAGTCGGCTGTTTATTTTGCACCCTATATTTCCATTCTCGCTGTTATAGGTATTATTTACGGCGCTCTTGTAGCTATGGTACAAAAAGATATGAAAAAGCTTGTTGCATACTCTTCAGTTGCTCATCTGGGATTTGTTGTACTTGGAATATTTGCCTTAACGCAGGAATCAATTCAGGGTGCTGTTATACAAATGGTAAACCATGGGCTTTCTACAGGAGCTCTGTTCCTTTTAGTCGGTATTCTTTATGAAAGGACGCATACCAGGGAAATTTCCGAGTACGGCGGAATAGCTAAGGTTGTCCCTGTCTTTGCAGTATTTTTGATGATAGCTTCATTATCGTCAATGGGCTTACCTGGGTTGAACGGTTTTGTTGGTGAATTCCTGATATTACTTGGCGCATTTGAATCACCCGTATTAAATAGCTGGTGGTACACGGTTTTTGCCGCAAGCGGAGTAATTTTTGCCGCTGTTTACCTGTTATGGATGTATCAGCGGGTGATTTTTGGCGAAGTAAAAAATCCTAAGATGAATAGCTTAACTGATATGAAAAAGAGGGAAATATTAATCCTTTCATCAATTTTTATCTTTATTTTCTGGATAGGAGTGTATCCGGGCACATTCTTAAACGTTTCGGCTAAGTCAACAGAAACTATAATTCAGCAGGTAATTGGAGGAGCGCATGTGGGTGAAGAGCATAAATTAACAATTGAAAAAACAGGCAAAGATATTTTGTTTTTAGAGTAAATATGTTAAATAACATTGAAGAATTTTACAATATGCTGCCGCTTATAATACTCGGCGCGGGCATTTTAATTTCACTTTGCATTGAAATGTTTGCGAAGGATAGTGAAAAAATTCTTCCGTGGGTATCAATTATTATTTTTCTTTCGGCAGCTTTCTATTCCCTGGCAAACGTCAATTCAGTTTCCGTAATAATGCAAAATATGCTTGCAACGGGCGGCATTGTTAATATATTTTATTTTATTTTCACGCTCGGAACCGCAATTGTTTCTTTGCTTGCTGTAGATTACTTAAAAAAATACGGCGCTTATTACGGCGAGTTTTACTTGTTGCTGCAAATTTCCGTTCTGGGTATGATGTTGATGGCGGGAGCTAAAGATTTATTTATGATATTTCTTGGGCTTGAAATTATGTCCCTTTGCTTTTATGCGCTTGCAGGTATAAACAGGAAAAGATTAAAAGCAAATGAAGCTTCGCTAAAATATTTTTTACTCGGCGCATTTGCAACGGGATTTCTCGTATATGGTATTGCGCTGCTTTACGGAACTTCTCATTCTACTTCAATTGATATTATTTCTTCAAGATTTCCCGTCCTGCGTTCCAATCTATTGTTTGATGCCGGTATTCTTTTATTCCTGATAGGATTTTCATTTAAAATAGCTGCATTCCCTTTTCACATGTGGGTGCCGGATGTTTACGAAGGCTCTTCTTCTGTTGTAGCCGGATTGTTTTCTACGGCAGGCAAAGCTGCAGGTTTCAGCGCAATTATTGTTACGCTTGGTGTTCTGTTTAACGGGGCGGGAAACAATATTTTTGAACCGTATCTTGCGGTTATTGCCGTTCTTTCTATGGTTTACGGAAGCATAACGGCAATTGCACAAACTAATATTAAACGAATGCTTGCATATTCTTCAATTGCCCATGCAGGTTATATGATTATAGGGCTTGCCGCCGGCAGCTTTAACGGCATAGCAGGAATAATATTTTATCTTACCGCATATACTTTTATGAATCTCGGTGCATTCGGTATAGTCTCTTTGATAGAAGGAAGGGAAGAAACAAACCTTGAATTAAAATCTTATTCAGATCTGGCTTCAAGAAGTCCGTTATTGGCGGTGCTGCTTGCAATATTTATGTTCTCGCTTGCTGGAATTCCGCCTTTTGCCGGTTTCTTCGGCAAATATTATGTGTTTATTGCCGCTGTTCAATCCCACCTGACCTGGCTGGCAATTGTCGGAGTCCTTTCCAGTGTAATAAGCGTTTATTTTTACCTGCGCATAGTAGTGCTTATGTATTTTGGCGGAGCCGGGAGTAAAATATCAGAACCCGGACTTAAAATAGAGAATCACAGTGCAGGTTTGCTTGCGGTAATTATTTGCGTGCTTTTTGTAATTCTAATCGGTATAGCGCCCGGCAGTATCATCGGACTTATAAGTTCATTCCTGAGATAATCTATTGCAGTGGCATGATTTATCATAATTAACGCGGTTAGGAAAGCATTGTTTCCTTCATTTGTTTTTAATCCTTTAATCCTAAAATACAGGTTAAGATAATTATCTTCCTTTTTTCCCACCACTTTTGGCTGTAAATTTGTCAATAATAAAAATAATAAGATTATGATACCCCTATTTTCCAGAAACCAGGTAAGAGAGATAGACGACTATGCAATAAACACGCTCGGTATACCGGGCATAGCTTTGATGGAAAATGCGGCTGCTCAAATCTTTTCTTTTGTAAATGAGAGAACTTTCCATCTTAATAAAAGAGAGAAAGTCGGAATTGTATGCGGTAAAGGAAATAACGGCGGCGACGGCTTTGCAGCTGCACGGCATTTTCTTAATAACGGTTTTACTTTAGCTGTATTGCATGTTGGCGGTGAGTTTGAAATGTCGCCGGATTGCCTTGCCAACTATAAAATTCTTTCGAATGTGGCAAAGGAAAATAACACCGTTCTAATAAAAAAATATGAATCTGAAAAAGATTTAAGATTAATAGATAATAGCGATATTATCCTTGACGCTTTATTGGGCAGCGGCTCATCGGGAGAATTAAAAGAGCCTTACAACTCAATTGTTTCAGCTTTGAATAAAATAGATTCCTTCAAAGTTGCCGTGGATATACCAACAGGGCTTAATGCAGATACCGGTTTTGCTGAAACCGTCTTTAATGCGGACCTTACTGTTACTCTGGCTGAATATAAAAAAGGTTTATTCTTTGGCGATGGGTATGCCTGTTCGGGCGAAATTGTAAAAGGGGATATAGGCGTCGGTTTCAGCTCCTTCGAAAGGTTTGTTACAAATGAATATTTGATTGAGCCGGAGGATGTTTTAAACTGCCTTCCGAAGAAAAAGAAAAATATTAATAAATATTCTTCAGGCAAGATTTTAACCATTGCAGGCTCCGGAGCATTTCCCGGCGCTGCAATGCTTACGTCCAGAGCCGAACTTAAAACGGGCGCGGGCGCATCTATACTGTGCTTTCCTAAATCATTAAGAAAATTAATTTTTAAAAAAGCTTCTGAGTTTGTCGTTAATGCTTATGATGATGAAAAAAAAGAATTCTTGACTAAGAATAATATCAAAGAATTTCAAAAAAAATTAGAATGGGCTAATGTTGTTGCTATAGGCCCGGGACTCGGAAGGGAACCTGAAACTCAGGAAGCAGTTCTGGAAATAATCAAAAGCGGAAAAGCAAAAAGAATGGTCGTTGATGCCGATGCTGTTTTTGCATTGAATAATAACCGCTATAAAAACCTTAATCTGAAAGATTTTATTTTAACGCCTCATCAGGGTGAGTTTGCAAATTTAATCGGTATTGAAGTGCAGAACTTAAAGAAAGATATTCTCATGTACGGTAAAAAATTTGCCGGTGATTCAGGCTCATTCCTTGTTTTAAAAGGAGCGCCGACAATAGTTTTTACTCCTGCCGGAGAAGCGCTGATAAATTCTACCGGCAATGCTGGTATGGCTAAATTCGGTACTGGCGATGTTCTTACCGGAACAATTGCAGGTTTGTTTTCACAAATAAAAAATCCTGAGAAAGCGGCAATAGCCGGGGTATATCTTCACAGTCTTGCCGCAGATTTATTGCTGCGGAAATATACGGAGTTCGGATATACCGCGGAAGATATCATTAATAAATTACCCGGAGCAATTAAGTTTATAAGAAATTCTATTTTACCGGGAGAGCTCTATGAATGAGGTTAAGTTTATCTATATTAGAATATAATGAAAAGCAAGGGTAACAGAACCAAAAAAGGCTTTATATCGGGAGTTATTATTTTAATTCTCCTTTTGGACCTTTTTTTCTTAATTTATACTAAATATGAAAATCAGGGTCTGCCGGTATCCCGCTATAATTTATTTTTTCTTGGTAATATCCTTAACTTGTTTTTTACTCTGTCCGCAATTCTTGGAATTATATTTTTTGCGTTAAGCAAAAAAACGACTTTCAGTCCTGCCTTTATGCTTACATTTACTGTCCTTTTATCATCAGCTTTGGTAGTTGCGGCTTTAAGTACAAGAGTCACATTACCGCTTCCGAACGTTTACTTCCTTGATCACCCGCTGCAAAAAATTGCTGAAGGAGCGCTCTTTTCATTGTACCAATACTTGTTGTTTTTATTTATTGCAATAATTTGGCTTAACTTAATTAGTAGAAGGGAATTAATTATTCTCCGCTCGATTGTAAATTCTGCAGCTTTGATAATGCTTTTGCTTGCAGCCACTTTTGTATACATAAACTTAAAAAAGGATGAAGGTAAGAAATTTACACCCATTAAAGGTTCTATTAATGTTGCAGTAGTATTAGGCGCAGCGGTCTGGTCGCACAATTCACCCAGCCCCACCCTGGCGGCGCGGGCTGATAAAGCCGTTGAATTGTACAGGAAAGGTATTGTTAATAAAATATTGGTTACGGGAAGTAATGCGCCCGGTGAAATGAGCGAAGCAGATGTAGCTCTTTATTATATAAAGCTTGATAATGTTGATACTTCAGTAGTATGGAGCGAAACCAATACCAATTCAACGGCTGAGCAGGTTAGATTTATCAGAGATCAGATCTTTACAAAAAAAAATATCGGTACGGTCATAATTGTTTCCGATTCTTATCATTTGACCCGTGTGCATGAAATGTGCAAGTTTTATAAAATAAAAACGGAACTGGCTGCCTCCGATTTAAAGTTAAACTTGCAGCATAATCTTTATTACAAAATGAAAGAAAGTATTGCGCTGTTGGTATTTTGGCTTTTTGCATTATAACCGGGAATAAACCAATTATAAAAAATTTAATAAAAAAATCATGCTTTAATCCAATGTTGAATTTAATTTTGAATTAGATTAAAATTCCGGATATTTTTGTATTCTTATTATTATTAATCGCAGGTATTTCAAACTATGTCCCAGGTATTCAAAAGAAGAATTGTCAGAGAGAAAGTGCTCCAAATACTTTACGCTTACAATCTGAATAAGGATTCTCTTGATTCTCTTATCGAAGTAGTGATTTCCGACATAGAAGATAAGACGGATAAAGAATTTGCTAATGATTTGGTACATAGGGTTTTGGCTCATAAAGACGAACTTGATAAGCTTATAAAATTTAGAGTAGACAATTGGGAAATGAACAGGATAGCGCTTATTGATAAAATTCTTCTCCGGATGGGAATTTGCGAACTCCTTTACTTTCCTGATATCCCTCCTAAAGTTTCGATAAATGAAGCGATAGAAATTGCAAAGCTATACAGCACGGCAGGAAGTGGAAAGTTTATCAACGGCATATTAGATGTAATATTAACCGAGCTGAAAGATACCGGTAAATTAAATAAAATAGGGCGCGGTCTGCTGGAAGAAAGCATTTCTAAACCTCCCGCTAAAAAATAGTTTATGCAATCAAAGAGTAAAATTTTTTTCTGGACTCTTTTCGATTACGCTGATACTGCATTTTCTGTAATCATTATTACGGTTATATATTCCAAGTATTTTACTAATTATGTCGCGGGCGGAAAAACATGGCTATGGGGGCTTGCTGTAAGTATTTCTATGGTCATTTCCGCTTTACTAAGTCCGCCTATGGGCGCTATTGCGGATGTATCGAGGAACAGGAAAAGGTTTCTTCTCTTATTCACCCTTATTTGCATTGTTTGTACTGCATTGATGTTTTACGTCCGGAAAGGAGATGTATTATTAGGGCTTGTTCTTTTCATTTTTGCTAATATTGGCTTTGAATCCGGGCTAGTATTTTATGATGCCTTTCTGCCGAACTTAACGGAAAAGAAAAATTTAGGGCGTGTATCCGGTTATGGATTTGCAATGGGTTATGTCGGCGCTCTTACAGTTCTATCAATTATAATGTTTCTGCTTCCTTCATTTTCATCTCCCGACTATTATTTTTATGTAAGGCTTTCATTTGTTGTAGCTGCGGTATTTTTCATGTTCTTTTCACTTCCGCTTTTCTTTTTTGTGAATGAACCTCAGGTAAACTCTCCGGTGAAGAAATTTGCGGTAAAAGTCGGTATTAAAAAAAGCAGTGAAACATTAAAAGCATTATTTGTAAAACAACAGTATCCGGCTATATCGCGCTTCCTTCTTGCTTTCTTTTTATATAACGATGCAATAATTACAATAATTGCCTTCGCATCTATTTTTGCTTCGAGAGTTCTAAAGATGACTGACACTCAGGTTATTTATTTCTTCATTATTACGCAAAGTACTGCAGTCGGGGGGGCATTCTTTTTTGGTATAGTTTCCGATCATATAGGTCCCAAGAAAACAATTTCTATTACTTTGATTATCTGGCTGTTTGTAGCGGTCGGAGCTTTCTTTGTCCGGTCGGTTTCTGAATTTTATCTCGTCGGTTTATCTGCCGGGCTGGCAATCGGCTCATCACAATCATGCAGCAGAAGCTTGATGGCGCTGCTTACTCCAAAGTCAAGGGAAGCGGAGTTCTTCGGCTTTTATGACGGCTTGTTCGGGAAATCTTCAGCGGTAGTCGGTCCGTTATTTTATGGTATTATTGCCGACTTGTCCAATCAGCGATTTGCTGCGCTTGCAATGGGGTTATTTTTCCTGTCCGGATTAATTATTCTGCAAAAAGTTGAGCTGCCTAAATATAAAGGGCAGAAAGAACTAACCTTTCAGGGAACCATTCAAAATTGAAATATTTTCCGGGAAGTGGCTTTACCCAAATGCCTAAATATTGAGGAATAGATGTTTTAGAGTTTTAAACTGCTTTCATTACTATCAAAGTTAAATCATCATGAGCGGGGGAGGAGCCGGTAAATTCAGATATGTTTTCAAGTATCAGTTCCTGTAATTTTTTTGCTGATTTATCGGCATTTTTTAGAATAACGTTCATTAGCATATCTTCGCCGTATTGCTGCATATAATCATTCATCGCTTCAACAACCCCGTCGGTATAAAATATTATTATATCTCCGGTTTCCGGGTGAATTTTAATTTCTTCCAGAGAATTTTCAAAAATTGAATTGCGGCTGAGTCCGATTCCCATTCCGCGCGGTATAACATTGCAGCATCTATGCTCTTTTTTATTGTAATGAAGCAAGGGTGTATGCCCTGCCCGTGAGAATAAAATAGAACCATCCGGCTCTATGCAGGCAAGGATGGTTGTAAAGAAAGAGCCTTTTTTAAATATCTTTATAAAGTTTTCATTCAAAAGAATTAATATCTCTCTCGGTGAATTATAATAATTGATCAGGTTATGAAGAACCGCCTGAACTTGAGCCATATGCAGCGCTGCCGCCATTCCTTTGCCCGAAATATCCCCAATAACTGCGTAAATCATTCCCGGAGAAGTTTCATTGGTTATAAAGTCAAAATAATCACCGCCTACTTCCCGCGCCGCTTCGGAGTAACAGCTTATATCATAAAATTTATTTTGAGGAGCCTCTTTCGGCATCAGCCCTATTTGAACTTCACGTGCAATAGCAAGTTCGTCTTTTGCAACAAGCTTATCTGCAAGTTCAAAAGCTAAAAGAAGATTAATTAGTATGAACCCTATAAAAGATAAATGGTATTGTTCGGATATAAAACCGTAAATAAAAAGGAATAAACTGATTGTATAGAGAAGTCTTCTTACCGGGGTCAGCTGCTGCAGAAATTCTATAAATAAAGCGCGCAAAAACTTAAAAAACTTCCGGGGGGTATTTTTGGGATCTGTGGTGTCTTTCATTTTTCTTACGTAGAAATTGTAAAGTTCAGGAATGTCCCTTTTTATTAATTTTTCTATTTCTTTAAAGCTTAAATCGCTTGTATAGAAATTATAAAGGCGGTTAAGCCGTTCTCGAGATTTCAATTATTTCCTTTTGATAATTCGGGTTATTTTATTCCTTTAAGGAATAACCAAACTTAACTTTTCCGCAGCTTTTAATAAAATTTCATCACGCCTTGCAAAACAAATTCTTATAAGTTTCCGGTTATTACTATCAGAATAAAAAGGCGATAGCGGGGTTACCGCAACGCCTATACTTTTTGTCAGGTATTCTGCAAATTCAAAATCATTTTTATCCGATATCCCGGAATAATTTATTAGTTGAAAATATGTGCCTTTGGTTTTAGTAAATTTAAAGTGCGAACCTGTTAAAATTCTTAATACTAAGTCTCTTTTTGCTTCATAAAATTCGCTTAAATTAATATAATGTTCTTGCTTTAGAATATAGTCAGCATAAGCGTACTGCACCGGTGTATTAACGGCAGAAACAATATTTTGATGAAATTTTCGGAATTCACTCATCAGGTGTTTGGGCGCAGTACAGTAACCAATTTTCCACCCCGTAGAATTGTATGTGTTTCCGAATGAAGAAACAATAAAAGTTCTTCTTGCCAGCTCGCCGGAACGGCATAAGCTGATATGCCTCGCTCCGTCAAAAACAATATGCTCATAAACTTCGTCGCTAAGAATTAAAATATTTGTATCCCTGATAATTTCTTCTAAATTTCTTAAGTCTCCTAAAGTAATTACATAACCGGTCGGATTTTGAGGTGAATTGACTATAATCAGTTTGGTCTTATTTGTGACTGCATCCTTACACCTGTCCCAATCAATTAGGAAGGTGTTTTCTTTTAGAGGAACGAACACTGGTTTACCGCCGTTTGCTATTACGGAAGGAGCATAAGAGCTGTATGCAGGCTCAAAAATAATCACCTCATCGCCCGGTGTGACAATAGTAGAAATTACGGTATACAGAGCTTGTGTTGCGCCGGCTGTAATGGTTATTTCTGTTTCGGGATCATATGAATAGCTGTAAAGTTTTTCTATTTTAGAGGAGATATTTTCCCGCAGTGCCTGAACGCCTGTCGTCGGCGCATATTGGTTGAAGCCAACAGCCATATAATGTGTTACTAATTCTTTTAACTCAACAGGACAATCAAAATCCGGTAAACCCTGTGAAAGATTTAAAGCATTATATTCCGCAGCCATTTGTGATAGAACCGTAAAAATAGTTGTGTCGGGGTTAGGCAGTTTTGGATTTATTTTGGCTATTAATTGTGCCATAGCTTTTTTAAAAGCTTTGTCTAATCAACTTTATAATCGCTGTCATTAGGTCTTAATGCGTCGTACATCTGTTTTAACTCATTAAAAGCAAAGCGGCTTCCGCGCTGGGCTGCCATCCTGTAAAACATCACTGCTTTCGCTTCATTCGTCTCAATGCCGATGCCGTTCTCAAAACAATAAGCCAGAGTTTCCTGGGCAACTATCGAACCTGCGCTATCAGCCTTTTGAATTTCAGCAACGGTGCGTTGGAAATCTTCTGCTTTAACGTAACCGAAAATTTCAGCAACCAATATTCTTAGAGTTGCTTCGCGGCTGCCTAAGTTTTCAGAATGCTGCCAGATTACTACAGCTTTTTCTCTATCCTGTTTTAAAAATTTCCCCGTGTAAAGATTAAGTCCCAGTTCATTCAATGCAGGAACGTAATTAAATGAGGCTGCCTTTTTCAGGAAGTTTACGGCGTCCGTTTCTGTTATTTGATTATCGATGCCGCAAGCAAATAATCCGTACCAAACGTACATTGCCCTTGGATCGTTGTTTTCAATTTGTTTTTTCAGCTGAACAAAATAATTTTGGCTCCTGATCATTTTCCAAAGTAAAACAGGAGAACGGGGTGAATCAAGTTTTATTGCCCTAAGGTAGTAAACTGCGGCTTGAGTAAGATCCCTTTTTGTATAAAGACCGAGTTCACAAAGTTTGCCGAGTAAAGTTAATGCTTCAGGGCTTCCGGATTCCCCGAATATGGCTAATGAATCTATTGCAGAAGGGTTAAATGCAAGTGTAGTATCTTTCTTATCATTTAAATGCAGTAAATTTGCAAGTTTTTCATTTCCATCATGTAAAATATCCTGTAATAATGTTTTGTTTGGAATTTCTGAAAGAGTATCGGATACCGTGTTAAAATCTATAAATACAAGATTTGTTGAAGAATTAAGCGATGTCTGATTATCCTGTGCTTGAAAATTTTTATTGCTCTCGTCTGATTGATCTGTATTTGCCTGACTTGTATCAATATTTGAAAAAGAAACATTTTTCTTTAATTCCGCAAGAGTTTCAACAGCAGGCTTAAAGCCTCCGTCGGCGGATTTTTTAATCCACCTGTATGCCTGACTCCAGTTCCTTTTAACCGTAAGATTATCCGTGTATGCAATACCGATTATGTATTCTGCCTGGGGCATGTTATTTTCTGCTGCAATGTAGAAATACTTAAATGCTTCAAATGGATTCCAGTTTACTCCCCAGCCGTTATTTACCATTATGCCGTAATTAAAACATGCGCCGGGTAATTTTTGTTCGGCTGCCTTATGTATCCAGTATGCTGCTTTAATTGTATCGGCTGGTAACCCCATCCCTAATATATATCTTATACCTAATTCATGTTCAGCCAGAGCATTTCCCGCATTTGCATCTTTGAAAAGGTTAAATCGCTGCCATAATTCGTAAGATATATCTGAATGATAATAAAAGTATACTCTGTTATCAGGTCTGTTCTTCTTAAATGCAAGGCTTGATGTAGAATCCTGCCCGAAAGTGCTTGTAAGTCCGGTAAAAATTATAAGAAAAACGATTAAAATTCTTATGGGGGAATGTACTTTATATATCTTTTTCAATATCAACAACGAATTATTTAAGAATCAAGTTTTTATTTAGACGATTATACAGCTATTTTAGTTTAAATAACTCACCTAAGTCAAATTTTTATTATTGAATTGCCGCAGCCTTTGGCAAACCCGGTATTTTGAGATAGGTAGCGGTTATAAATCAATATTTTTTGAGATAGATTAGTAAACAATATATAATTACAAAATAATTAAGTCTAAATATATGATTTATTAGCATATTATTTATTGCATTATTTTCTGACCGGAAAAGTTCCTTTTTGCGAATTTGATGATGTTAAATAAACAATTTTACCGGCAAAAAATAGGCGCTGATTATTTACTCATGTTATGAAAAAATAAAGATTCTGATAGTTATGCGCATTCGTTTCCGGATGCTTTTGGTGAGTGGGTTGTATTTCGAAAGGATATTTTTGTCAATTATGCAACTGTCTCTTTCATTATTTTAATGAACCATTGAAGTGTAAGACCGCTTAATATAATAAAAATTACAAATGAAATCATAACCTGGAAATTTGCAATGTTGCCGTCACTTAGCAGCCGGGAGGCATTAACTGCATAGGTGAAGGGATTAAGCTTTGCAATTATTTGCAGTGATTTCGGCGCAAAGCTAAGCGGCAGCATTGTCCCTGATAAAAGAAACAACGGCAGGATAATAAAGTTTATTACGCTTGCAAGTACTCCGCCGTCTTTTATTATGAATGCAGCCGTGTATGAAATTGAAGAAAGGCAGGTCCCCATTAAAATAATAAGCATAAAAAGAAATATCATTCCGGTTAAATTAGGCGTGAATCCGAAGAATAATGAAACTGAGCAGACTATTAAACTTTGAATAAACAGCACGGCTACACTTTCCAAAACAAAGCCCAGGGCTAAAGAAAGCCTGTTTACAGGAGTGACTCGAAGCCTCTCTATAAATCCTGATTCAAGCAGTTCAAGAACGCCGAAACCTGCATAAGATGAATTAAACATTGCAGTCATTATTATTAACCCGGGCACAAAAAACTTTGCCGTCGATTCTGCCGGAAATCCCGGTGCCGACGTTACGCCTTTTAAAAACGGCATGAATAAAAGAAGGTAAACCACAGGCTCAAAGAGCCCGACAAAAATCCAAAATGGGTTGCGTACTAAAATTCTTATTTCTTCTTTGAATATTATATAAGTGCTGAAAAAAAATTCTTTCATTATTTCCCTATCCCGGTAAGAATTTAATTACATTAGTAATTTGATAATTCTTCTTAATGTTAACGAACCTTGTGCAAATTATTAATTTATGTTGACAAAAAATATATAAAGTTGTTCTGTTATTTGGTGCAGCCGTCACTCTCTGCCGCAGGTCCGCCTGCCGGAAAGCAGGTCAAATTCCTATTTTTAGTTTTTTTAAAAGATATCTGATAGAGTAAGTTGTGATAAAACCAAGGTAAGCTCCGGCTATAACATCGCTAAGAAAATGATAATCTGTTGCCACAAGAATTATTCCGAGTAAGATTAGTACAACCAGGACCGTCCGGCGGTATTGGGGGTAGTAAAGCAAAAGAGCAGTTCCAAAAGCGGTAAAGACGGTCATATGTCCTGAGGGAAAGCAGCCGTTCCCGAATTCTTTGAACCAATTAAATTCAAGAGGAACCCCGGCAAGAAGCCAAAACCGGGCAGGGGTCCTTCCGAATGCAAATTGAAAAAATATTTTAAGCAGGTTGGCAACCGGTAAAGTTGTGCCGGCAAGTTGTAAAAATTGCGTTTTTATTCCAAACTTTTTCTTGTGCAGCCTGTAAAAATAAATTGCCCATAGCAGTACTGTGCCGGTAACGACTAAATACGGTAAAATATCGGGTACATATTCAGTGTTATTGTGTAATGTATGAATAGACATCAGAAAACGCATTACTCTCCCGGCAATATCAGTGTCTAAATACTGAATACTTCCAACGGTGACGAACAATACTATTATAGTAAGTATTATTATTAAATATTTAGTCCGGTTTCTTTTTCTAATTTGCGTCAGTTTGTTTCCTCTTAATTTAAAATCTAATCCATTATACAAATTTAACAAAATTGAATATCAGATGCTTTCGCCTCAAGTCGTCATAAATATATTTTATCAATACTAAGATGTAAACAACTTGCCTCTCTGTTTCACATGCTCCATTTGAAGAAAGAACTTTTTTCTTCATTATTTATTATTATTATCGCTATTCGAATAACGCCTGGTATAATCTTAATACTGCCGTTAGTTAAATAAATTGAGAATAATAATTATCTTTAGTTAAAAAAATGCAGAAATCTTGTAACAATTTTCACTTTCATTTCGTCTCTTAAGTAAAAAGATGCTAAAGGCTTTACGATACAAAATTCTAATTAAGCAGCATAAAAATAGGATCTATAGCTATTCTTATTTTATGATGAGAAATCGGATGGATGCAGATGATATTACTCAGGAAGTTCTAATCCGGTTGTGGAAGAATATCGAAAGCTTTGATTTCAACAAGGCAAAATCGTGGATAATGAGAACTACTCATAATTTATGCATCGATTATTTGCGGCAGAATAAGTCTTCAACAAATAAGTTTCTTGAAATAAATGAAGAATTTGAAAATAATTATGATGAGGGAAATATGCTGAACGACCCCGAAATTACTCTGCGGAGGGAACTCATTAAATCAAAAATTAAGGAAGCTGTGGAAAATCTGCCGGAACTCTTAAAAAGCGTTTTTGTTCTTTATGAATTAGATGGTATGAAGTACAAAGAAATAGGCGAAGTATTAAATATTCCCCTGAATAGCGTTAAAGTTTACCTGCTGCGTGCAAGAAAAAAATTGCAGCTTGAATTGAAGGAATTAATTCATGAAAAAACAATTTAAAATCAGTGAGGGTTATATTGCTAAAATTATTTCCGTTGCTTACGGAGATGGAAGTCTGTTTGATAAAATTGAAGTTTATTTAAAAGCCTGTTCTAATCCGCTGATTAAAAATATTTTAAATGATTATAAGGCAGCTGCAAAATCCGTTAAGTATGTTCGAAAAGAATATGCATCAACCGGATTGTTAAAGAATGTTCAAAGTGAATTAAATATCCGGGAAAATTTGCTTGTCTCCTTGCTTGCAGGCTTATATAAAGCTCTCATAATGAAACCGGTGTATTCAGTCGCTGCGGTAATAATTATTATAAGCGTTTCAACTTTCATTTTATTAAGACAGCCGGAACATCAACCCGCTTATTCAAAAGAACAGGTCGCCCTGGCTGAAAAGCAGGTTAAATATTCATTCGCTTTGGTAGAAAAAATATTAGCAAGAACACAGAACAAAATAACTAAAGATGTAATAAGTAATGACGTGATACAGCCTATTAAAAAGAGTACTGTAGTTGTTTATAATTTATTTAACGGAGGGTAAATTGAAAAACTTGATTAAATTATTATTTGTCGTATTTATTTTTGCGGCGTCTGTTTCTCTGGCGCAAAATAACGAAGACTATACAAAATTCCCCGGCTACTTTAATTTTGGAAATCTTTCTCACTTTATTCAGGGAAATAATGTTACTGAAATTAATATTGACGACCATTTGTTAAGCATGATGAACGGATCAACGGATAATAATAAAGATGACCTTGCAAATATCCTTCATGGCTTAAAGCTGGTTAAAGTCTACTCATTTGATGTGAAATTAAAAGAACAAAAAGAACTGCTCGGCAAAATGAATGAAATGGATGAAAGCCTTACGTCAAAAAATTGGAATAGAATTGTCAAAGTGAAAGAGCCTGATGAATATACTTTCGTTTATATTAAGCCGGCAGGGAATAATAAAGAAATTTCCGGACTCGTTGTGGCTACTTTGGAAAAAAACGGCAAAGCTACATTTGTAAATATAGTTGGGAATATAAATATGAATGCTATCGGTAAATTAAGCCGTAAGTTTAACATCCCTTCTTTCAACCGAAAGGATACCCTGGATGTTAAATAAGATTTATTATAAGATCATTTTTATTTATCAGTAACTTTGCGCAGTTCCATTGCTCCCGGTTGCTAAGGTGTTATAACGCATTAAACCTTTTATTTTACTTAGCTATTGCTTATCCATTATACTATATTTAACTAAGAATAAAATCTTAGGAATGTTGTTATGAACATACATGATGATAAAAAACGTGAACGGATATATACGCACCATAAAACTGTTCTAAATAAAAAAGAATTTATAAAAAAATTACCCGGGTGGGATATAAATAAATTCGACATGGTTTTAAATTCATTAAAGCAAAAAGAAATTATTGAGGTTAATGGAGTGGATATTAAGATTTTCATGCTCCCTGCATTCGAAAAAGAAATTTTGGAAGTTAATGATAATAAAGCAAATCATAATTCTCATTTGACTGACAATGAATCCGAATTGCTTACCTTGCTGTCGTTGCAAAGCAAATCCTGTTAGTACATAAATAAATTGACCGGACGGGGAATAACCTTATAACATTTTCATTCAATTAGCGCTGCTGCTGATTATTAAACTAATATCTTAAATGTTCTGATTGTAATACTTTTGTAAAACTTCCCTTCCATAAAAATTATAGTAGGAATTACGGTTCAATGAATTTATTTTCTGCATCATTAAATTCAGGAAATTTTAATATATCTTATTTAACCGGAATCCAATAGAATAATTATTCAAATTAAATTCTCGTTAAATCAGGTAAATAAAATAAAAATATGGCAGGTATTTATAATTCATTTTAGTATTAAGCGTTAAAGATACCAATCCCGACTGCCTTCATACATGGATGAGCAAAAGCAAAACTTTTGTAAAAGTAAATAAGCAAAAGTTTCCGTATGGAAAAATCTGCGGTAAAATTCAATAGCAATTTGTGATTTGGCATTTATTCTATTTAACAATGCCGCTTTACTAAGTAGATTGATTTCCTATTGCAAATTATATAAGCGGCAGAATTATGGCTCATTCGCCTAATTAACCTGGTCCGGTTTTATTAATTCGTTTATTAAGGAGTTCAAAATTATTCTACCTCAAATTATCCAGGGCGGGATGGGAGTTTATATATCAACCCCTTTTCTTGCCAATGCTTGTTCCAGGTCCGGAGCGCTCGGCACAGTTTCGTGCGTCGCCGCAGAACGGATACTTGCACGTGTTCTTCAGTCGGGAGATCGGAACGGACATTACCGGCGGGCGCTTGAGCATTTCCCATTCCCGGAAGTAGCTGAACGTATCATTAGTACATATTTTGTAAATGGTGGAATTTCTGCTGATCATAAGTTCAAGAAGTTGCCTGCATTTACTATGCAATCCCGCCGCGATCTTATTGAGCTTACTGTAGCCGCAAGTTTTTGTTTTATCTGGCTCGCTAAGGAAGGACACTCCGGTCCTATCAGTGTAAATTATCTGGAGAAGATTCAAATTCCGCACATTTATCATATAACAGGAGCTATGCTCGCCGGTGTAGATTTTGTAACAATGGGAGCCGGGATTACGCTTCAGATCCCCGGTGTATTAGATGCTATTGCTTCAGGTGGTACTCCATCTTATCGCGTTATTATCGAGGGAAGCAATATTGGAACTGAAACTATCAGTTTCAATCCCGGCGCATTCTTTAATACAAAATTTCCTGAACTAAAACGCCCTGGTTTTCTGCCGATTGTATCAACAGATGTTTTAGCGTCGCTGATGGCTAAACGCCTGCCGGCTGATAGCATCCAGGGATTTGTTGTTGAAATGCCTACTGCAGGAGGACATAACGCGCCGCCCAGAATTAAGGGAATATTTGACGAAACAGGTCAGCCCGTCTATGGTCAAAAAGATGAGGTATCTTTTAAAAACCTTGAATCACTTAATATTCCATTTTGGGTAGCAGGATCGCTTGCATCGCCTGAAGGTTTAGCAGAAGCGCAGGCAGTTGGCGCGGTCGGTATACAGGCTGGTTCTGTATTTGCTTTAAGTGATAATTCCGGTATGAAATCATCCTATCGTAATGAGATGAGACGCTTAGGTTATCTCGGCAAACTAAATATCAGAACTGACCCAAAAGCATCGCCGACGGGTTTTCCTTTTAAGGTTGTACAACTTGATGGTACACAATCCGATTCCGCCATTTATAATGAACGGAAACGGGTATGCGATTTATCTGCATTACTTGTTCCTTATAAAAGAACCGGCAATAAAATTGGGTTTCGTTGCTCAAGTGAGCCTATAAATGATTATCTGCGTAAAGGCGGAAAACTTGAAGATGCTAAAGATTCACGCTGCCTGTGTAATGGTCTGTTTTCAGCCACCGGGTTCGGTAATCCTGATGAATTGCCGATCTTTACCTTGGGCGATGATGTGAGTTTTTTAAGTCATCTGATGTGTGATGAATATGATTCGTTTAGTGCGTTGGATGCTATAAAATATATAATGTCTCAAAATTCAATCCATAACCAGGTAATATTTTCAAGCTGTGAAAGCCTGATTCCGGCTTAATATATATTTCTTTAGCTGAACCCAATTACCGTTCTACTCTTCCGGAGCCGCTTCCTTTAGCCAGTTTTTCAACTTCATCAACTGAGACCAGGTTAAAGTCTCCCGGTATTGTATGTTTTATGCATGAAGCGGCAGCGGCGAACTCAAGCGCGTCTTTCGTATTATTTTTTTTAATCAGTCCGTAAATTAAGCCGCTTGCAAATGAGTCTCCTCCGCCAACGCGGTCAACAATTTGAATATCATATCTCTTTGAGCGGTATGGTTCTTTGCAGTCTTTATCATCAATGAGCAAAGCGCTCCACCTGTTTCTTGAAGCTGAAAAGCTTTCTCTTAGAGTGATTGCAACCGCTTTGAAATTAAATTGTTCTTTTAACGATTTAGCTGTCTCATAATATTCTTTTTCATCAAGTTCTCCGCTTTCAACATTTGTTTTATGTGCTTTAAATCCTAAGCTCATTTCAGCGTCTTCTTCATTGGCAATGCAGATATCAACGTAATCCATCAGCGGGATCATAACGGATTGGGCTTTTTCCGGAGACCATAATTTTGCGCGGAAATTTAAGTCGGCACTGATTACCGTCCCGTTTCTTTTAGCCGCATCGCAGGCTGCTATTAAGGATTCTTGAACGGTACCGCTTAATGCAGGTGTTATGCCCGTCCAATGAAACCATTTGGCGTTTTTAAATATATTATCCCAATCTAATTCATCTTTACTCAAAGTTGTTACGGCGGCGTCTGCCCTGTCATAGATAACTTTAGAGGCTCTTTGGCTGGCGCCTGTTTCCAGAAAATAAATTCCCACCCGCTCTCCGCCTCTTATTATATAGTCATCTTTAACTCCGTACCTTCGCATGCTGTTTATAGCCGCCTGTCCTATTTCATGTTTCGGTAATTTTGATATAAAATAACTATCAAAGCCATAATTAGATAAGGCAACCGCAACGTTGGCTTCACCGCCTCCGTAATTAATGTCAAACTCTTGTGCTTGCACAAACCTGGCAAAGCCGGAAGTTGATAACCTTAGCATTATTTCACCCATTGTTACTATTTTTTCAGACATTAAATTTCTCCTTCGATTTAAATTTTCTTTTTAATTAACCTCGGTTTAAGTATTTCAACTGATCTGAAATCGGCGATTTAATCCCGTTTCGCTTGCCTGATACTTTCCATTAGTATCTTGGCATTTTCCGTTAATACCTGGTAATTGCCGGAAGAAATTGCTTTCTTATCTAATAACGCCGAACCTACACCTACGGCGCATGCGCCCGCTTTCAGCCATTCACCGGCATTGGTAAGACTCACTCCGCCCGTAGGCATTAGTTTTAAATACGGCATAGGAGCCAAAACTCCTTTGAAAAACGCCATTCCCACAATATCAGCAGGGAATATTTTTATTATATCTGCGCCGGCTTCATAGGCAGTCTGGATTTCCGTTGGTGTAAATGCGCCGGGCATTACAGGTATATTATTCTTGTGGGCTGTGGCTATAATTTCTTTCTTAAATACAGGGCTTACTACATACTTTGCTCCCGCATCTATGGCTTTCTGTGCAGTTACGGCGTCAAGCACACTGCCCACTCCAATGTCCATATAGCTGCCAAGTTCATTGGCGGCTTTTTTAATTACATTTATTGCATCGGGGATAGTCATTGTAATTTCAATCCCCGTTACTCCTCCTTCATAAATTGATTGCGCAACTTTTATTAACTTGTCCGGATCAGCAAGTCTGATTACTGCTATTGCACCGCAGTTAATTAATGATTTGATTGTTTCTTCTTTTCCCATTTCTATCCTTGGATTTATTTACTATTCAATTCTATTATTGCATTCCTTATTCCGGTATTAATTATCGACTTGCTGAATTCAACAATTTTTTCAGCCAGCCCTTCAATTGGATTAAGATCCGTGTCCCAAAAATTTAAATTTGATAAAGTCTTTTTTATTACCGTTCGGTAATCCGTTTCGTTGCTTAAATCTTTGAAAAAAGTAATAACGTCCGGATTATCATTAACCTCGTATTCTCTCAGTTCAATTTTGTCAATATTCGCATATTTATTTTTATAAAATATAATAAGCGCAGCAAGTGAAAATACAAGTACTTTGGGTAAACGATTGTACATTTTATGATATTCTAAAACAGTAGGTAAAACTCTTACTTTGTATTTAGAAATAGAATTCAATGATATTGAGAGAAGGTAATGCTTGATAAAAGGGTTCTGAAATCTCTCAATTGTATTTTTTGCAAATTCAACTTTCATTTCATTAGGGAAATTAAGTACAGGGAGTATTTCATTAAATATTCCTTCATTAATAAATTGACTAATAATACTATCATCAAAAGATTCCTTCACGGTATTATTGCCGGCAAGAAATGAGGGGATTGTAAGTGTTGTATGAGTCCCGTTTAATATCCTCACTTTAAGCGTTCTGTATTTCTGAATATCATTTGTCAGTATTACATTCAATCCTGCTTTGGCAAAAGGGAGCTCATCTTTTATTTTTTCATCTACCTGGATAACCCACAAATGAAATATTTCTGCCGTAACAATTACTTTATCTTCATAACCAAGCCTATGAGTAATATCTTCTATTTCATCTTTGGGAAATCCCGGAACTATTCTATCTACAAGTGTATTGCAGAAGTAATTCCCATGCTCAATCCAGTTAGTAAAGTCTGATCCAAGCTCCCAATCTTCAGCATGTTGAAGAACATATTTTTTAAGAGCGCTTCCGTTATTTTCAATAAGCTCACATGTAAGTATTATCATCCCTTTATTAAGATCGCCGTCGAACTTCTGAAAGCGCTCATATAGAAAAGCTGTCACCTTAGCCGGAAAGGTCGATGGACATTCATCCTTTGAAAATAATAATTTGTTATATGCAATTCCTGCTTCTGTCGTATTTGAAACAATGTATCTGAGTCCGGCATTTGCAGCGCACTCAAGGAAGCCTTTCCAATCTTTATATGGATTCAGCCCCCTGCTGATTGAAGTAATAATCTCTGTCGTTTCAATCTGTCTGCCGTTTTTTAATCCGCGCATGAGCAGGGTATATAAACCATCCTGTCTGTTTATTACGTCTATCATTCCCTCGGCAAGAGGTTGAACAAGAACTATTTTACCGTTGAACAGCCCTTTTTTATTTAATTCATTAAACTGCCAATCGACAAAAGCCCTTAGAAAGTTGCCTTCGCCAAATTGGATCACTTTTTCCTGCATTTTTTCTAATGAACCAACGGTTATATCTTTTACTTTAAAGTCTTTTGATAATATGTATTTTTTGTTTAATTGCATTTCTTTCATTTTTACCTTGTTGTATATCCGGATTAAATTTATATAAGTCGATCAATATAGCGGTCCTTAACTTTGGCATAGCCGCCCTTTGAGGCAGTCATGGGCTGCTTAAATAGAGATATGAAATTACTACC
This sequence comes from uncultured Ignavibacteriaceae bacterium, assembly GCA_964618785.1. Classification (GTDB taxonomy): domain Bacteria; phylum Bacteroidota; class Ignavibacteria; order Ignavibacteriales; family Ignavibacteriaceae; genus FEN-1297. The sequence goes on along the minus strand of CAZUCY010000004.1, from coordinate 12,124 downwards.
GTTATACCTTTTTGTCTTTGTTTGAATGGTTTATGGCTGATGACGGTCGAATTGATTATTAGAAAATCAAATGGAAGTGTATCCTTTCATAAAGTCACTCCTTCTTTCCAAATCGCTATTTCTTTGTAACCGTTAAGCTCGTTTTTAGTTTTTATTTTCCCGGATGCTGTGTCAATGATAAATCTGAATAATTCATCTGCCAGCCGGTCAATATCTTTTTCACTTTCAAGCAGTCTGCCTGCATTAAAATCTATCCAGTCAGGCTTCTTATTATAAATATCTGTATTCGAAGATATCTTTATCGTAGGAACTGGGAAGCCAAGTGGTGTGCCTCTTCCTGTAGTAAACAGCAGTATTGCAGCGCCGCTTGCCGTCATAGCGGTAGACGAAACACCGTCATTGCCGGGAGCTTTTAACAATACCAGCCCGTTCCCTGGTGTTCTGGAAATTACTTCACCATAATCTAATACACGGGTTATCTGCGATGTTCCTCCTTTTTGGATAGCGCCTAACGATTTTTCTTCAAGCGTCGTTAATCCGCCTTCCTTATTCCCTGGTGAAGGATTTTCATAAACCGGCTGATTATGATTGGTAAAGTATTTTTTAAAGCTGTTTATCATAGAAACTATTTTATTATAAGTATATTCATCCTTTGCCCTGTTCATCAATTCCTGTTCGGCGCCGAACATTTCCGGTACTTCCGTAAGTAATACCGTACCATCGTATGAGGTAATCAGGTCGGTTATCCTGCCTGCAAGTGCATTGGCGGTGATACCCGAAAATCCATCCGAACCGCCGCATTTAACACCGGTTACTAATTCGGATATTGGTATTTCTTCCCGTTTATCATTCTTTATTATCTGAAATAACTCTTCAATATTATTGATACCTGTTTCAATTTCATCTCCAACATCCTGCGAGTTAAAACTTCTTATCCTTTCTTTGTCTGCACTGCCGGTCAGGCTCAACAGGGAACTCATCTGGTTATTTTCACATCCAAGCCCAAGTATTAGCGCTCCGCCTGCATTGGGATTATTAACTAACCCGGCAAGAATTTTTTGTGTGTTTGTAAGATCATCGCCAAGCTGACTGCATCCGTAAGGATGTGAAAAAGAAAATACACCGTCAAAATTCTCCGACTTAAATTTTTCATTTGCAATCCTTGCTATTCTTTCTGCCGTAGTATTAACACAGCCCACTGTATTGATGATCCATATTTCATTCCTTGTACCCGCTTTCCCGTTCATTCTTTTGTAGCCGGAAAATGTTGGAACTTCTTTTGCGCTCTTTGTAGTATTATACTTTACCGGATTATAGTGGTATTCAGCTAAATCACTGAGGTTTGTCTTTAGATTATGCGAATGAACCCATTCGCCCTTTTTAATATCCCGTACAGCGCTGCCGGTTACATGCCCATACTTAATTATTCTTTCACCTGCTTTAATATTGTCGATAGCTATCTTATGCCCTTTGTTTACTGCTTCTGCTAAGATAATCTCATTACCTTCAAATAGAATTTTTTCACCAGCTGCTATTCTTTCAACTGCCACTACTACATTATCGCTGTTATGTATCTTTAAATATTTCAAATTCATATTATTAACTCACCTCGCGCAGTTATTAAGATTTCATTAAGCTGCGTTATAAATAACTTTCGTTTTATGCCAAAAATAACCTGTAAGCCTGCGGCTTATAATGTTTATACAAATTCTAATTAAAAACATAATTGTTAAGTTGATGCCTATGCGGTAAATCTATAGTTTATATGCTTTCTTTACTAAATCATAAGCAAGCGCCTTTCCCATACTGACTGCTTCATCTTTTGAGATAATATGCCTTGAAACCATTCCCGCAAGAAAGTTTGAATCAATTCTTCTGGAAAGATCATGCCTTGCAGGGATTGAAAGAAATGCTCTTGTATCATCGTTGAACCCGGCAGTATTATAAATTCCGGCGGTTTCAGTCGCGCTTTCTCTGAATCTTGCCATTCCCTCTATACTGTCATTGAACCACCATGCCGGGCCCAATTTTAATGCGGGATAATGCCCTGCAAGAGGCGCAAGCTCTCTTGAATATGTCGTCTCATCCAGCGTAAAAATAATGACCGTTAAATTCTTATTGTTTCCAAATTCATTTAAAAATTCATACATATTTTTTGTGTACTCTGTTTTAACCGGGATGTCTGCTCCCTTATCGGAACCAAATTTGTTAAATATTTCTAAATTATGATTTCGCATAGCCCCCGGATGGATTTGCATTACAAGTCCGTCCTCAATGCTCATTTTTGCCATTTCCATAAGGATATTAGCGGTAAACATTTTTGAATCTTCTCCGGTCGCATCTCCTTTAAGAGCTTTTTGGAATATTGCTTCACATTCATTTTCGCTTAACTTATGTGTATAAGAACTTTCTACTCCTTGATCGGTAGAAACAGCGCCCATCAATTTGAAGAATTCTCTTCTATTCTTTATAGCTTGAATATATTTTTTATACGAACAAATATCTATTCCGCTTGCGCTGCTTAATCTGTCAATTTCTCTTTTCCAATTTTTTGCAGTAATGTTGACTGCCGCATCAGGGCGAAAGCAGGGCAGTACCTTACCGTTCCAGCCTGATTCTTTAATTTTTTTATGATGTTCTAAATTATCGGAAGCGCCGTCGGTCGTGCTCAATACTTCAATATTGAATCTGTCAAAAAGCGCTCTGGGTAAATATTCTTTGCTTTGTAATTTCTCCCTGATGAGATCGTATATAACCATTGCGTTTTCAGAATTCAATTTTCCCCGGATACCGAAAATTTCTGTAAATTGATATTGAAGCCAAATGCTTGAAGGCGTCCCGTTAAAAAGATAAAAATTATCTGCGAATATTTGCCAGATTTTTCGGCTGTCTTTTTCTACTTCAGTTCCGTCAATTGAGGGGATGCCGAGTGATTCAAGCGGAATTCCCTGCGAATATAACATTCTGTACAAATAATGGTCGGGAATAATTATTAGTTCCGATGGATCGGGGAATGGTTCGTTTTCTGCTAAAAGTTTTGGATCAACATGTCCGTGCGGACTTATTATCGGCAAATTCTTAACTTGTAAATAAAGTTCATAAGCAATTTTTCTTATGGCTTTGTCCGGATCAAAGAAGCGGTATTTATTTAATGCAGTTCTTTTCATTTTTAATGATCTCTTAGAGTTATAATGCTGAATGTTATTTTGAGATTATTTAAATAATCTTTTCAAAAATAATAATTTTAGACGTCGGAAAAAACTTTTGTTCGCATTTTAAGGCGCAGGCTGTTGGCGTTCCTGCCCGGAAAATGGATTACAGCCGGAGTAAAATTTAAAATAGTGGAATAGTAGCACATAACATTCCATATATGTATTTTTAGGCAAAATTAATTATTATTTTTAAAAGTATTATTTTAAGTATCATGTTTGAAACAAATAACAAATACGTTGAAATTACAAAAGAAATAATTTTAAGCCTTGTGGACAAAGAAAAAATATCTGTTTTTTTATATGGATCACGGGCGGCAAACGATGCAAGACATGATTCCGATATTGACATTGGATTATGGAGCTCGGTAAAAATTGATAACACCCTGATAAGACAAATAAATGATGCGATTGAAGAATCAGTTGTGCCTTATCATATAGACATTACGGATTTTTCAAAGGTAAATTCTAAATTAAAAAAAATAGCGGCAGAAAAAATAATTATATGGAACAGAGGGATAGATTTCAACTTAAACTTGAATCATTGATCAAGGCAATTACGGGCTTTGAAAACTCTTTAAATATTAGCTTGGCGGAATATAATAAAGAAGTTTCCGACGTTATTAAAAACGGTAGAATACAAAAATTTGAATACAGCAGTGAGCTTACATGGAAGGCAATTAAAAATTATTTATATTTTTTCCATAGCATTGATGCCAAATCTCCCAAACATGCAATCAAGGAGTTTTATTTGTTGAAAGCAATCTCACAGGAAGAATATGAAATAATGCTGAACATGCTTGATGACCGGAATAAGCTGAGTCATATTTACAATGAGGAATATTTTGATGAAATAAATAGTAAGCTGCCCGGTTATTTAACAGTTATGAAAAAGGTGGAAAAAATTCTGAAAGATGCAGAATAAGTTCTTATCCCGGAGGCCATGCCATTTTCCTTCCCCCGAGTAAGTGCATGTGAAGGTGATATACATCCTGCCCGCCGTTAACTCCGCAGTTGAAGACGAGCCTGAAACCGTCCTGGTCAATTTTAAAATCTTTAGCAAGCTTATTAGCCGCGTCAAAAAGTTCGCCTAAAAGCTGTGAATGTTTTTTCCCGTCGATGTCGGTAACTTTAGGAATTTCTATTTTAGGAATAATTAAAATATGAACCGGCGCCTGTGGATTTATATCCGTGAATGCCAGTACATTTTCTGTCTCGTAAACAATATCTGCATGTATCTCCCTTTTAATAATTTTAGAAAAAATAGTATCTCCCATATAGGTAAACCTCCGGTTAAATTATTCTGCCTTCTCTATTCCGTATTTCTTTATTTTATTGTATAAATGACTTCTCTGAATTTCAAGCGCTTCGGCAGTTTTACTTATATTCCAGTCATTTGCCTTTAATTGTTTAATAATAAATGCCTTTTCGGATTTATCCTTGAATTCCTGGAAAGAATTGCTTGTATCTATTATATCTCCTAATGAGCTTTTACCGCCCGTAACTAAAAATTCAATATCTTTTCCTGTGAGCTCTTTCTTATCAGTTAGTATTATTATTCTTTCAACGGCATTTCTTAATTCCCGTATATTGCCGCTCCATGATAATGACTGCAGGAACTTCAACGCATCATCTGTAAATATTACGGCGGGCTTTTTATGCTTTACGGTAATATCGCTTGCAAAATGACGGACTAATATAGTTATATCCTCTATTCTTTCCCGGAGAGGGGGAATTTGAACGGGTATCACATTCAGCCTGTGAAAAAGATCTTCACGGAAATTTCCTTTTTCAATCTCATCGGGTAAATTCTTATTGGTTGCCGCTAAAATTCTCACATCCACTTCAATCTTTTTAGCGCTCCCTACGCGTTCGATTTTGTTGTCTTCAATTACTCTTAAAACTTTTGCCTGTGCCTGAAGACTCATATCGCCGACTTCATCAAGAAATATTGTGCCTTTATTTGCAAGCTCAAACTTTCCAATGCGCTGTTGAAATGCGCCGGTAAATGATCCTTTCTCATGCCCGAATAATTCAGATTCGATTAGTTCATTTGGTATTGCCGCGCAGTTAACCTCCACAAAAGGTTTATTTTTTCTCGGGCTTTTATTATGAAGCGCTCTTGCAACAAGTTCCTTCCCGGTGCCGTTTTCGCCCGTAATCAAAACACGCGTATCTATCGGCGCAATCCGGTCAATAAGTTCAAGAATGTTTTGTATTGCTTTGCTTTTACCTAAAATTTCCGTATCCGGCTCTAAAATGTGTTTTATTTCAGCGTTTTCATTTAATAATTTATATTGTTCTACCGCATTTCTAACGCTAATTAAAAGTTTATCCCTGTCAACCGGTTTTTCTATAAAATCAAATGCCCCAAGCCTGGTTGCTTTTATTGCATTTTCAATACTACCGTGTGCGGAAATTATAACTACCGGGGTTGAGGAATTATTCTCTCTTATTTTTTTTAAAACTTCAAATCCGTTCATTCCCGGCATTTGAATATCAAGCAGTAAGCATGAAAATTTGTTTGCAAAAAGCTTTTCAATCCCTTCGGGCGCGCCGGTAGAATAATCTACTGTGTAATGCTCGTAATCAAGGATCATTTTTATGCTTTCACAAATTTCCTTTTCATCGTCTATAATTAATATTGAGCTCATAAGTGAAATCTTAAGAATAATAGTGAACGAATTATCATAACCTGTGAGGGGAGGATATTTTTATCTTTCTTTAACATCTCCCCGAAAATATTTCCTAAAGTATTAGTCTGCAAATCCCTTGGATCTATTGCGTCCTGCACTTCAAAATTTTCTTCAAACACTTCTACAAAATAACCAATTAGATTGCCTAAATCAAAAATGCTTTGCGCGTAAGATATGTATGCGCTGCCGAAAAAATGCGCAAGTTTATCTTTATCCCCGTAATTATCGGCAGGTGTGTCAAAGAAAAAACGTTTCGGCAGGTTATTATTTTTCTTACGGTATATGCTATCCGGTGCGCAGGGAAGCCGGTATATTACTATACTATTAATAATCGGGATTCTGACATGTACTTTATTATAAGGTATCACCGCAAATGTTAATTCAAATAATGTATTTAAATAATCATAATTTTCATATTTCAGCATCCGGAGATAAATTGTATCGGCTAACGCTAAATCATTATTTGTTTTCTTTAAATCATTGAAGTAATCCGAAGAAATGAAAGTAGAAATATAATTGATTGCTTTGTATAGCCTGCTTTGTTGGGGGAATGAACTTGAACTGACTAAAATGATTAGAATTGTAATTATTAGCAAATATTTTGACGTAAAAAAATGCAAAGGCTTAAAATCCATTAAGGCTGAATAACTCCAACATTAAACTTTAAAATATGGGAATTATTATTTGCAACTTCAATAGCCGTGGAAATGTAAAAACTTCACGCTTTTATATTTGCCCTGAAATACTCCACAGTCTTTTCTAATCCGTCTTCCAATTTTGTGGAAGGCTTCCAGTTGAACTTATGGAACATCTTTTCAGAAGTTATTACGCTCCGCATTTGTTCGCCGGCGGCTGCAGGCCCGTGTTTTTCTTCCTGTCCTTTTCCTATAATCCCGTTAAGAAGATTGAAAATATCATTTACCGTTGTTTCTTTACCTGTGCCGACGTTATAAATATCGCTGCTTGCATCTTTTAGCGCAAGCAAATTTGCCTTTACAACATCTTCAACAAATACATAATCCCGCGTTTGCCGCCCGGTGCCGTTAATAACAGGCTGCTCTCCGTTTAATAATTTGCTTGTAAAAATTGCCACTACGCCCGCTTCCCCGAATGGATTTTGTCTTGGTCCGAAAATATTTGCATAGCGGAGTATAGTATAATTAAAATTATATTGAACCTTAAAAAAGTATAAATATTTTTCTACGGCAAGCTTGGATATTCCGTATGGTGAAAGGGGAGCAAGCGGGTGATTTTCATCTGCCGGGTAATAACTTTGCTCGCCGTATACTGCGCCTCCCGTTGAAGCAAATATGAATTTCTTTACTCCGTGCGCAATACAATTTTGAAGTAGATTTATCGTTCCGAGAATATTTGTATTTGCATCAAAAGAAGGATCGGCTACGGAACGGCGTACATCCATTTGTGCGGCATGATGGTCGACTAAATCAAACTTTTCTTTTTCAAAAAATTTAGAAATATCTTTATCACAAATATCGGCTTTTAAAAAAACTGCTTTTGGGTTTATATTTTTCTCAAACCCTGTGGCAAGATTATCTAAAATGAAAACTTTATGACCTTCATTGATAAAAGCGTCTGCAATATGGGAAGCTATGAATCCGGCGCCTCCCGTAACAAGAATCTTCATGCGTAATCCTTTTTATATAATTTAAATTTAGTAATATATTCTTTTACTTTGTGATGGACAAGAAAATCAATGGGCTTATTATCTGCAACCCTCTGTCTGATTTCACTGGAACTTATCTCTATTTCCGGCGTATCAACAAAGATTGCAGTATGAAAATATTTATCTGCCGCCGCCGGTTCAACCGGTGTTTTCCTTCTTAATACAATCAGCTTTGTAAGTTCTAAAATCTTATCGGGCTCTTTCCATGTGCTGAAATCAATAATATTATCGTAGCCTATGATTAATTCAATATTTTCATATCTTTTTTTTAATGCCGAAAGAGTATCAATTGTATATGATACGGATTCTTTCTTTATCTCTATATCCGAATAATCGAAGTACGGAATATCATGTGTCGAAAGCTGTATCATATTTAATCTATGCTTGCCGTTTGAACTTTCCGAACCGGTTTTATGCGGCGAAGTAAACGCCGGGATAAAAATTATTTTTTCAAGATTCCTTATCTCTTTTACTGCTTGTGCGGCTATTAAGTGCCCGGTATGAATCGGATCAAACGATCCGCCGAAAATTCCTACAGGCTTCATTTAAGAAGTTCCTTGTATTCAATGAATAGATTTGTAAATCTTTCGTGTATAACCCGGCTGCAGTATGCAAGGCTTTCTTTTTTTGATAATTCGGCGTACAGATTCCTAAAATCTATAATTGAATTAATCAGCATATAATTCCCCAATACATGAATTAAATTTTCATGTTTATTCACTTTTGAAAGCAGGTAATCGTATGTCAGATTATCCCATGTAATATCAAAAAATAATTCTTTATTAAAGGAATTAAATCCTATAAAAGCGATTTGGTTATTATTAGTCTTACCGATAACTATTACTTCATCCTCTATTTGAAGCAGGTTAAAGGCTTTTTGTATGTCTTCGCAGGTAATGCCTATTGAATCGGCAAGGATAATTAAGTTATTAACGCTGTCGTTAAAATATTTATCCGACATTATTTTAAGCAGCTCTTTCTTTTCAGCCGTATCGCCGAATATAAATTGAAACCGGCTTTTCTTTAATTCTTCGGGTAAAAAATCCTTATCGGTATTATCAAAACAGGAAATTAAATTTATAGCGCCGGGCAATTGTTCCAGAATTTCTTTATGGTTCAAAATTAACGATGAATATAATAAAAGAGAGTCGTCTCTTCCGAATGATTCAAAATCCGGCGCCGCTTCTTTATTGAATCTCGGAGAATTTGAAAATAAATAAATAGAAGAATTCGTTTTCATGTTTTATTTCATCTGAGATTGCGCAAGCAGATTCTGTATAAAAGACCTGTAATGTTCAATATCCCTTTCATAAAATTTTCTGCTTAACCCTTTTGAGCTTTTTAATTCCATTTTCCTTAATGCCAAAACCGCAGCCGTTCTGATATATAATTTCCTTATACTTTCATCAACCCAGCCTGGCTTGTTCCGTTTTGATGAATTTAAAATTTCTATATGTTCTGCAGGTATTAAACCGTTCATAACCTCTTCTGATAATTCCCTGTAGATAATTCTTTTTTCACTAAATAGCGCAGCCGATAAAATAATAATAAAAATTATTATAGTGAAAAATACAAATATAAAACCAATAAGTGTAGTCGATTCTAAACTTACGCAATAGTTCCACGCAAAATGAATGGATATTGCAATAAAGATCCCTATAGGCGGGAAAATAATTTTATAAAAAATATTTTTAAACTTTGAATATTCTAAGAAAGCGCCGAAAATAGCCGTCGCTGCGCAATGCATTACTCCGGAAAAGAGCGTTCTTATAACTACTATTGTTATCCATCCTGAAAAAGCCGTACTGCCGTATGCGATAAAGTAAAGAAAGTTTTCCGTCATCCCGAAGCCAAGTCCGATGGCTCCTCCGTATATTAGTCCATCGGTTACTTTATCAAATTTTTTATTGGAAAAAACAATAAGAAGAAATAAACCCTTTGTCATTTCTTCCACAAACGGAGCGATAAGAATTACTTCAGTCCTTTCTAACTGCCTTTGATTCTGAATAAAATATGACAGCATGTAATAAAGCAGGCTGCTTCCTATTATTGCAAAAAATACGGCTCCAAGTCCTCCCCATAAAAAATTTTGCAGGATTATGCCCGTTGATTCTCTGTCATATCTGTCGTACTTCCGGATAATAATCAGGTAGACTAACATAGGGAGCGCGGCTGCAATTGCAGATTCTAAATAAAGCATTCGGGTTTAAGAATTTATTAATTTTGAAATATGTTTTCGTTTATACAAATATTATTCTCTTAGCCAGCTTATTACTTCTTTTAAAGCCGGACGTTTTCCGTAAGATAATATCCCTACCCTGAATACTTTGCCTGCCGCAATGATTGATAAATATATCGACGCAGCCATTATGGCTATGGAAACTAACACTTCCCATACCGGGATTGGACCAATATTAAACCTAAGGATCATTATTGCAGGAATGGTAAATGGTATAAATGATAAAATATGAACAAATGCTGAATTGGGATTTTCAATTGCCGGCAATGCAAAGGCTGCCGGCAAAATCATTGCTAAACTTAAATAACTTGTAATTTGCTGTGCTTCCTGCTCGGTTGTTACAATTGAACCGATGCCGACATAAATTGCAGAGTAAAAAACAAACCCTAAAATAAAAAATAATAATACGGGTAAAATATGATTAAAAACTTCGCGCGGTAATATTGCCGAACTTGCCAGAGCTGCGCCGATTAGAGTCCATATAAATACTTGCGTTAATCCTAAGCCGCTAAGCCCTAAAACTTTACCCGCAAGCAATTCATTCGGTGTGCAGCTCGAAATTATGATCTCTATTAATTTATTCGATTTTTCTTCCACTAAACTTCTTATAAGCATTCCGCCCGATGAAATTACCATCATCATTAAAAGAATTATGAATATAAACGACGTAAAAAAAAGTATAAGAAAATCCGATGGGGATTCTTCTCCCCCTTTTTCAATTTTGAGTGCTTTAATATCAACGCTGTTTGAAATAAACTTCATAAGGGATGGGTTTATTCCTTCTTCGGATAATTTTAATTCAATACGCGTATTGTTAAATGCTTCCCTTAAGATACCCAGATCTTTAAAATTTCCCGAGTTTTTACTCCTGTATTCAGCTTTAGTTGAATCATTAGAATATTCCCGGATTAAAAGATAACCTTCAAGTTTTCCTGAAAGTGTGTTCTCATCTGCTGATTTCTTTATACCGGTAAAATTTTTATCCCTTCCGGCTAAATTTATCAGTAAATAATTCGGCTGACCGTTGGTAAGCTTATATTTTTCAACATTCCGTAATAGCGGTGTAAAATACTTCCCTGAAGTATCTATAACGCCGATTACTTTTGTAGTATCATCCTGCCGGTTTGAAATAAGAGTGGGCGCTAAGGCAAAACCTATAATAATGATAGGTGTAAGGAATAACGAAATAATAAACGTCTTGGTCTTTATTTTTTCCAGGTATTCCCACTTTGCAATGATAAAAGCTTTATTCATTTAATAAGAATTCCCCTTTATAGCGTCTATAAATATTTTATTTAATGAAGGCTCGATAATGGAAAATTGATTGATATTAATCTTATCTATTATTGTTCTTAAAAAATCATACGGCAGGATATTATCTTTTAACTGAACTTCCGCATAATTGCTGTAGCTGTCTATATGCGAAACATAAGGATTTGAATTAAGATATGAAGAATCGCCTGCAAATTCTATCCTGATTGTATTTGCCCCGGATTTCTTTTTAATTTGCCAAAGGCTTCCGCTGCAGACTTCTTTACCTTTATTGATTAAAAAAATATCAGAGCATAATTTTTCTGCCGTATCCATCTGGTGTGTGGATAAAATAATGGTTTTTCCGGAATCAACAAATGAAAGTAATATATCTTTTATTATCTGCTGATTAATCGGGTCAAATCCGCCAAACGGCTCATCAAAAATTAATAATTTGGGATTATGAACTACCGAAGCTATAAATTGAACCTTCTGCTGATTGCCTTTTGATAATTCCTCAATCTTTTTGTTTTTATAATTTTCTATGCCAAGCTTGCTTAGCCATTTTATGGATTCGGTAATTGCAGATTTTTTATTCATATTTTTTAAGCCTGCAAAGTACAGCAAAGTATCTAAAACTCTGCTTTTTTTATACAGTCCTCTTTCCTCGGGAAGGTAACCCGCAGCATTGAAGAATTCTTTTGTAAAAGGTCTGCCCTCAAAAAGAATCGTCCCTGACGAAGGTTTGATGATATTAAGTATTATACGGATAATTGTTGTTTTACCTGCGCCGTTAGGACCCAGCAGCCCGAATATTTTTCCGGGCTCCACATTAAAAGAGATATCATCTACGGCGACCGTGTCTTTAAACGTCTTAGTTAGATTATTAACTTCCAGCATATATTATAAAAGTAGTTATCATAAAATCAAAAATATTCAAAAAAAATGATTAAATATATTATTATCTCACAAAACATCTGGAATCCCATCGGGATGACATTACCTGCCTGCAGGTAGGCAGGTTGTAGAAAAAACGTTCCCCCAA